>DASRZN010000042.1:0-6684 GCA_035686325.1 Lysobacteraceae bacterium
GCTCGACATGCGCCAGGTCACCAAGGTCTACCGCACCGAACTGGTCGAGACGCACGCGCTGCGCTCGCTCGACCTGCACGTGAAGGAGGGCGAGTTCGTCGCCGTCACCGGGCCATCCGGCTCGGGCAAGACCACCTTCCTCAACATCGCCGGCCTGCTGGAGACCTTCACCGGCGGCACCTACGTGCTGGACGGGCAGGACGTGAGCGGGCTGTCGGACGACGCCCGCTCGAAGCTGCGCAACCAGAAGATCGGTTTCATCTTCCAGAGCTTCAACCTGATCCCGGACCTCAACCTGTTCGACAACGTGGACGTGCCGCTGCGCTACCGCGGCATGGGCGCGGCCGAGCGCCGGCAGCGGATCGAGGAGGCGCTGGGCAAGGTCGGCCTCGGCTCGCGGATGAAGCACTACCCGACCGAACTGTCGGGCGGCCAGCAGCAGCGCGCCGCGATCGCGCGCGCGCTGGCCGGCACCCCGCGCCTGCTGCTCGCCGACGAGCCGACCGGCAACCTCGACTCGCAGATGGCGCGCGGGGTGATGGAACTGCTGGAGGAAATCAACGCCGCCGGCACCACCATCGTGATGGTCACCCACGATCCGGAACTGGCCGCGCGCGCGCAGCGCAACGTGCACATCGTCGACGGCATGGCGACCGACCTGTCGGTCGAGCCGAGCCTGCGCCGGGTCGCGGCGTCGGCGGCGGCGCGCTGAGCGGCGCGCCCCCTGTCCATCGCGTGACGGCGGCCAGGCCGCCCTACGGAGCCCCGATATGTTCGGCTACTACATCGACCTCGCGCTGCGCAGCCTGCGCCGCAACAAGGCGCTGACCGCGCTGATGGTGCTCGCCATCGCGCTCGGCATCGGCGCCAGCATGACCACCCTGACCGTGTTCCACATCCTGTCGGGCGACCCGATCCCGCAGAAGAGCGACAAGCTGTTCTACCCGCGCGTGGATCCGCGCTCGGCGCGCGGCTTCACCCCGGGCGAGGAACCGGAGGAGCAGATGACCCGCTTCGATGCCGAGGCGCTGCTGCGCGACAAGCGCGGCGACCGCCAGGCGGTGATGACCGCCGGCGGGCTCGCGGTGGAGTCTGCCGACGGCAAGCTGCAGCCGTTTTCGGTGGATTCGCGCTACACCAGCGCCGACTTCTTCCCGATGTTCGAGGTGCCGTTCCGCTACGGCGCGCCGTGGAGCGCGACCGAGGACGACGCCCGCGCCCGGGTGGCGGTGATCTCCGGCGCGCTCAACGACAAGCTGTTCGGCGGCGGCAACAGCGTCGGCAAGACCCTGCTCGCCAACGAAACCCGGTTCCGCATCGTCGGCGTGCTCGACGACTGGCGGCCGACGCCGAAGTTCTACGACCTCACCAACGACCGCTTCAGCGAGGTCGAGCAGGTCTTCATCCCGTTCTCCACCTCGCGCGCGCTCGACTTCGGCAGCCAGGGCAACATGAACTGCTGGGGCGACACCGGCTCCGACCCGGAAGGCCCGCGTGGCATCAACGCGCCCTGTTCCTGGCTGCAGTACTGGGTCGAGCTGGACAGCCCGGCCAAGGTCGCCGACTACCGCCGCTACCTGGAGAACTACTCCAACCAGCAGCGCGCGGCCGGCCGCTTCGAGCGGCCCAGCAACGTGCGCCTGCACAGCGTGATGGAGTGGCTGGAGGTCAAGAACGCGGTGCCGGGCGACGTGCGCCTGCAGATGTGGCTGGCCTTCGGCTTCCTCGCGGTGTGCCTGCTCAACACGGTCGGCCTGCTGCTGGCGAAGTTCATGCGCCGCTCCTCCGAGATCGGCGTGCGTCGCGCGCTCGGGGCCTCGCGCCGCGCGATCTTCGCCCAGTACCTCGTCGAGGCCGGCGCGATCGGCATGGTCGGCGGCATCGCGGGCCTCGGCCTCGCGCTGCTCGGCCTGTGGGCGGTGCGCCAGCAGCCGGCCGACTACGCCGAGCTCGCCCGCCTCGACCCGGCGATGCTGCTGACCACCTTCGTCATCGCCCTCGCCAGCAGCGTGCTGGCCGGCCTGCTGCCGGCCTGGCGGGCGATGCAGGTCGCGCCCGCGATCCAGCTCAAGAGCCAGTGACGGCCCCCTTCCGGAGACACACCATGGATATCCGTCCGATCCTGTCCACGCTGCGCCGGCACAAGACCGCGTCCGCGCTGATCGTGCTGGAGATCGCGCTGTCGTGCGCGATCATCTGCAACGCCGTGTTCCTGATCAACCAGCGCCTGGAGCGCATGCAGCGCCCGACCGGCATGGCCGACAGCGAGCTGGTGCGCATCAACCTCACCGGCATCGGCAAGAACGACGACCCCACCGCGATGGTGCGCCAGGATATCGCGGCGCTGCGCGCGATCCCCGGCGTCAAGGCCGCGACCGCGCTCAACCACGTGCCGTTCGACAACTCGTCCTGGAACAGTTCGATCAACCTGCAGCCGGACCAGCAGCAGCCGAACATGAACAGCGCCGTCTACCTCGGCGAGGACCTGGTCCGGACCCTCGGCCTCAGCATCGTCGAGGGCCGCGACTTCACCCCGGACGAGTACGTCGACTGGGAGGCGTTCAACAAGCCGGACGCCAAGCTGGCGATCCCCGCGGTGATCATCTCCCGCGAGGTGGCCGAGAAGCTGTTCCCCGGCCAGAGCGCGGTCGGCAAGAACATCTACAGCTGGAACGCGGACGACGTGCCGCACCGCGTGGTGGGCGTGGTGGACCGGCTGATCCGGCCCAACGACGTGGGCGGCGCCGCGGAGGAAGGCTATTCGATCATCCTGCCGACCAAGGACATCACCGTCGGCCGCTACGTCCTGCGCACCGACCCGGCGCGCCGCGCGGAAGTGCTGAAGGCCGCGCTCGCCGCCCTGGAGCGCACCAGCAGCCGCCGCATCATCATGCGCGACGGTACCTTCGAGGACGTCAGGGCGAAGTATTACGCGCAGGACCGCAGCATGGCCTGGCTGCTGGTGGCGGTGATCGTCGCCCTGCTGGTGGTGACCGCGCTCGGCATCGTCGGCCTGGCCAGCTTCTGGGTGCAGCAGCGGACCAAGCAGATCGGCGTGCGGCGCGCGCTGGGCGCGACCCGCGGCCAGGTGCTGCGCTACTTCCAGACCGAGAACTTCCTGCTGGCCACGGTGGGCATCGTGCTCGGCATGATCGGCGCGTTCGGCATCAACCAGCTGCTGATGAGCCACTACGAACTGCCGCGGCTGCCCGCCGTGTACCTGCCGCTCGGCGCGGTGGTGCTGTGGCTGCTGGGGCAGGCCGCGGTGCTCGGTCCCGCCCGCCGCGCGGCGGCGGTGCCGCCGGCGGTCGCGACGCGCAGCGCGTAAAGTGGGGCTAGGGACCAGGGGCTAGGGAACAGCGCGTGATTCGCAGTTATCGGGAACTGAAGGTTTGGCAGGAGGCAATGGAACTGGTGATGGCGATCTATGCCGCCTCCTCCACCTTCCCGATGGAAGAGCGCTACGGACTGACCGCCCAGGTCCGGCGCGCCGCGGTCTCTGTGCCCTCGAATATCGCCGAAGGCCATGCCCGGTCCTCGACCCGCGAATACATGCGGTTTTTATCGATCAGCTTGGGCTCGTTGGCTGAAGTGGAAACTCAATTACTGATCGCGGGGCGCCTGAAATATGTCGAAGCGGCCAACGTCGACACGCTGCTGCAAGCTTGCGATGAGCTGGGCCGCATGCTGCGGGGGCTGGGAAAGTCGCTCGATGCCCGCATGGGCGGAAGCACTTCCCCAGCCCCTAGTCCCTAGCTCCTGAGTCCTGGCACAGCACCATGCCCACGATCCTCGTCGTCGACGACAACCCGGCGGTCGCCACCGCGCTGGAAACGCTGTTCTCGCTGCACGACATCGCCACCCGCGCGGTGCAGTCGCCGGACGAGGCGTTGGCGCTGCTGGCGCGCGAGCCGGTGGACCTCGTCGTGCAGGACATGAACTTCCAGGCCGACACCACGTCCGGCGAGGAAGGCATGGCGCTGTTTGGCGAGATCCGCGCGCGCTTCCCCGACCTGCCGGTGATCCTGCTGACCGCGTGGACCCACCTCGAGAGCGCGGTCGACCTGGTCCGCGCCGGCGCCGCCGACTACCTCGCCAAGCCGTGGGACGACCGCAAGCTGCTGGCGACGGTCAACAACCTGCTGGAGCTGGCGGAGACCCGCGGCGAGCTGAGCCGCCTGCGCGCCGGCGAGCGCCGCCGCCGCGACGCGCTGCGCGGCCACGACCTGCGCGGCTACGTGTTCGACGATCCCGCCAGCGCCGAGGTGCTCGCGCTCGCCTGCCAGGTCGCGCGCTCGGAACTGCCGGTGCTGGTCACCGGGCCCAACGGCGCCGGCAAGGAGAAGATCGCCGAGATCGTGCACGCCAATTCGGCGGTGCGCGACGGCCCGTTCGTCGCCCTCAACTGCGGCGCGCTGCCGGGCGAGTTGATCGAGGCCGAGCTGTTCGGCGCCGACGCCGGCGCCTACACCGGCGCGAACAAGGCGCGCGAGGGCAAGTTCGAGGCCGCCGACGGCGGCACCCTGTTCCTCGACGAGATCGGCACCCTGCCGCTGCCCGGCCAGGTCAAGCTGCTGCGGGTGCTGGAAACCGGGCGCTTCCAGCGCCTGGGCAGCAACCGCGAGCGCGCGGTCAAGGTGCGCGTTGTCAGCGCGACCAACGCCGACCTGCCGGCGCTGATCGCGGCCGGCCAGTTCCGCGAGGACCTCTACTACCGGCTCAACGCGATCGAGCTGAGGCTGCCGCCGCTGGCGCAGCGGCCCGACGACATCCTGCCGCTGGCGCGCCACTTCCTGCCGGAAGGCAGGCAGCTCGGCGAGGACGCGGAGCGCGCGCTGCGCGCGCACCGCTGGCCGGGCAACGTGCGCGAACTGCGCAATACGATCCAGCGCGCCGCGCTGCTCGCCCGGGGCGAGCGGATCGGCGCCGGCGACCTCGGGCTGCCGGCGGTGCCAGCGCCTGCCTCGACGGCGACCGCCGCGGACGAACCGGATCGCGAGGCGATCGAAGCCGCGCTCGCCCGCCACGACGGCATCGTCGCCCAGGCGGCGGCCGAACTCGGTCTGTCGCGCCAGGCGCTGTACCGCCGGCTCGACCGGCTGGGGATCCGGCGCGACTGATGCCACGCCTGCCGCGGCTGCCGCTGAGCGTGTGGTTCACCGTGCTCGCCGCGGCCTACCTGTTCGCCGGCGCGATGCTGACCGCGTGGCTGGGAACCCTGTTGCCGGCGCCGTGGATGGCACCGGCGCTCGCGACGGCGCTGCTGGTGCCGCTGCTGGTCTACCACGTGCGCCGTACCTTCGCGCCGGTGCATTCGCTGTTCCGCGCGCTGGCCGGCACGGTGGCGAGCTATCGCGACGGCGACTTCAGCTTCGGCCTGTCCTGGGACCGCCCCGGCGCCCTCGGCGAACTGGTCGCCGCCCACAACCGGCTCGGCGACGCCCTGCGCGAACAGCGCCTGGCCCTGGTCCAGCGCGAGCTGCTGCTGGACACCATGGTCCAGCACACGCCGGTGGCGATGTTGCTGCTGGATCCGCACCGCCACGTGGTCTACGCCAACCTCGCCGCGCGCAAGCTGGTGGGCGACGGCAAGCGGCTGGAAGGCCAGGCCTTCGACGCGTTGCTGGACGAGATGCCCGACGCGCTGCGCGAGGCGCTGGCGCGCGGCGGCGACGGCATGTTCACGGTCGGCGACGCGGACGAGGAGGACATCTTCCACCTCGCGCGCCGCGACTTCCGCCTCAACGGCCGCCACCACGAGCTGATCCTGCTGCGCCAGCTGACCGCCGAGCTGCGCCGGCAGGAAGTGCAGACCTGGAAGAAGGTGATCCGGGTGATCAGCCACGAGCTCAACAACTCGCTGGCGCCGATCGCCTCGCTCGCCCACTCCGGCGCCGAGTTGCTGCGCCGCGGCCAGCACGAACGGTTGCCGAACGCGCTCGCCACCATCGAGGAACGCGCGCGCCACCTCGAGGGCTTCATCCGCGACTACGCGCGCTTCGCCAAGCTGCCGGCGCCGCGCACCGCGAGCATCCCGTGGGCGCGGTTCGTCGCGCAGCTGCGCGCGCAGGTCGAATTCGTCGCCGAAGGCGCGATCGACGACCACGTCGGCCGCTTCGACGCAGCGCAGATGGAGCAGGCCCTGCTCAACCTGCTCAAGAACGCGCACGAGTCGGGCTCGCCGCCGGAAGAGGTGCGGCTGGTGCTGCGCCGGCTGGCGAATGGCTGGCGCATCGACGTGCTCGACCGCGGCAGCGGCATGAACGAGGCGGTGCTGGCAAACGCGCTGCTGCCGTTCTACTCGACCAAGCGCCACGGCACCGGCCTCGGCCTCGCGCTCGCGCGCGAGATCGCCGAGGCGCACGGCGGCCGCATCGCCCTGGTCAACCGCGACGGCGGCGGCCTGGGCGTGAGCATCACCCTGCCGGACTGAAGGCGGTCAGGCCTTCGGCTTCTTCTTCGGGCGCTGCCAGCCCGGGATCGTGGCCTGCCGCCCGCGCGCGATCGTCAATTCGCCGTCCGGCGCGTCGCGGGTGATCACCGAGCCGGCGCCGATGGTGGCGTCGCGGCCGATCGTGACCGGCGCGACCAGCGCCGCGTTGGAGCCGATGAAGGCGCCATCGCCGATCGTCGTGGTCGACTTGTTCGCGCCGTCGTAGTTGCAGGTGATGGTGCCGGCGCCGA
>DASRZN010000043.1:0-2607 GCA_035686325.1 Lysobacteraceae bacterium
GCGTGCCGGCATATCCCGCGCTGGAGGACGACGGCGACAGCGTGTCGCTGTCGGTGCACGCCGAGCGCGCCGAGGCGCAGCGCCTGCATCCGCAAGGCGTGCGCCGGCTGCTGCGGATCGCGCTCGGCGACCGGCTGAAGCAGGCGCGCAAGCAGCTGCCGGTGCAGCCGAAGACGTCGCTGCTGTACGCCGCGATCGAATCCGCGGCGCCGCGCGCCGACGGCCTCAAGGACAGCGACCGCCTGCGCGCCGACCTGGTCGATGGCGCCTTCGCGGCGCTCACGGCAGACGGCCTCGGCGACGTGCGCGACCGCGCCGCCTTCGACGCGCGCCGCGACGCCGTCGCCAAGGCGCTGTTCCCCGAGGCGACGGCGCGCCTGCAGCAGGCCGAGGCCATCCTCGCCGCCGTGGCCAAGGTGCGCGCCAGACTCGAGTCGAAGCTGATGGGCTGGGCCAGCGGCAACCTCGACGATATGCGCGCGCAACTCGCCGCGCTGACCCCGCCTGGCTTCCTGCGCGACGTGCCGGCGGAGGCGCTGGCGGAATACCCGCGCTGGCTGAAGGCGCTCGCGCTGCGCGCCGAGCGCGCGCAGCGCGATCCGTTGCGCGACCAGCAGCGCATGCTCGAGCTCAAGCCGTTCGCCGACGCGCTCGCCGACGCGGCGGCCGCCGGCGTCGCCGACGCGCCCGGCTGGCAGGCGCTGCGCTGGGACCTGGAAGAGCTGCGGGTGTCGCTGTTCGCGCAGGAACTCGGCGCGCGCGGCGGCGTGTCGGCCAAGAAGCTGGCGCAGCGATTGAATCTGCTGCGCGGCTAGCCCGCGTGGACGCCCGACGCGGTGGTCAGTTGTCCAGTTCGCGCAGCGTCACCGACGGCGGCGTTTCCAGTACCCGCCGCGTCGCCACCAGCCCCGCGAGCAACGCCGCCGCCATGCCGAGCGCGGCGCCGGCCGCGGCCATCGCCCAGTCCGCCTGCCACGGCAGGTCGAACACGCGCACGGCGATCACGCCGGCGACGACCGATGCCGCGACCGCCGCGGTGACGCCGGACAGCAGCCCGATCGCCGCGAACTCGGACGCCTGCGCCAGCCGCAGCTGGCGGCGGCTGCCGCCGAGCACGCGCATCACCGCGCCTTCCAGCAGGCGCTCGTCCTGGCTGGCGCTCACCGCCGCCATCAGCACCAGCAGGCCGGCCAGCAGCGCGAACCAGAACACCACTTCGACCACGGTGGACACCTGGTCGGCGGTCGCGCGCACCTGCGCCAGCACCGCGCCGACGTCGATCACGGTAAGGTTGGGAAAAGCCGCGACCAGGTCGGCGGTGAAGCGGGGCCGGTCCGGCGGCACCACCACCGCGGTGACGTGACTGGCGGCATAGCCGTCGAGCGCGCCGGGCGAGGCGAGCACGAAGAAGTTGGGCCGGAAGCTCTCCCATTCGACGCTGCGCAGGCTGGTGATGGTGGCCTCGAAGCGCTGGCCGGCGATGTCGAAGCCGATCCGGTCGCCGAGCTCCCAGCCGAGCATGCGCGCGAAATCCTCCTCCACCGACAGTTCGGGTGTCGCCGGCTGGCCCTGCCAGAAGCGGCCGGCGACGATCTGGTTGTCGTCGCGCAGGGCGGCGGTGGTGGACAGGTTGAACTCACGCTCGGCCATGCGTCGCGCGCGTTCGCCCTGCGCGCCGTAATCGGCGCCGGTGACCGGCTTGCCGTTGTCCGCGACCAGGCGCGCGCGCACCATCGGGAACAGTTCGGGCGGCGCCAGCCCGGCGCGCGCGATGTGCGCACGGACCGCGTCCACCTGGTCGTCCTGCACGTTGATGATGAAGCGGTTGGGCGCGGTGTCCGCCAGGCTCAGCCGCCAGCGGTCGAGCAGGTCCGTGCGCACGAAGGTGAGCAGCAGCAGGGCCATCAGGCCGAGGCCGAGCGCGGTCACCTGGGCGACGCTGGTGGCCGGGCGACGGCTGACGTTGGCCAGCCCGTAGCGCAGGCTGCCGCGCAGCCGCGCGCGCAGCCGGCGCACCGCGACCACCAGCGCCCAGGCCAGCAGCGCCAAGGCGGCGAAGGCGGCCGCCAGCCCGGCCAGCAGCACCAGCGCGAGTGTGGCCGAGCCCGACTGCCACCACAGCAGCGCGGCCAGCCCGGCCAGGCCGAGCACGGTCACCAGCCACGCGGACGGTTCGGTGCGGTCGAGGTCGCGGCGCAGCACGCGCAGCGCCGGCACCCGGCGCAGCGCCAGCACCGGCGGCGCGCCGAAGGCCAGCAGCACCAGCAGCCCGATGCCGACGCCGCGCAGTGCCGGCAGCATGCCGGGAGCCGGGATGGCGATGTCCAGCGCCTGCGCCAGCCACGCGCCGACGCCCCATTGCAGGACGAACGCCAGCGCCACGCCGATCACGCTGCCGGCCACGCCGAGCAGCAGCAGTTCGCCCACGTGCACCGCCACCAGCGTGCGTTGGCTGGCGCCGAGGCAGCGCATCACCGCGGTGCCCGAGAGGTGGCGCTCGCCGTGCCGGCGCGCGGCCATCGCCACCGCCACGGCCGCCAGCACCACCGACACCAGCGCGGCCAGGCCGAGGAAGCGGCCCGCGCGCTGCAGCGCGAGCCGGATCTC
>DASRZN010000044.1:0-2802 GCA_035686325.1 Lysobacteraceae bacterium
CGTGGTAGGACGGCACGTCGGGCGCGCCGACCAGGCCGTAGATCGACGACAGGTTGATGATGCTGCCGCCGCCCGCGCGTTTCAGGTGCGGGATCGCGTGCTTGGTGCACAGGAACACGCCGCGCACGTTGACCGCCTGCACGCGCTCCCATTCCTCGACGCTGAGCTCGTGCGTGGGCTTGTTGGCACCGGCGATGCCGGCGTTGTTGACCAGCACGTCCAGTGCGCCGAAGCGCGCGACCACCTCGCCGATCGCGCGCGCGACGGAAGCTTCGTCGCTGACGTCCACGCGCCAGTAGCCGGCGGCGTGGCCCTGCGCCTGCAGTTCCGCGGCGAGCGCCTCGCCTTCGGCGTCGTGCAGGTCGAACAGGGCGACGCGCGCGCCCTCCTGCGCCAGCCGGAGTGCGCTGGCGCGGCCGAGGCCGAGCGCGGCGCCGGTGACGATGCAGGCCTTGCCTTCAACACGGTGCATGGCGGACTCCCGTGGAGCGGTGCGGCCAGCATCGCGCAGCGGCGGCGCGCCGCCCTGATCCGGATCAAGCTCCGCGCGCAGCAGCACGCGATTCAGCCGGCGGCAAGCTCCGGTGCCGACACCGGCTTGCGGCAGGCAGCTAGAGTAACGAGCCCTCCCGAACGCACCGGCCGCATGTCGCAGCTTCCCGACCACCCCAGCGATCCGTCCCGCCGCCGCTTCGTGCGCGGCCTGGCGGCCGGTGGCGCCGTCGCCGGCACCGGGCTGTGGGCGGCCGGCGGGCGCGCGTTCGCCGCGATGACGCCGCCGCCGGTGCTGTCCGGGAACATGTTCGAGCTGGAGGTCGGCGAGATCGTCGCCAACGTCACCGGCCAGCCGCGTCCGGCGGTCGCGGTCAACGGCAGCGTGCCCGGCCCGATCCTGCGCTGGCGCGAGGGCGACAGCGTGCGCCTGCGCGTGCGCAACGCGCTGCCGCCGGGCTCGCCGCACGGCCACCACACCTCGATCCACTGGCACGGCATGCTGCTGCCCGCGAACATGGACGGCGTGCCCGGCCTGAGCTTCGACGGCATCGCGCGCGGCGACCATTACGACTACCGCTTCGACGTGCGCCAGGCCGGCACCTACTGGTACCACGGCCACTCCGCCTTCCAGGAACAGGCCGGCCTGTACGGCGCGATCGTGATCGACCCGCTAGCGCCCGAGCCCTTCGCCTATGACCGCGAGTATGTCGTCCTGCTCAGCGACTGGACCGACCTCGATCCCGGCGCGCTGTACACGCGGCTGAAGCAGGCGTCCGACTACGACAACCACTACAAGCGCACCATCGGCGACTTCCTGCGCGACGCCCGCCGCGACGGCCTCGACGCCGCGCTCGCCGACCGCGCGATGTGGGGCCGCATGCGGATGACGCCGACCGACCTGTCCGACGTCAACGGCCACACCTACACCTACCTGCTCAACGGCCTGACCAGCGGCGCCAACTGGACCGGCCTGTTCCGCCATGGCGAGACGCTGCGCCTGCGCCTCATCAACGGCTCGTCGATGACCCACTTCGACGTGCGCATCCCCGGCCTGAAGCTGCGCGTCGTCGCGGTGGACGGCCAGCATGTGCACCCGGTGACGGTGGACGAACTGCGCATCGCCGCGGCGGAAACCTTCGACGTGCTGGTGACGCCAGCCGGGCAGGACGCATTCACCCTGTTCGCGCAGGACATGGGGCGCACCGGCTTCGTCGCCGGCACCCTGGCCACGCGCCGCGGCCTGCGCGCGCCGGTGCCGGCGGTGGATCCGCGGCCGATCCTGTCGATGGCCGACATGGGCCACGGCAACATGGCGGACGCGGCCCCAGGCGCGCACGGCGGGCATGCGATGCACGGCATGGCGGCGCAGGACCATCCCGCCAGCGAACAGGGCAACCCGCTGGTGGACATGCAGGCGCAGATGCCGACGCCGCGCCTCGACGACCCCGGCGTCGGCCTGCGCGACAACGGCCGCGACGTGCTGACCTACGCCAGGCTGCACAGCGCCTTCGCCGATCCGGACGGCCGCGCCCCCGGGCGCGAGGTCGAGCTGCACCTCACCGGCCACATGGAGAAGTTCGCCTGGAGCTTCAACGGCCAGAAGTTCTCCGGCGCCGAGCCGCTGCGCTTCCGCTACGGCGAGCGCCTGCGCGTGGTGCTGGTCAACGACACGATGATGGCGCACCCGATCCACCTGCACGGCATGTGGAGCGACCTCGAGGACGAGCACGGCGCGTTCCAGCTGCGCAAGCACACGGTGGACATGCCGCCCGGCACCCGCCGCGCGTTCCGCGTGCGCGCCGACGCGCTCGGCAGCTGGGCCTTCCACTGCCACCTGCTGTACCACATGGAGGCCGGCATGATGCGGCAGGTGCGGGTGGAGGAATGAGCATGCGCACGCACCGCAACCGCAGGGCAGGGGAGACCCTCCTGGCGACCGCGCTGGCGCTCGCCGCCTGGCCCGCGCTGGCCCAGCACGCCGGGCAGGGCACGCCGCCGCCGGAAGACACGCATGCCGCGCATGCGCAGCACGGCGCGGCTCAGTCCGCGGGCGCGCCGGCGCAAACAGAGCAGGGCCAACCCGCGCCCGATCCGCATGCGGGCCACGCGGCCGCGCACGCCGCGCCTGATCCGCATGCGGGGCATGCGCAGCATGCAACGACGCCAGCCGCGTCCGATCCGCATGCGACGCCCGCGCAAGCCCAGCCCGATCCGCACGCCGCGCATGCGGGCCACGCGCCCGCGCAAACCCAGCCCAATCCGCATGCCGCGCACGCGCAGCACGCGCTCGCGCAGCCCCCCGTTCCG
>DASRZN010000045.1:0-2416 GCA_035686325.1 Lysobacteraceae bacterium
GAACACGCGCGCCTGCGCCACGCCGGCGCGGTGCTGCGCGCGGCGCATCCGCAACGCCGCCTGGCGCGCCTACGGCAGCGGCTGGACGCGCTGGCGCCGCGCCCGCAGGCGGCGATGGTGCGCCGCCTGCGCGACGACGCCCTGCGCCTGCGCGGCCTCGCGCGCTCGCTGCAGGCGGTCAGCCCACTGGCGACGGTCGCCCGTGGCTACGCGATCCTGCAGCGCGAGGACGGCCGCGTCGTGCGCGCCACCGGCGACGTGCAGCCAGGCGAGCGCCTGCACGCGCGCCTGCAGGATGGCCTGCTGCCGCTGCGGGTGGAGCCGGCCGATAACGATTGAGGGCGATGCATCCCAACGGTGGTCCGGGAAGCCGGATCGCGGAAATGCTGGGGCGTTCCGGGTGGGAGAGGTGGGCAGGACCGTATGCGCCATGGAGGGCGCATCCGAGCCTCCATGGACGGATTCACGGCGTGTCCTGACCGCCTCTCCCGCCCGGCGCGCTCGCGCAGCTTTTTTTGCCGGGTTCGCTTGCGACTGGCCCACCGCTTCATCGCAATAACGCGGCTTTCGGTTATACGGGGGAAAATCCGTTCCGGATTTCGCGGGACGACCGGCGAATGGGAGAGACCGCGCCATGTTGAAGGATCGCTACCCCTACTACCTCGCCAACCGCGCAGTCGCCGCCAACGCCCACCTGCCCGTGCTCGACAAGTACAGCGGCGAACGCGCGACAGCGGTCGCGCTCGCGGACGCGGCCACGATCGAACGCGCCATCGCCGCCGCCTTCGACGCCCGCCGGGCGATGGCCGCGTTCCCGCCCGACGCCCGCCGCGACGTGCTCGAGCACTGCGTTCGCCGCTTCAACGAACGCAGCGAGGAACTCGCCCTCGCCCTGTGCATCGAGGCCGGCAAGCCGATCCGCGACGCCCGCGGCGAGGTCGCGCGCCTGATCGACACCTTCCGCATCGCCGCCGGCGAGGCGACCCGCATCGGGGGCGAAGTCCTCGAACTGCAGGTGTCCGAGCGCGCGCACGGCTACCGCGGAATGACGAAGCGCGTGCCGGTCGGCGCCTGCAGCTTCATCACCCCGTTCAACTTCCCGCTCAACCTGGTCGCGCACAAAGTCGCGCCGGCGATCGCGGCCGGCTGCCCGTTCGTGCTCAAGCCGTCCGAGCGCACCCCGGTCGGCGCGCTGATCATCGGCGAGGTGCTGGCGGAAACCGGCCTGCCCGCCGGTGCGTTCTCGATCCTGCCCTGCCGCACCGAGGACGCCGCGCCGCTGGTCGAGGACGAACGCATCGCCCTGCTCAGCTTCACCGGCGGCGTGGTCGGCTGGGACCTGAAGGCGCGCGCGGGGCGCAAGAAGGTCGTGCTGGAACTCGGCGGCAACGCCGCCTGCATCGTCGACGCGGATCCCGGCATGGCCATCGACGCGCTCGTCCAGCGCCTGGTCACCGGCGCCTACTACCAGTCCGGCCAGAGCTGCATCGGCGTGCAGCGCATCTACGTCCACGCGAGCCGGTACCAGGCCGTGCGCGACGCCCTGGCGGCCGCCGTGTCGCAACTGCGCATGGGCGATCCGCGCGAGGAGGACGTGTTCATCGGCCCGGTGATCGACGAGGCCGCCGCCGCGCGCATCGAGCGCTGGATCGACGAGGCCGTGGCCGCCGGCGCCACCCGCCTCGCCGGCGGCCCGCGCCGGGGCACGTTGCTGCCGGCGACCCTGCTCGAGGGCGTGCCGCACGACATCGCGTTGTACCGCGAGGAAGCGTTCGGCCCGGTCGCCCTGCTGGAAGCCTTCGACGAGTTCGACGACGCCCTCGCGCGGGTCAACGACAGCGACTTCGGCCTGCAGGCGGGCGTGTTCACCGGCTCGCTCGCGCACGCGCTGCGCGCCTGGGACCGGCTGGAGGTCGGCGGGGTCGTGGTCGGCGACGTGCCCAGCTTCCGCGTCGACAACATGCCCTACGGCGGGGTCAAGCGCTCCGGCTTCGGCCGCGAGGGCGTGCGCTGGGCGATCGAGGACATGACCGAGCCGCGCCTGCTGGTGATCCGCGGCTGAGCAGGCACGGCGCGCTTTCACGCGCGCTTGGTCGGTCCCGTGCCACGGTGCCCCGTCGCCACGACGAGGAACCCGGATGCGCCTGCGCACCGCCCTGCTGCTGTCCCTGCTGCCGCTGGCCGGTGCCGCCGTATCCGCCACCCCGCCGGCGCAGGACGACGAAGCGGCGCCAGCGGTGATCACCGTGCACTACCGCGACCGTGCCGAACTGCGGCAGGCTGCCACCCGCTTCCAGCACATGGTCGTCGACGAGCGCGCGCGTACCGCGCGCGCCGAGGCGAGCTACGCCGACTATCGCGCCCTGCGCCGGCTCGGCCTGCGGGTGGAGATCGACCGCGCCGCCAGCCAGCGCCT
>DASRZN010000046.1:0-3544 GCA_035686325.1 Lysobacteraceae bacterium
CGCGCCAGCCTCGACGCCGCGCTCGCCAACCCGCCGCTCAATTGCGCCGGCGTCGGCACCACGCTCGGCAAGATCGGCGACGACTGCAAGGCCTGCCACCAGGACTTCCGCAACTAGCGACGCACTGCCTGCGCGTGGTGAATACGCGCTGACGCCGATCGTCCGGCGCGCGGCCGGTTGACCCCGCTTTCACCGCGGCATTCCGAGGATGGATGACGGCCGGGAGCCTGCCTCCCGCCTCCCTTCCCCTCCGAGGAGAGTCGCATGAACACTCGTCTGATCGGCGCCTGCGCCCTGTTCGCCACGCTCGCGGCCGGTGGTTGCGCGACCACGGCGGATTCCAGCTACGGCTACGGCACGGCGACGCCCGCGCCCGCCGGCACCTCCTGCTACGACTGCGGCACGGTGACCCGGATCGAGGTCGCCACCACCGGCACCAGCAACGTGCCGAACGCCACGGGCGCCGTGCTCGGCGGCGTGGTCGGCGCCGCCGCCGGCCACGAACTGGCCAAGGACAGCAGCAAGGGCCGCCAGAACACCGCGACGGTGGCCGGCGCGGTCGCCGGTGCGGTCGCGGGCAACGCGATCCAGAACCGCGCCCAGGCCAACAACACGACCTACAACGTCTACGTGCGCATGGACGACGGCACCACCCAGGTCATCACCCAGAACGACCTCAACGGCATCCGCGAGGGTTCCTACGTGCGGGTCAGCGGCGGCCGCGCCGTGCTGCGCTGAGCATCCCGGAGCAGGATCGAAGGCCCGCGCAAGCGGGCCTTCCTGTTTCCGACCGGGCCACCGCCGGCCATACGCCCCCCGACTGTTGCGTCGCAAGATGCGGCGCCCCGGCCGGACCGTTTAGTTTTGTGAAGTCCGTCCACTCCCGACTGGGGAATCACGCAATGAAAGGCAAGCTCAGCGCCACCCTCGCCTGCACCGCCGTCCTCGCCGGGGCGATCGCCGCGGCCACCGCCGCACCGCCGCCGGCCCGGCAGAATCCCCTGCGCGTGAGCATGTACGCGCACGACGGCACGCTGGAAGTGATCATCACGAACACCAGCGACCGGGTCGCGCGCGTGCCGAAGTGGCAGCTGCCCGCCGCCAGCCTCGAGGGCAACCTGTTCCGCATCAGCCGGGACGGCAAGCCGCTAGCCTACGAGGGCCCGATGATCAAGCGCGGCCTGCCGACCGCGGCCGACTTCGCGATCCTGCGCCCGGGCGAGAGCCGCCGCACCGAGGTCGATCTCGCCGACTACTACGACCTGCGCCAGCCGGGCCAGTACACGGTGGTGCTGGCCTCGCCGCTGCAGTACGCCTCGCTGTCGGACGGCCGCCAGCTGCGCACCGCGCGCGGCACGCCGATGGTGCTGCGCAGCGCGCCGCTGCGGTTCTTCGCCCGTGGCAAGGCACAGGTGCCGATGGCGCGCAAGAAGCCGACCAAGCCCGGCGGCGGCGGCACGGTGGTGAACGGGGTCAGCTACGTCGGCTGCTCGAGCACCCAGATCAACACCGCCGGCAGCGCGGTGGTGCAGGCGCGCGCCTACGCCGAGAACGCCAAGGGCTACCTCGCCGGCGGCACGGTCGGCTCGCGCTACACGACCTGGTTCGGCGCCTACACTTCGTCGCGCTACGGCACCGCCAGCCAGCACTTCGTCGCGATCGACGGCGCGCTCGACCAGAGCGGCGGCCAGATCAAGATCAATTGCGGCTGCAACCAGAACTACTACGCCTACGTGTATCCGACCCGGCCGTACGAGATTTTCGTCTGCCGCGCGTTCTGGAGCGCGCCGCTGACCGGCACCGACTCCAAGGCGGGCACCCTGATCCACGAGACCAGCCACTTCAACGTGGTCGCCGGCACCGACGACATCGTCTACGGCCAGAGCGGCGCCAGGAACCTGGCGTCGAGCGATCCGGCCGGCGCCCTGAACAACGCCGACAACCACGAATACTTCGCCGAGAACAACCCGAAGCTCAACTGACGCGATCGCGTCGCTCGTCCACGAAGCCCGGCCCGTGCCGGGCTTCGTGCATGATGGAAGCCCGTCGACGCCGTCCCACAGGACCTCAGGATGACCCTGCTCTACGTGCTCGCCGCGCTGCTGGTGCTGGTCGGCCTGGTCGGCATCGTGCTGCCGGCCCTGCCGGGCGTGCCGCTGGTGTTCGGCGGCATGCTGCTGGCGGCCTGGGCCGACGGATTCGAGCGCATCGGCGTGGCCACCGTGGTGGTGCTGGGCGTGCTCACCCTGCTGTCGCTGGCGGTGGACTTCTGGGCGACGGCGGTCGGCGCGCGGCGGGTGGGCGCGAGCCGGCTGGCGCTGGCCGGCGCGGTGCTGGGCACGCTGCTCGGCCTGCTGTTCGCGCCGATCGGATTGTTCGTCGGGCCGTTCGCCGGCGCCGCGCTGGGCGAACTGCTGCACCAGCGACGGATCGACCGCGCGGTGCTCGGCCAGGCGACCCGGGTCGGCTTCGGCACCTGGCTGGGCATCGTGTTCGGCATCGCGCTCAAGCTGATGCTGGCCTTCGCGATGCTGGGCCTGTTCGCGCTGGCCTGGTTCGTCTGAACCGATAGCAAACCCGCGCTTCGGCCTTTCCGGTTCCCGTATGGCGAACCTTCGCCTTGATCCTCACCAGACCAGGTCGTCTGGCACCTGGTACTTCGGATCGGCGTAGGGGTCTTCTTCGGCTGGCGCATCCGGATCCACCTTGAGCGCGACCGCCGCGGGGAAGATGGCTTCCGCCTGGACCAGCAGGTCCGCGTTCACCAGCAGGTAGCGCCCGTCCAGCTGCAGCACGCCGAGTTCGCCGGCGTTGAGCGCTGGCAGTTGCTCGGCGGTGACGTAGATGCGCTTGATCTTGCCGCCGTAGGGGAAGTGGCGCGCGATCTCGGCGTCGGCGACGTTCAGCGCCTTGCCCTGCACCAGCTCCGCCAGCTTCGCCCGCGCTTCCCGGCGCTGGCGGGCGGCTTCCTGCTTCTGTCGCTCCGCCTCGATGCGCTCGTCCTTCTCGCGCTGCGCACGCAGCGCGTAGGCCTTGGCGAGGTCGATCTCCTCGCGCGACTTCTTCGACGCGCGCGGCGGTTGCGCCCCTGCCTTGCCGCGCCGTTCCGCCGGCTTCGGTCTGCCACCGGCACGCGCGGCTGGCTTCTCGGGCTTCCTGTCGGGCTTCGGCGCCGGTTTGAAGCCGAGGCCAAGGAGCTGGTCGCGGAGGGAATCGCTCATGTGCCGTGCTGCGCTTGCGAGAGGGCGAAGAAGGGCGGAAGCATGCCCCAATCCGCGCGGGCGCGGAACGCTTTTCGCGTGCCGGGCGGGACGTGTCAGTAATGCGGCGGGGGCGGCTCGGTCGCCGGATCGGCGTAGGGCGCGCCGCGGTTGGCGCGCAGTTCCTCCAGCGCGCGCTGCAGCAGTTCGGCGTGGCGGGCGTTTTCCAGGCGGGTTTGCGCCAGCGCGTCGCCGAGTTCGGCGAGCGCCTGTTCCTGGAACGCGAGCCTGGTCTCGAGCTCGACCAGGCGTTCCTCGAGTGCGCGGTCGCTCACGCCTCCGGC
>DASRZN010000047.1:0-12165 GCA_035686325.1 Lysobacteraceae bacterium
AACCTGTTCGAATTCCGCCGGCAGGTGCGCGATCCGGACTACGCCCAGGCGTTCGCCGACTGGATCGGCGACGCCGTCGGCGCGCGCGACCTCGATGCCCTGCTCGACTACCGGCGGCGGGCGCCGCATGCCGAACGTGCACACCCGACCGAGGAGCATTTCCTGCCGTTGCTGGTCGCGCTGGGCGCCAGCACGGACGACGAGCCGGTGCGACGGATCGCGGGCGGGATGACCGACGGCGTGCTGTCCATGGATTCCTTCGGCTTCGGCCTGCCGGCCGCGGCGGACGCCGCGCTGCGGGAGGCGGCATGAACGCATCGCCGCCGCGGATGCCGGGATCGCTGCGCAGCGATCCGGCCTTCACGCTCGCCCACCGGGTACTCGAGCCTGCGCCGGCGCGTCCCGCGTCGCTGCTGGTGCTGCTGCACGGGGTGGGCGGCAACGAGGGCAACCTCGCCGCGCTCGGCGCCGACGTGGACGCCGACACGCTCGTCGTCCTGCCGCGCGGGCCGATCACGCTGGGGTCGATGCAGTTCGGCTGGTTCCAGGTCGCCTTCACCCCGGACGGCCCGAAGATCGACGCAGGGCAGGCCGAGGCCAGCCGGCAAGGGCTCGTGGGTTTCCTCGGCGAGTTGCAGGCGGCCTACGGCGTCGCGCCCGCGCGCACCACGATCGCGGGCTTCAGCCAGGGCGGCATCCTCAGTGCCAGCGTCGCGTTGACGACTCCAGGCTGCGTGGGCGGGTTCGCCGTGCTCGCCGGCCGCATCCTGCCGGAGATCGAACCGCGGCTCGCCGGGCGGGAGGCGCTGGCCACGCTGCGCGGTTACGTCGCCCACGGCCTGCACGACGACAAGCTGCCGGTGGCCTGGGCGCGGCGCGCCGACGCCTGGCTGGAGGCGCTCGGCGTGGCCCACGTCACCCGGCTGCACGCGGGCGGGCATGCGCTCGACCCGGAGATGCGCGCCGGCTTCCTGGCCTGGCTCGCCGCGTGGGGGGAAGAGCGCGCACGGTAATGGGCACCGCGGCATGCGCGCACAACGCGCCGTCCGCGGCTGTCCCCGCAGACATGCCCGGCCGCAGTGCCGACGCTCGCCCGCGTCGGGTCAGCCGCGGTTGCGGCGGCGCCGGCGCGGCGGCTTCGGCGGATGCGCGGGCACGTCGCGCCCGGGCACCTGCACGATGCGCAGCTCGTCGCCGTCCAGCTGCAGCGCGGTGAGCTTGCCGCCCCACACCGCGCCGGTGTCGATCGCGTGCACGCCGTGGCCGATGAACAGGCCGAGCGCGGACCAGTGCCCGCACACGATGCGCAGGTCGCGTTTGGCGCGGCCCGGCACCGCGTACCACGGGTAGAGGCCGGCCGCCTGGGTGCCGGGCGGGCCCTTCTCCTCGAAGGCGATGCGGCCGCGCGGGCTGCAGTAGCGCAGGCGGGTGAACACGTTGATGATCGCGCGCTCGCGTTCGATGCCGGTCAGCCGCGGCGACCACGCCGGCTTGTCGCCGTACATGTGCTTGAGCAGGTGCCGGTAGTCCTCGCCGCGCAGCCGCTCCTCGACTTCGCGCGCGTGCTTCTGCGCCAGCGTGGTCGTCCACTTCGGGGCCAGGCCGGCGTGCACCATCATCCAGCCGAGTCCGCGGTCCGCGTGCAGCAGCGGCTGGCCGCGCAGCCAGTCCAGCAGCACGTCGCGATCCTCGGCCTGCAGCACGCGCTGCAGGTCCGGGTTGACCTTGCGCTGCTCCTCTTCCGTGCGCTCGGCGATCGCCAGCAGCGACAGGTCGTGGTTGCCGAGCACGCTGACCGCGTTGGCGCGCAGCGAATGCACAAGGCGCAGCGTCTCCAGCGACTCGCCGCCGCGGTTGACCAGGTCGCCGCAGAACCACAGGCGGTCGCGCGCCGGGTCGAAGCGGATCGCCTCGAGCAGCCGCTGGGTCGGTGCGTAGCAGCCTTGCAGGTCGCCGATCGCCCAGGTCGCCATCGCCGCCTCAGTGCAGGCTGTGCGGAACGCACAGGGTGAAGGCGGGGATCGGCGCGTCGAAATGGGTGCCGTCGTCGGCCAGCATGCGGTAACGGCCGTGCATGCTGCCGACCGGGGTCGGCAGCACCGCGCCGGAGGTGTACGTGAAGTCCTCGCCGGGGCGCAGCCACGGCTGCTCGCCGACCACGCCCTCTCCCTCGACCTCGCGCACCTCGCCGCTGCCGTCGGTGATGATCCAGTGGCGGCCGAGCAGGCGCGCCGGCAGCGCGCCGTCGTTGCGGATGTGGATGGTGTAGGCGAACGCGTAGCGATCGCCGTCAGGTTGCGAATCCGCGGGCAGGTAGCGCGTGGCAACCGTGATCGCGAGCCGGTAGGGGCTCGTGTCGTCGTGTTCCGTCATGCGGGGGAGTGTAAGGGCGGGGCGTGAACGGAGGGGACCCGTAGGCCATTCGTCACGCCCGGCCGCCGGCGTGCGACGCCGCTCAGTCCGGCGCCGCGCAGTTGGCCAGGCGCACGAAACCGGCCACCGCGACCTGCTCCGCCCGCGCGCCCGGATCGAGGCCGGCGGCGACGATCAGGTCGGCGTCGGCGACGCCCGACAAGGCGTTGCGCAGGGTCTTGCGGCGCTGGCCAAAGGCGGCGCGGACGACGTCGGCGAAGCGGCGCGGATCGCGGATGCCGATCGTCTCCGGCGCGCGCGGCACCAGCCGCACCACCGCCGAGTCGACCTTCGGCGGCGGTCGGAACGCGCCCGGCGGCACCGTGAACAACGGCGTCACCGTGCAGTAGGCCTGCAGCATCACGCTGAGCCGCCCGTAGACCTTGCTGCCGGGACCGGCGGCCATGCGCTCGACGACTTCCTTCTGCAGCATGAAATGCATGTCGCGGATCGCCGCGGCGTGGTCGAGCGCGTGGAACAGGATCGGCGAGGACAGGTGGTAGGGCAGGTTGCCGACCAGGCGGATGCGGCCGCCATCGGCGAGCGCGCCGAAGTCCACGCCGAGCACGTCGCCCGCGACGAGCGTGAGTTCGCCGTGCGCCCGCGCGGCGGCTGCCAGGGGAGCGAGCAGGTCGCGGTCGAACTCGATCGCGGTGAGCGCGCCGTGCCGGTCCAGCAGCGGGAAGGTCAGCGCGCCCTGGCCGGGGCCGATCTCGACGATGCGGTCGTCGGGCCGCGGATCGATCGCCTGCACGATCTTCGCGACCACCCCGCGTTCGTGCAGGAAGTTCTGGCCGAAGGCCTTCTTCGGCGGCGCGGTGAAGCGGAGCGGCTGCTCGTCCATCGCGCTCACACCGGCCGCGTCCCGTCGCGCGCCAGCCGCGCGCAGGTCGCGATCGCGGCGTACAGGCTGGAGGGATCGGCGCGCCCGCTGCCGGCGAGGTCGAGCGCGGTGCCGTGGTCGACCGCGACGCGCGGGTAGGACAGGCCGAGGGTCAGGTTCACCGCCTGCTCGAAGCCGCTGTACTTGAGCACCGGCAGGCCCTGGTCGTGGTACATCGCGAACACCGCGTCGAAGCCGCGCAGCTTCGACGGCAAAAACGCGGTGTCGGCCGGCAGCGGGCCGACCAGGCGCAGGCCTTCGGCGCGCAGCGCGTCCAGCGCCGGCACGATGACGTCGAGCTCCTCGCGGCCGAGCACGCCATCCTCGCCCGCGTGCGGGTTGAGCCCGAGCACCGCGACCACCGGATCGGCGATGCCGAAGCCGTCGCGCAGCGCGGCGAGCACGATCCGCAACTGGCGTCGCAGGCCGTCGCCGTCGATCGCGTCGGCGACCGCGCGCAGCGGCAGGTGGGTGGTGGCGAGCGCGACCCGCACGATGTCGTTGGCCAGCATCATCACCACCTCGCGCCCGGCCTGGCGCGCGAGCAGTTCGGTGGTACCGCTGTAGCCGATGCCGCCGGCATTGATCGCGGCCTTGTGCACGGGGCCGGTGACCAGGCCGGCGCAGTCGCCGCGCAGGCAGGCGGCGCCGGCCTGTTCGAGCGCGGCGATCACCGCGCGCGCGTTGCGCGGATCGGGGGTGCCGAAGGCGGGCAGGGCGGCATTGGGGATCGCGACCAGCGGCAGCCGGCCCGGGGCGCCGGCCGCGTCGGCGGGCAGCAGTTGCAGCGGCAGGTCGAGCGCGCGCGCGGCGCGCTGCAGGGTGTCGGGGTCGCCGTAGGCGACGAGGTCCGCATCCCAGGCGCGCTGGGCGGCGCGCACGCACAGCTCGGGGCCGACGCCGGCCGGCTCGCCCGGCACCAGCGCCAGCCGCGGGCCCATGTCAGCCGGCCGTGCCGTCCGCCGGCGGAGCGGCGACGGGGGCGGCGTCGGGCGTCGCGTCGTCGCCGGTGCGGTAGTCGACGTAGGCGTCGCCGCGGATCTCGCGCAGGTAGCGCGCCCACTCGTCCTCGAGCTTGCGCTGGCCGATCGCTTCGCGCACCTGCGCGCGGCGGTTCTCGGCGCCGACGTCGGCCTGGCGGCTGCCCACGCGTTGCACGATGTGCCAGCCGGCCTGGGTCTTGAACGGCGCCGACACCTGGCCGTCCTGCAGTGCCGCGACCTGCGCGCCGAATTCCGGACCGTAGGCGTCCTGGGTGAACCAGCCGAGGTCGCCGCCAGCCGGCGCGCTGACCGGATCCTGCGAGTTCTCGCGAGCCAGCGCCTGGAAGTCGGCGCCGCCGGCGATGCGCGCGGCGAGGGTGTCGATCTTCGCACGCGCCTCGTCCTCGCCGAGGCCGCCTTCGCCGGTGCGGATCAGGATGTGGCGCGCGTTGAACTGGGTGACCATGCGCGGCTCTGCGGCGCTGCCCTCGCGGGTCTCCACCAGCTTGAGCAGCTGGAAGCCGCTGGCGCCGCGGGTCGGCCCGATCACCTGGCCCGGCTGCATCGAGCGGATGACGCTGGCGAACGCGGCCGGGATCTCGTCCAGCGAGCGCCAGCCGAGGTCGCCGCCTTCCAGTGCGTTCGGGCTGTCGGAATAGCGCACGGCGGCGGCCTGGAAGTCCATCTCGCCCTGGTCGATCAGCGCCTTGATGCCGTCGATCTTTTTCTGGCCGGTGGCGATCTGCTCCGGCGTGGCGCCTTCCGGCAGCGCGACCAGGATGTTGGCGAGGTGGTACTGCTGGCTGTCGGCGCTGGCTTCGAGCGCGGCATCGACCTCGGCGTCGCTGACGCTGATCCGGGTCTGGGCGAAACGCTGGCGCAGGCGCTGGATGGTGATTTCGTCGCGGATCGACTCGCGGAACTCGGACCACGTCTCGCCATGCTGGGCGAGCTGGGCGCGCAGCTGGTCCGGGGTCATGTTGTTCTGGCGGGCGATGTTGGCCAGCGCCGCGTCGGTTTCCTGATCGCCCACCTGGATGCCGCTCTCGGCGGCTCGCGCGACCTGCAACCGGACCAGCACCAGGCGCTCGAGCACCTGCCTGCGCAGCACGTCCTCCGGCGGCAGCTGGCCGGGCCGGCCGGCGTACTGGGCATGGACGTTCTGCACCGCGCGGTCGAGCTCGCTCTGCAGGATCACGCCGTCGTCGACCACCGCGGCGATGCGGTCGAGCGGCTGCAGCGCCGCGGGCTGCGCCTGCTGGGCGTGCAGGGGCGCGGCGAACAGCGCCGCGAGGATGAGAAGGCGGGCGAACAGTCGGGTCATGGGAAGACGTCGGGGGCGTTGGGATCGCCGTCGTTGTCGGTGTCGGCGGGCTGGCCCGCTTCGGACGGCGGAACGAGGTAGAGGTCCTCGCGGTAGTAGCCGAGGATAGCACGGCGCAGGCGCGACTCCGTGTCGGGTCCGGCGGAGCCCAGGCCCTTGAGTTCGATCTGCAGCTCGATCGCGTTGTCGAGCTCGCCTTCGCGGTTGTGGATGTAGCGGCGGCCGACCAGGCGCGCCGACACGCAGCAGCTGTCCCACTGGATGCCGGCGATGCCTTCCAGCAGGCCGGGCTCGATGTCGCGCGCGTCGTTGCGGAACAGCGAGTAGTAATAGCGGCCGACCAGGCTCCATGAGGGCGAGAGCGGGTACAGGAACGAGAAATCGACCTGCTCGAGCAGGTTGCGCCGGTAGCGGTAGCCGAGGTTGACCACGCCGTCGTCGCCGATCAGGTAGCGCGTGCGCAGGCTGGCCAGGTCCTGGCGGCGGAACTTCGGATCCCATTGGTAGGACCCGCCCAGGGTCCAGCGGTCGTTCACCGCGTAATTCGCGCCCACCACCCAGGCCGACTTGCCGCGCTCGACCGGCGTCTCGCCCGGGAAGGTCACGCGGGAGTCGTCGAAGTAGCGGATCTGGCCGACGCTGGCGCTGAGCTTCTCGCGGCCGTCGGCCTGGCGGATCAGGCGGGTCGTCAGCGCCAGGGTCAGCTGGTTGGCGTCCATCTGCCGGTCGGCGCCGGTGTAGCGGTTGTCGCGGAACAGCTGGCCCCAGCTGAAGGTCAGCGGGCGGGTGTCGAACAACGGCTGGTCGACCTGGTCCTCGTAGGGCACGCGCAGGTAGAACAGGCGCGGCTCCAGGGTCTGCAGGAAGCTCTCGCCGCCGATCTCGCTCTCGCGGTCGAAGAACAGCCCTGCATCGATCGACCCGATCGGCAGGCTGCGGCTGGGCTGGTCGTCGCGGAAGCTGTCGATCAACTCGGCCGTCAGGCCGACGCCGTTCTGCAGGGCGAACGCGCGGGCGCGGCTCACCGCGATCTGCTGGGCGAGCGCGTCGTCCAGCCGGTAGCCGGTGTAGCGCCAGGCCAGGGTCGGCGTCACGTACCAGCTCGCCCCTTCCAGCGGCATGCTGATCCAGGGCTTGAAGTCGAACCGGCTGCCGCCGTCCTTGGTCGGGTGCTGGAAGCGCACCGCTTCGGTGTCCATGCCGGTGCGCAGCCACGGCAGCAGCGGCTGGTCGAGATGGAACGTCGCGCGCGGCAGGCGGTTGTACGGCAGGATGTTGCGGGTCAGCGTGTAGTCGGCGAGCTGCTTGTAATCGGCGGTGAGCGAGGCGCTCCAGTGCGGGCCGCGGCCGTACAGGCCGACGCCGCTGCCGACGGAGTACGGAGCCAGGCCGTTGAGGCGGTTGCTGAAGTCCTCGAGGTAGCGCGGGTCGCTGATCCAGTTGAGGTTGGCGCGCGCCTGCCACACGGAATCGAGGTTCTGGTAGCCCTGGAAGCGGAACAGCGCGCGGTTGTCGTCGCGGCGGTTCTCCGGCGGCACGCCGTCGGCGATTTCCTCGGCGCGCTCGCGGTCGGTGAGCTTGTCGTTGGGCAGGTACTCGAGCTGCATCTCGCCGGCGCCGCCCGGCACCAGGTAACGGAACTCCGTGCCGAGCTGGAAACCGCGGTCGCTCATGATCCGCGGCGTCAGCGTCATGTCGTAGTTGGGCGCGAGGTTGAGGTAGACCGGCTGGCGCCAGTCGAAACCGTTGCGCCCGGACAGCGAGACGCTCGGGTAGAGCAGGCCGGTGCGACGGCGGTCGTCGATCGGGAACTGGAACCACGGCACGTACAGCACCGGCACCTTGCCGACCCGCAGGGTCGCGTTGCGGGCCACGCCGAGGCCTTCCTCGGTGTCCACGTCGATGCGCTGGGCGCGCAGCTCCCAGTTGCGGTCCTCCGGCGGGCAGGTCGAGTAGGTGGCGCCGTACAGGGCGCCGTGCGTGCCCTGCATCTCGATGTGCTCGGCGCCGCCGTTGCCGCGCCGCGACATCAGCTGGTACCGCACGTCCTCCAGGCGATGGGTGTCTTCGTTCTGGTTGCCGGAGGCGTCGCCGGCGACCAGCCGCATGCCGGCGTCCTGGTAGCGGATGTCGCCCTGCGCGTCGTACTGGCCGGTCTCGTTGTCGATCTTCAGGTTCTGCGCGCCGAGGAACTGGTCGCCGCGGCGCAGGATCACGTTGCCGCTGAAGACCGGCTGGACGTCGGTGCCGGAGAGCTTGTCGCCGGTGATGTTGGTCGGCAGGGTGACCCGCGCCTCGGGGCGGGTGGTCGCGGGCTGCGCGTCCGGAAAGGCCGGGACTGCGTCCTCCACCGGGCACAGCTTCCAGTCTTCCGGCCGCTCGTCCGCGGCCTGGGCCGACAGCGAGAGGGCGATGCAGAACGGCAGCGGCAACAGGCGGAAGACAGGGCGCACGCGGACATCCGTCGGGCGGAAAATGGCCGCTAGCTTGCCGTATCCCTTGTGGACGGGCAATGCGGAGGCGGCGCGGGAGCGGCGCGCGAGGCCGCTCAGCCCTTGCGTCGCTCGTGTTGCCAGAGCACCTCGCCGTGGCCGCTGGCGCGGGCGAGCACGCGCGCGAGCACGAACAGCAGGTCGGACAGGCGGTTGAGGTAGCGCACCGCTTCCGGGCGCACCGCCTCGTCGCGGGCGAGGGTCACGGTCGCGCGCTCGGCGCGGCGGACGATGGTGCGGGCGAGGTGGCAGCGCGCCGCCGCCTCGCCGCCGCCGGGCAGGATGAACTCCCGCAGCGGCGGCAATGCGTCGTTGAAGCCGTCCAGCGCGTCTTCCAGCGCGCCGACGTCGGCATCGGTGATCGCCGCGTGGCCGGGGATGCACAACTCGCCGCCGAGGTCGAACAACTGGTGCTGGACCCGGGTCAGCAAGGTGCGCACGTCCTCGGGCACCTCGCTGGCGAGGACCAGGCCGATCGCGGAGTTGGCCTCGTCGATCGTGCCGTAGGCCTCGACCCGCGCCGCATCCTTGGCCACCCGGGTGCCGTCGCCGAGCCCCGTCGTGCCGGCGTCGCCGGTGCGGGTGTAGATCTTGGAGAGACGGTTGCCCATGGGGGGAGAGGGGGGACGGGAGACGGGAGAAAGGCGAAGGCTTGCGCCAGCTCCCTGCACGCCCCTCCTAGACCGTCTGCGCGCGCAGGGCGGGGACGCGCCGGCGCAGCAGGGCGAAGCCGCCGAACAGCAGCGCCGCGTAGAACAGGGTGCCGAGCACGGTCCACTGGAAGAACGGGATGCCGGCGACGTAGGACGCGCCGAGGCCGCCGACCGTCTGCGGATACATCGGCGAACCCAGCCACGCGCCGAAGTTGGTGACCAGGAAGAACAGCGCCGAACCGGCCAGCGACCAGCCCAGCACGCGGCCGCCGGAGACCCGCCCGCGCAGGCCGAAGCCCGCCACCACCAGCAGCGCGATGCAGGCGTACTGCAGCCAGAAGCCGGCGCTGGTGAAGTAGTCGAGGTAGATGCCGCCGTTGAGCACACCGAGCGCGAAGTCGGACAGCAGCATCGCCACCAGCGGCACCAGCAGCGCGGCGCCGCGCGCGGCGAAATAGGCGCCGCCGAACAGGGCGATCGCCTCCACCGGCGAGAAGTTCGGCGGATGCGGCAACAGGCGCGTCAGCGCGGCGACGACGATCAGGCCGGTGAGCACCAGCGGGCCGGGAGCGAAGGAGGACGGGACGCGATTCATCGGGGCGGACGGGAGCGGCTGCACGGGAACCGGTAGCATACCCCACCCCACCGCACGGGCCGATCCGATGCCATCGCGCGCAGCGGCGACGCAGGACAAACGGCATGACGTCTAGCCGGCACGACGTCGCCATCGTCGGCGGCGGCCTGGTCGGCGCGAGCCTGGCGATCGCGCTGGACCGGCTCGGCCTGGACGTCGCCCTGGTCGAGGCCACGCCCGCCGGCGCGCTGCCGGCGGTGTTCGACGAGCGCAACCTGAGCTTCGCCGAGGCGACCGTGAACGCCCTGCGCGCGCTGGGGGTGATGGCGAAGCTGCGCGCGCCCGGCGCGCCGATCCGCCGCATCCACGTCAGCCGCCGCGGCGACTTCGGCCGGCTGCGACTGGACGCAGGGGATTACGGCCGCGAGGAGTTCGGCCAGGTCGTGGTCGCGCGCGACTTCGGCGAGGCGCTGGAAGCGCGCCTGGGGGAGTTGCCCCATCTCGTTCGTTATCGGCCGTCGCGTTTCATCGGCCTGGAGACGATGGGCGACGGCGCGCGCGCAATGCGTTTGGCCGATGCCGATGGCGAACGCGTCGTGCGCGCGCGCCTGCTGGTCGCCGCCGACGGCAGCCACAGCGGCGTGCGCGCCGCGCTCGGGATCGACGCCGACCAGCGCGACTACGGCCAGGCCTTGTTCGTCGCCCGCCTGCGCGCCGAGCGCGCGCCCGACGGCACCGCGTTCGAGCGCCTCGGCGACGACGGCCCGACCGCGCTGCTGCCGCGCGCCGACCGCCACTACGGGCTGGTGCACGGCGTCGCCGCCGAAGAAGCGGACGCAGTCGCGGCGCTGGACGACGCGGCCTTCCTCGCCCGCGTGCAGCGCGCCTTCGGCTGGCGCGCCGGGCGCTTCGTCGCGGTCGGACCGCGCAGCCGCTACCCGGCGCTGCGGATCGCCGCGCGGCAGCTGGTCGCGCCGCGCGCGGTGCTGGTCGGCAACGCCGCGCAGTCGGTGCACCCGATCGGCGCGCAGGGCTTCAACCTCGGCCTGCGCGACGCGCTCACCCTGGCCGAACTGATCGAGGCGCGCGGCGGCGATCCCGGCGACGACGCGCTGCTCGCCGCCTACGAAGCACGCCGGGGCGAGGACCGCGCACGCACGCTCGCCTTCTCCGACGGCCTCGCCCGCCTGAGCGCCAACCCTTCGCCGCTGTTGCGGCCGCTGCGCGGCCTCGGCCTGCTCGCGCTCGACCGCCTGCCCGCCGCGCAGGCCTGGCTGGTCGGCGGCGCGATGGGCTACCGCGGCGACGTGCCGGCGTTGTGCCGGGCATGAGCGCGCGCGGCCAGGCCGACGTGGCGGTGGTCGGGGCCGGCGTGGTCGGCGCCGCCTGCGCGCTGGCGCTCGCCGACGCCGGGCTCGAGGTCGTGCTGGTGGAAGCGGGCGAACCGGCGCGCTGGCAAGCGGAGCGCCGCGACCTGCGCGTGTTCGCCTTCGCGCCCGACAATGCCACGCTGCTGGATGCGCTTGGCGTGTGGCCGCGCATCGCCCGGGCGCGCGCCCACGCCTACCGGCGGATGCGGGTGTGGGACGCGGCCGGCGGCGGCGAGTTGCGCTTCGACGCCGACGCCTTCGGCGTGCGCGAGCTCGGCTGGATCGTCGAGAACGGATTGCTGGTCGACCGCCTGTGGGCGGCGCTGCCGGCGGCGGGGGTGCGCGTGCACAGCCCGGCGCGGGTGGCGGCGCTGGCGCAGGACGCGCAGGGCGTGCGCCTGCAGCTGGACGACGGCGGCCGCGTCGCCGCGCGCATCGCGGTCGCCGCCGACGGCGCGCAGTCCAGCCTGCGCCGGCTGGCCGGGATCGACAGTGACGCCCATGACTACCGCCAGCGCGGCATCGTCGCCTACGTGCGCACGGAGCAACCGCACGACGACACCGCGTGGCAGCGCTTCCTGCCCGGCGGACCGCTGGCGGTGCTGCCCTGCGACGGCGGCCTCGGCTCGATCGTGTGGAGCGTGCCGGAAGAGGACGCGGCGCGCCTGCTGGCGCTGGACGAGGACGCCTTCGCCGGCGAACTGACCCGCGCGTTCGATGCACGCCTGGGACGGATGACCCTGGCCTCGCAGCGCGCCGCCTTCCCGCTGCGGCGGCAGCTCGCGCGCCAATACGTCGCCGGGCGCGTGCTGCTGGTCGGCGACGCCGCCCACGTCGTGCATCCGCTGGCGGGGCAGGGCGTCAACCTCGGCCTGCGCGACGTCGCCGCCCTGCGCGAGACCGTGCGCGCCGCGCGTGGCGCGCGCGCCGACTGGGGCGCCCCGCAACGACTCGCCCGCTGGGCGCGCACGCGGCGCAGCGAGAACGCGGTCGCCGCCCATGCCTTCGAGGGCCTGCAGCGCCTGTTCGGCGACGGCGGCGTGGCGACGACGCTGCTGCGCGGTCCGCTGCTCGGCCTCGCCGGCCGGATGCCGGCGCTCGCGCACCTGCTCTGGCGGCACGCGTCCGGCGCCTGACACGACGACGCCCCGCGGTTGCGGGGCGCCGTCTTCGCTGCGTTGCGTTTACCGACTCAGTCGATCCAGCCCTTCATCTCGTCGCGGCTCAGGCGGCCGTTGTGGTTGGAGTCGACGACCTTGAACTCGCGGGTCAGGTCCGGATTGCCCTTTGCCTCGCCGCGGCTGATGTTGCCGTCGCCGTTGGCGTCCATCGCGCCGAAGTCGACGTGGTAGTTGCTGCTGATCGAGTTGCCCGGGCTGGAGGTGACGTTGACCTCGCCCGACATGCTGGCCTGCGCGGCGTTGGTGGCGTTGGCATCCGCGCCGAAGTTGGCGTTGGCATCGGCGGCGGTGGT
>DASRZN010000048.1:0-2771 GCA_035686325.1 Lysobacteraceae bacterium
CGGCATGCGCCTGGCGCTGGAAGCGGTGGCCCACGCCGCCGACTGCGCCCGGATCGACGGCAACGCACTCCCGCGCGGCCTGTGCCGCCCGGCGCAGGCGATCGTCGGCGGCGACGCCAGCGAGCGCTGCATCATGGCCGCGTCCATCCTCGCCAAGGTCACCCGCGACCGGCGGATGCGCGAGTTGCACGCGCAATGGCCGCAGTACGGCTTCGACGAGCACAAGGGCTACTCCACGCCCGCGCACCTCGCCGCGCTGCGCGCGCACGGGCCCTGCCCGCAACACCGGCGCAGCTTCGCGCCGGTGCGCGAGACCGAGCAGCTGTCGCTGCTCGCGTGCCCCGAGGCCGGCTAGTCGTCCCTGTCCTTGGGGCGCGTGCCGCCACCGCCGATCATCCCCGCCGACGGCGGCGGGTACGGCTTCACGGTGACCGTGATGTCGAACTTCAGGCCGGGGGCCGCCTCGTAGGTGAAGGTCTGCTCCATGGGGGACAGCCCGCCGCCGCCCCCCATGTCCATGTCCATGTCCGCGCCGGCCTGGCCCATTGCAGCCATGTTGGTGGAACCGCTGCCATCCACTTCGCCTGTCGTCTGCCTGCCTTGCATGTCACTTCTCCTGCTGGGCGCCCGCCGCCTGCGTGGCGGGCGCGGGTGAGGATGCTCCGTCGCCTGGCACGAGCCCGGCGCGGCGCAGGACGGCATTGGTGGAGATGCGGGTATCGGGCATGCCGGCGCGGCGCGCGGCGGCGATGCGCGCGCGCGCCTGCGGGGCGTCGCCGAGCGCGGCGAACACCTCGGCCGCGTACAACGCGGCCTCGGCCGGATCGGTGTGCGTGCCCTCGGTTTCCGAGCGCCGGACCAGCGCGCGCGCCTCGTCGGCGTGGCCGAGGGCGGCCTCGTACCAGGCGAGCGCCGCGGTCGCGGTGGCGTCGCCGGGCCGGGCGGCGAGGTAGGCGCGCGCGCGCTGCGCGGCGGTGCGGTACGCGGCCGGCGCCTGCGCGGCGGTCGCCGGATCCGCCCGCAGCGCGTCGCCGAGATTGCCCCACGGCAGGTAGTCGGCCGGCGCCAGTTCGGCGGCGCGGCGGTGCAACGCGGCCGCGGCGGCGTAGTCGCCGGCCTGGTAGCGGATCTCGCCGAGGTTGCTGTAGGCCGGGTAGTTCGGCTCGACCGCCAGCGACTTCCGCAGCGCACGCGCGCCGGCGGCATTGTCGCCGGCGTTGACGTGCATCATGCCGAGCATGTTCCAGTAGCCGGCGTTGGCCGGCGCCAGTTCGACCGCCCGGGCGAACGCCGCGATCGCGCCGCGGACGTCGCCGGTCTGGTACAGGTGGTAGCCGCGCCAGGAGTGGATCGCGGGGTCCTCCGGGCGCAGTTCCAGCGCGCGCCGGAAATAATCGCGGGCGAGATCCTCGCGGCCTTCGCCGGCGCGCAGCATCGCCATGCCGACGTAGACCGCCGGCCGCCGCGCGGGGTCGAGCTCCGCGCGCGCGTAGTCCTCGACCGCCGCGGCGTTGTCGCCGTGCGCCTCGTGCAGTTCGGCCTGCGCGAGCGCGACCTCCGACGATCCGGGGTCCATCGCCTGCGCGCGCGAACACGCCGCCTGCGCGCGCGCGTACGCGCCCGGATCGCGCTCGTTGACGAAGCGCGCGGTTTCCGCGCGGCACACGCCCGCCTGCGCGCGGGCGAAGCCGGCGTCCACCGCCAGCGCGCGCCCGAACGCCTGCTCGGCGCGCGCGTAGCCGCCGGCGTCCTCGGCGCGCCACAGGGCCTGCAGGCCCATCAGGTAGGCGTCGAAGGCGGCGACGCTGGTGGTCGGCGCCAGCCGCCGGGCGAGCGCGCCCTCGGCGCCGGGCGCCTTGCCGAGCAACGCGTGCACGACCTCGCCGGCGATCTCGCCCTGGGTCGCGAACACGTCGCCCGCCGCGCGGTCGTAGACCTGGCTCCACAGCACGTAGCCGGTGCGGGTGTCGGACAGGTGCGCGCTGATGCGCAGGCGGTCGCCGTCGCGGCGCACGCTGGCGTCGAGCACGGTGGCCACCCCCAGCCGCTGGCCGACCGCCCTGGCGTCCCCCCAGTTGCGGTTGTCCGCCTGCGGCGACAGCAGCGCGGCCACCTGCAGGCCGTCGACCCCTGCCAGCGCGTCGTGCATCTCGATCGCGAGCCCTTCGGCGAAATAGCGGTCGTCGCGGTCGTTGCTCAGGCTGGTGAACGGCAGCACCGCGATCGAGGCCCGGGCGGGCGGCGCGGCCACGGGATGCTGGCGGGCCCACAGCACCAGCAGCAACGCGGCGCCCGTCGCCAGCAGGGCGAGCAGGCGCCAGCGATGGAACACGGCATGGCTGCTGTCGTGGTGGCCGCCGTCGTCGTGCGGGTAAGGGGCGACCGTCGCCGGCGTCGGCGAGACGGCCGGAGCCGCGTCCTGCACGGGCATCACCGGATGCGGCTCGATCCGCTGGACCTCGGCCATGAAGCGGTAGCCGCGGCTGTGCAGGGTCTGGATGTAGCGCGGGTGCTCGGCGTCGTCGCCCAGCGCCTTGCGCAACTGCGCGATCACCCGGTTCAGCACGCCCGGGGTGACGTGGCGGTGGCCCCAGACCCGGTCCAGCAGCTCGTCGCGGCCGAGCGCGCGCCCGGCCTCCTCCAGCAACGCGACCAGCACCGCGTAAGCCTTGGGCTCGAGCGCCAGCGGCGCGCCGGCGCGGTCGGCCCGCTGGGCGTCGGGCGCGACCTCGACGTCGCCGAAGCGGTAGATCGGTCCCTTGCCGGTCACG
>DASRZN010000049.1:0-3207 GCA_035686325.1 Lysobacteraceae bacterium
CCTCCGCCGGCGCGAGGCGCCGCAGGCCGGCGCGCGCCTTGTCGGCGGCCACCCGGCGCACGTAGCCGGCCGCCGACTCGCCCGGGGCGCGGACTTCGGGCACGGTGACGTCGACCAGCGTGAACGGCAGTCCCAGCCGGGCCAGCAGTTCGCGCCGGCGGGGGGATTGCGAGGCGAGATGCAGCATCGTGGAAGGATAGCGTGCCCCCCCTGTCCGCCCGCCACACCCATTGGTTTGACCCCGATCCGGCTCACGGTTCGTTCACCGGATCGCAACGACCCTCCCCCCAAGCACGGAGTCCTCCATGACCGCAGTCCGCTGGATCCCTTCCATGTCAACCCTGCTGCTGCTCGTCGCCGGCACCGCCTTCGCCGGCAGCGCCACCGCCCAGACCCTGCCGCCGACCGACGGCACCCTGCTCTCGGTCGCGGCGCACGCCGAGGCGCATCGCGTGCCCGACGTCGCCACCGTGTCCGCCGGCGTGGTCACCCAGGCCGCCGACGCGAACGCCGCGATGCGCGCCAACGCGCAGGAGATGGACAAGGTGATGGCCGCGGTGCGCGCCGCCGGCATCGCCGACCGCGACATCCAGACCAGCGGCATCAACCTCAATCCGCAGTACCGCTACGAGGAGAACCAGCCGCCGCGCATCACCGGCTACCAGGCCAGCAACACGGTCAGCCTGAAGGTGCGCGACGTCGGCAAGCTCGGCAAGGTGCTGGACGCGCTGGTGGCGAGCGGCGCCAACCAGGTCAACGGCCCGAGCTTCGAGGTCGACAAGCCGGAAGCGGCCTACGACGAGGCCCGCCGCGCGGCGCTGGAACAGGCGCAGGCGCGCGCGGAGATGTACGCCAAGACGCTGGGGCTGCGCGTGCGGAGGATCGTCAGCATCAGCGAAGGCGAACAGGGCTTCCGTCCGCCGATGCCGATGATGGCGCGGGCGCAGGCGTTCGAGGCGAAGGCGGCCGATACCGCGGTGTCGCCAGGCGAAACCACGCTGGCCGCCGACCTCGACGTGGTCTTCGAACTCGGGAGGTAGCACCGATGGGCAAGCGCGACGAAGGCACCCAGCCGGCCGCGGACCCGCGCCGCGGCCGCAATCCCGGCTACGCCGAGGACCAGCCGGACGACCGCCGCGACGCGCGCCAGCCGAGCGATCCACCGCCGCGTCCGAATCCGGACGAGCCCGGCATCCGCCGCGATCCGGACCCGCCAGCCGATCCGGCCGGCAAGCACTAGGAGCGGGAGACGGGAAGAGGGAGACGGGAGACGACGCGCATTTCCCCGTCTCCCGTCTCCCGTCTCCCGTCTCCCGTCTCCCGTCTCCCGTTCCTGAATGGACGCCGGCCGGCGGTCCGCTGCGCCCTCACCCAACGCATCGGTACGAGCGCACAGTGAAAGCGCGGCGTCGCCAGGCGCCAACCCCGCCTGCGGCGCCCGCGCGTTCGCCTTCGTGCAACGCGCCCGACAACCGACAGGAGGTGGCCCATGGTGCATGCAGCCCGCTATCCCGCGTTCGCGTTTCCCCGCCTCGATCCCCTGCGCATCTCCGGCTACGCCACGGCGATCGCCGTGCACGTGGCGCTGCTGATGCTGCTCCTGGTGCCGGTCACCGCGCCGCCGGTGGTTCCCGCCCTGGAGGACTTTTCGATCGTCTGGGTTCCGATCGAGAAGAAGGCGCCCCCGCCTCCGCCGATCGAGGTCCCGGTCGTCAGGCGGCAGGCGCAGCCGACCCCGCGTCCGGTAATCGCGGTGCCGCCGCAGCCGCCGGTCCAGCAGCAGGCGGCGCAGGACGACCAGGGCAGCGAACCGGTCGCCGTCATCGCGCCGCCCCACGACCCGGTCGTGCCGCCCGCCGACACCGGTCCGCTGGCCGGCGTCCAGCTCGAGTACGCCAGCGCGCCGGCACCCGCCTACCCGCGCGAGGCCCTGCGCGAGGGCCTGCAGGGCAGCGTGCTGCTGAAGGTGCTGGTGGACGTCGACGGCCGGCCGCTGGACGTGCAGGTCGCGCGCAGCAGCGGCCACCGCGCGCTCGACCGCGCCGCCCGCGAGCAGGTGCTGCGTCGCTGGACCTTCCGTCCCGCGATGCGCGACGGCCGCGCGGTGCAGGCGATCGGCCTGGTGCCGGTGGACTTCCGTCTGGATTGACGAGGTAGCCGGCGCCGGCATCCGACCGGCGCCGGCCCGCTGTCAGGCGCGGTGGTAGGGATGGTTCGCCAGCAGCGCCGCCGCGCGGTACAGCTGTTCGGCGACGAGCAGGCGCACCAGCATGTGCGGCAGGGTCAGCGGGCCGAGCGACCAGTTTTCGTCGGCGCGGGCGAGCACCTCGGGCGCGTGGCCTTCCGGCCCGCCGATCAGGAAGGCGAGGTCGCGGCCCTGCGCGCGCCAGTGCTCCAGGCGCTGCGCGAGCGCCTCCGAACTCCAGGTCCGACCGCGCCCGTCGAGGGCGACGACCAGCGCGCCCTTCGGCAGCGCGGCCAGCACGCGCGCGCCCTCGTCGGCGATCGCGCGCGCGGTGTCGCGGCCCTTGCCTCGCAGGCCGGGCTCGATCTCGACGAGGTCCAGCGGCAGCCAGTGCGAGAGCCGCTTGCGGTATTCGGCGAAGCCTTCCGCCACCCAGCCCGGCGCGCGTTCGCCGACGGCGACCAGGCGCGCCTTCATCGCGTCGACGGCCGGCTCAGAGGCCGGCGGCCTGGTCCAGCTGCTCGGGCGGCTGGTCGCCGACCGTCCATAGCCGCTCGAGCGCGTAGAACTCGCGCACGCGCGGCAGCATGACGTGGACGACGACGTCGCCGAGGTCGACCAGCACCCACTCGGCCTCGCGCTCGCCCTCGACGCCCAGCGGCTGCACGTCGAGCTTCTTGACGAAGCGCACGACCTCGTCGGCGATGGATTTCACGTGGCGGGTGGAGGTGCCGGAGGCGACCACCATGTAGTCGGTGACGCTGCTCTTGCCGCGGACGTCGATCTCGATGGCGTCGCGCGCCTTCAGTTCGTCGAGGGCGGCGTGCACGGCCTTCAGCAGCACGTCGGTGGGCGGCGCGGGATGCGGCAGCTGGGTCTTGATGACCTGGGCTTGGGTGGTCAAGGGCGACGGGCTCGTCGGCGCGGGAAAGTCGCGGGGAGTATAGCGAAGGCCGGCATCACGGCCCGATGACGGCGGCGCCGTACAGGCCGCGCGCCTGGATGTAGTCGGCCACCGCGGG
>DASRZN010000050.1:0-2719 GCA_035686325.1 Lysobacteraceae bacterium
CGCCGACCAGCAGCTGTTGTCCCTGTTGCGCGAGAACGCCCGCGCCCCGACCGCCGAACTGGCGCGCCGGCTGGGCCTGTCGCGGACCACCGTGCAGAGCCGGATCGAGCGGCTGGAGCGGCAGGGCGTGATCACCGGCTACACCGTGCGGGTCAGCGACGAGGCCGAGCGCGGCGGGGTGCGCGCGCACATCATGGTCACCGTGCTGCCGCGGCAGATGCCCGCGGTGGTGCGCGCCCTGCACGCGATGCCGGAGGTGCGCGCACTGCACTCGGTGAGCGGCCCGTTCGACCTGGTCGCGCTGGCGCTGGTGCCGACGGTGGCGGAGATGGACGAACTGACCGACCGCATCGGCGCGGTGGACGGGGTGGAGCGGACCACCTCCTCGATCGTCCTGTCGGCGAAGTTCGAACGCTGACCCGGTCGGCCGGGCGGGGTCCGGCTACCATGCGCGGTTCCCGCCGCGCCGCGTCCGCCCTTGAAGAAGTCCGACTTCCACTACGACCTGCCGCCGGAGCTGATCGCCCAGGCGCCGCTGCCCGAGCGTTCGGCCAGCCGGCTGCTGGTGGTGCCGCCGGCGCCGGCGCCGTTCGCCGACCGCGGCGTGCGCGACCTGCCGGACCTGCTGCAGCCGGGCGACCTGCTGGTGTTCAACGACACCCGGGTGATCCCGGCGCGGTTGTACGGGCACAAGGCCAGCGGCGGCCGGGTCGAGATCCTGATCGAGCGCCTGGCGGGCGGCGGCGAGGCGCGCGCCCAGCTCGGCGTGAGCAAGCCGCCGCGGCCGGGCAGCCGGATCGCGCTCGACGCCGGTGGCGAAGCCGAGGTGGTCGAGCGCGACGGCGGCTTCTGGCGGCTGCGCTTCCACGTCCCGGGCGATTTCCACGACTGGCTGCAGCAGGCCGGCCAGCTGCCGCTGCCGCCCTACATCCAGCGCGCGCCCGACGCCGCCGACGCGGCGCGCTACCAGACCGTGTTCGCGCGCGAGGAAGGCGCGGTGGCCGCGCCGACCGCCGGCCTGCACTTCGACGAGCCGCTGCTGGAGGCGCTGCGCGCGCGCGGCGTGCAGCTCGGCCACGTCACCCTGCACGTCGGCGCCGGCACCTTCCAGCCGGTGCGGGTGGACGACATCCGCGAGCACCGCATGCACAGCGAGTGGCTCAACGTCGGCGCCGCGCTGGTGCACCAGGTGCGCGAGACACGCGCGCGCGGCGGACGGGTGGTCGCGGTCGGCACGACCGTGGTACGCGCGCTCGAATCGGCCATGCGCGACGGCGAGCTGCACCCATTCGCCGGCGACACCGCGATCTTCATCTACCCCGGCTACCGGATCCGCAGCGTGGACGCGCTGCTGACCAACTTCCACCTGCCGGAAAGCACCCTGCTGATGCTGGTGTCGGCGTTCGCCGGCAAGGCGCGGGTGTTCGCCGCCTACGAGCACGCGGTGCGCGAACGCTATCGCTTCTTCTCCTACGGCGACGCGATGCTGCTGTGGCCGGAGGCGGGGGCGCGGCCATGAGCCGGATGGCGTTCGAACTGCTGGCCACCGACGGCGCGGCGCGCCGCGGCCGGCTGACCTTCCCGCGCGGCACGGTGGAGACGCCGGCGTTCATGCCGGTCGGCACCTACGGTTCGGTCAAGGGCATGCTGCCCGGGCAGCTGCGCGCGCTCGGCGCGGAGATGATCCTCGGCAACACCTTCCACCTGTCCCTGCGGCCCGGGCTGGAGGTGATCGAGGCGCACGGCGGCCTGCACGGCTTCGCCCGCTGGAACGGGCCGATCCTGACCGATTCGGGCGGCTTCCAGGTCTTCTCGCTGGCGCACCGCCGCAGGATCACCGAGCAGGGCGTCACCTTCCAGGCGCCGACCGACGGCTCGACCGTGTTCCTCGGCCCCGAGGAATCCATGCGCATCCAGCGCGTGCTCGACTCGGACGTGGTGATGATCTTCGACGAGTGCCCGCCGGTGCACGTGGACGGCGCGCCGGTCGGCGCCGACGTCGTGCGTCGCTCGATGGAGCTGTCGTTGCGCTGGGCCGAGCGCAGCAAGCGCGCCCACGAGGGCAACGACGCCGCGCTGTTCGGCATCGTCCAGGGCGGCGTGCATCGCGACCTGCGCACGCTGTCGGCGGACGGCCTGAAGGCGATCGGCTTCGACGGCTACGCGATCGGCGGCCTCGCCGTCGGCGAGACCGAGGCCGAGCGCAACGCCATGCTCGAACACACCGTGCCGCAGCTCCCGCCGGACCGGCCGCACTACCTGATGGGCGTCGGCCGCCCGGAGGACCTGGTCGAGGCGGTCGCGCGCGGGGTGGACATGTTCGATTGCGTGATGCCCACCCGCAACGCGCGCAACGGCCACTACTTCACCTCGACCGGGACCGTGCGGATCCGCAACGCGAAGCATGAGAGGGACACCCGGCCGATCGAGGAGGGCTGCGGCTGTCCGGCCTGCGCCGGCGGCTACAGCCGCGCCTACCTGCGCCACCTGGACCGCTGCAACGAGATGCTGGGCCCGATCCTGGGCACCCTGCACAACCTCTGGTACTACGAGAAACTGATGGCCGACATGCGGGAGGCGATCGGGCAGGGAACCTTCGGGGCGTTCCGCGAGTCATTCCACGCTTCGCGCCGCGCCGCGGCCGTCCCCGGGGGCGGCTGAAGGCGGACGGATCGGCCCCGCGTCCCGGGGCCGGCCGGCCTCCGTGGCATAATCGCGC
>DASRZN010000051.1:0-7632 GCA_035686325.1 Lysobacteraceae bacterium
CGGGCATCTCCTGCGCGACCAGCGCCGACGCCTGCAGGAAGTCGGCGCCCAGGCGCGCGATTTCGCCCAGCCGCGAACCCGGCAGCACCGCCAGCACCGGCGCCTCGGCGGGCAGGCCAAGCTGCGCGCGGGCGGCCGCGCGGTCGGGCTCCAGCGCCATCGTGTCGGCCAGCGGGTGGCCGACGAAACGCGCGTCCACGCCGTGCCGGGCGTAGATCGGCGGTTCCATCGGGAACAGGCACAGCACGCGGTCGGCGCTGCGCCCGATCTTCGCCGCGCGGCCCTGTCGCCACGCCCACACCGACGGGCTGACGTAATGCACGGTGCGCACGCCGCGCTGCTTGAGCCAGCGCTCGACGCCGAGGTTGAAGTCGGGCGCGTCGATGCCGACGAAGGCGTCCGGCCGCCAGGCCAGCACGCGCTCGCGCAGGGCGCGGCGCAGGCGCAGCAGGCGCGGCAGGTGGGCCAGCACCTCGGTCAGGCCCATCACCGCCAGTTCGGACGCGTCGAACCAGGTGTCCATGCCGGCGGCGCGCATCGCGTCGCCGCCGATGCCGGCGAACTCCGCGTTCGGGAAGCGCGCGCGCAGCGCCTCGATCAGGCCCGCGCCGAGCAGGTCCCCCGAGGCTTCGCCGGCGACCAGCGCGAACTTCATCGCCGTCCCCCCGGCAGGCCGGTCACCGCAGCAGCGGCCGGTCGCCGCTGCCGACGAACTCGAGGAAGGCGCGCACGTCGTCGCTGTCCCGCGCGAGCGCGGCCAGCTGCTCGCGCGCTTCATCGAGCTTGGCCCCGGAGACGTACAGCGCGCGGTAGGCGCGCTTGATCGCGGCGATGCGCTCGCCGTCGAAGCCGCGCCGCTTCAAGCCCTCGGCGTTGATCCCGCGCGGCCGGCTGTAACCTTCCTGCGCGACCAGCACGTACGGCGGCACGTCGCCGTTGACGAAGGCGCCCATGCCGATGAAGGCGTGCGCGCCGATCCGGCAGAACTGGTGCACGCCCACGAAGCCGCTGAGGATCACGTGGTCGCCGATCGTGACGTGGCCGGCCAGGGTCGCGTTGTTGGAGAACACGCAGTGGCTGCCGACCAGGCAATCATGGGCGACGTGCACGTAGGCCAGCAGCCAGTTGTCGTCGCCGAGGCGGGTGATGCCGCCGCCGCTGCCGGTGCCGCGGTTGACGGTGACGAACTCGCGGATCACGTTGCGGTCGCCGATCACCAGCTCGGCGCGCTCGCCGCCGAACTTCTTGTCCTGCGGGTCGCCGCCGATCGCGGCGTGGCCGTGGATGCGGTTGTCGCGGCCGATCCGGGTCGGGCCCGAAACCGTGCAGTGCGGGCCGATCGTGGTGCCTTCGCCGATCTCGACGTCGGCGCCGATCACGCTGTACGCGCCGATCGCCACGTCCGCGCCGAGCCGCGCGGACGGATCCACCACCGCGGTCGGGTGCACGCCGGGCGCGGCGCCGGGCATCAGTCCTTCGCCTCCGCGCACAGGATCTCGGCGCAGGCGACCTGTTCGCCGTCCACGCGGGCGATGCCGATGAACTGCGCCATGTTGCGGATCATGCGCTTGAGGGTGACGTCGAGCTCCAGGCGGTCGCCCGGCACCACCATCCGCGAGAACTTCGCGTTGTCCACCTTGACCAGGTAGAACACCCGGCCGGAGACCGGCGCGCCGTCGGCGTCCACCTGGTGCGAGAGCTGGGTCAGCACGCCGCCGGCCTGCGCCAGCGCCTCCACCACCAGCACGCCGGGCATCACCGGGTGGCCGGGGAAGTGGCCCTGGAAGTAGGGTTCGTTGAAGCTGACGTTCTTGATCGCGAGCACCCGCTTGTGCGCCTCGAACTCGAGCACGCGGTCCACCAGCAGGAACGGGTAGCGGTGCGGGAGCAGGGCCTGGACGGCGGTGACGTCGAGCGGAAGCTGCGGCTGGAAGCTCATTGCGTGTCCTCGGTGGACGCGCGCGTGCGGCGGGCGATCGCGTCCAGCTGCTTGAAGCGGGCGGCGCTGCGGCGCCAGCTGCGATTGTCCATCAGCGGGGTGCCGGAGGAATACTCGCCGGGCTCGCGGATGGAGTGGGTAACCAGGCTCATGGCGGTGACCACGACCCGATCGCACAGTTCGATGTGGCCGACCACGCCGGCGCAGCCGCCGATCAGGCAATAGCGGCCGATCACCGCGCTGCCGGCGATCGCGGCGCCGCCCGCCATCGCGGTGTGCGCGCCGATGCGGACGTTGTGGCCGATCTGGATCTGGTTGTCCAGGCGCACGTCCTCCTCGAGCACGGTGTCCTCGAGCGCGCCGCGGTCGATGGTGGTGCTGGCGCCGATCTCGCAGTCGTCGCCGACCGCCACGCCGCCGAGCTGCGGCACCTTCAGCCAGCGGCCGGCATCCATCGCGATGCCGAAGCCGTCGGCGCCGAGCACCGCGCCGGGGTGGACCAGCACGCGCCGGCCAAGGCGCACGCGCCGGACCAGGGTGACGTTGGCGCCAAGCTCGCAGTCCTCGCCGACCACGCAGTCCTCGCCGATCGCGCAGCCCGGGCCGATCACCGCGCCGGCGGCGACCACGCTGCGGGGGCCGATGCTGACGAAGGGACCGACCGACGCGCGCGGGTCGACCTGCGCGGACGCGTCGACGACGGCGTGCGGGTGCACGCCCGGCGCCGGGGTCTCGCGCGCCTCGAACAGCGCCGCGATGCGGGCGAAGGCCGCGTAGGGATCGGCGGCCACCAGCGCGGTGCCGGCATGGCCGGCGGCGTCCGCCTCGCGCAGTACCACCACGCCGGCGCCGCTGGTCGCAAGCTGCGCGCGGTAGCGCGGATTGGCGAGGAAGGACAGCTCGCCCTGGCCGGCGCGGGCGAGGGTGGCGACCCCGCTCACCCGCGCGCCGGGATCGCCCTGCACGCGCAGCCCGAAGCGCTCGGCCAGCGCCTGGGCGGTGTAGCTGCCGGCCACCGTGCCCTGCCTCGGCGCGTCAGAACGCGCCGCCGAAGGTGAACTGCAGGCGCTCGATCTCGTCGCCGTCTTCCTGCTTGATCGGGATCGCATAGCTGATCGAGATCGGGCCGACCGGCGCGCGCCACAGCATCGCGATGCCCGCCGAGGCGCGCATCGTGTCGATGTCGAAGTCGTCCACGTTGCGGTACACGTTGCCGAAGTCGATGAACGCCGACAGTCGCGCCGACGGGCTCTTGATCAGGGTCGGGAAGTACATCTCGAGCGAGCCGACGGTCTTCACCGAGCCGCCCAGCGGCTGCAGGAAGGTGCTGCTCGGGGTGACGCCCTCGCGCGGGCCCAGGGTGTTGTCGCGGAAGCCGCGCACCGAGCGCACGCCGCCGGCGTAGAAGTTCTCGAAGAACGGCAGGCCGTCGGCCACCAGCGGCGGGTCGATGACGTGGTAGTCCGGCGACGTCGGCATGCACGGGTCGCTGATCGGCGGGCGCGGCGGCTGCACCGGCGGCGTCGTCGGGTCGTTGTCGCTGTCCACCGGCGGCGGCAGGTCCGGCAGGCAGTAGAAATCGCGCGTTTTCGGGTTGCCGTAGCTGTCGCCCCAGCCCAGTTCGGCGCGGGTGTTGAGCACCAGCGCGCGGCTCAGCGGCCAGTACCGCGAGTAGCTGTACTGCAGCTTGAAGTATTCGACGGTCGAGCCGGGCAGGGTGAACTCCGCCGACACCCGCTGGTAGGTGCCGCGGGTCGGGGTGAAGTAGTCGTTGCGGCTGTCGCGCGCCCACGCCAGTTCGGTGCGCCAGGCGTGGAAGGTGGTGTGGTCCAGCGCCTTGAGGTAGTTGACGATCGACGGCGGGGTCGAGCCCGGGAAGGCCTGGATGTCGTTGCTGTCGATGCCGAACAGCGCCGAGACGGTGTCGGTCTCGGTGATCGGCAGGCCGAGCACGACCTGGGCCGCGCCGCTGGTGCTGTTGTAGGACGCGATGTTGAAGTCGGAGTTGTCGAACTCGCGGTACCACAGGTTGTACCCGAGCGACAAACCCTCGTCGGTGAAGTACGGATTGGTGAACGAGAACGAGTAGCGCTGCAGGTAGCGGTTGCTCTGCGCCTCGACCGCGACCCGGTTGCCGCTGCCGAGGAAGTTGTTCTGCGAGACCTGGATCGACGTGGTCAGGCCGGACAGCTGGGCGTAGCCCAGGCCGAACACGAAGCTGCCCGAGGTCGTCTCCTTGACCGAGAACACCACGTCCACCTGGTCGTTGCTGCCCGGCACCGGCTGGTTCTCGACCTCGACGGTCTCGAAGTAGCCCAGCCGCTGCAGGCGGATCTTGGAGCGGTCGATCGCCGCCTGCGAGTACCACGCGCCCTCGAACTGGCGCATCTCGCGGCGCAGCACCTCGTCGGCGGTGCGGGTGTTGCCCTTGAACGAGATCCGGCGCACGTTGACGCGCGGACCCGGGACCACCTGCAGGGTGACGCCGACGGTGCGTTTCTCGCGGTCGAGCTCGGGCACCGGGTTCACCTGGGCGAAGGCGTAGCCGATGTTGGCCAGGGTCGCGGTGATCGCGTCCGAGGTCAGCTCCAGCAGCCGGCGCGAGAAGATCTGGCCGGGCTTGAGGAACACCCGCTTCTCGATCTCCTCCTTCGGCAGGATGGTGTCGCCGCCGACCTCGACCTCGGAGATCGTGTACTGCTCGCCCTCGGTCAGGCCGGCGGTGAGGAACATGTCGCGCTTGTCGGGGCTGATCGCGACCTGGGTGCTGTCGATGCTGAAGTCGAGGTAGCCGCGGTCGAGGTAGAACTCGTTGAGCTTCTCGAGGTCGCCGGACAGCTTCTCGCGCGAGTACTGGTCGTCGCGGCGGTACCAGCTGAGCCAGTTGGTCTCCTGCGATTCCCAGCTGTCGGTGATCGCCTCGTCGTCGAACTTCTCGTTGCCGACCAGGTTGATGTGGCGGATCTTGGCGGCGTCGCCTTCCTTGACGTTGATGGTGACGTCGACGCGGTTGCGGTCCAGGCGCGAGACGATCGGGGTGATCTCGACGTTGTACTTGCCACGGTTGTTGTACTGGCGGGTCAGTTCCTGGGTGACCCGGTCCAGGCTCAGGCGGTCGAAGGTCTCGCCCTCGGCCAGGCCGATGTCCTGCAGGCCCTTGGTCAGGTCCTCGGTCTTGATGTCCTTGTTGCCGACCAGGGTCAGCTTGTTAATCGCCGGGCGTTCGGTGACGGTGACCACCAGGATGTCGCCCTGGCGGTCCATGCGCACGTCCTCGAAGAAGCCGGTCTTGTACAGCGCGCGGATCGCATCGCCGACGCGCGCCTGGTCGACGCTGTCGCCGCGCTCGATCGGCAGGTAGGTGAAGACGGTGCCCGCGGAGATGCGCTGCAGGCCGTCGATGCGGATGTCGCTGACGGTGAAGGCGTCCGGCGCAGGGGCCGGCTGCGGCGCGCCCAGCGAGAACGGGTTCGTCGACTGCGCATGGACGGGCAGGGCCGGGGCCAGTGCCGCCACGAGGGCGACCGCGAGCAGGCGGCGGGTGGGGGTTCGCGTCATCTTGGGGTCCGGTTGGAAGGCGGGTCCATCGCGCGTGGACGGCGATGGCGCGACTCGTTGGCTAGCGCACCAGGTTGAGGATGTCGTTGTAGAACGCCAGGCCCATCAGGCCGGCGAGCAGGGCCAGGCCGACGTACTGCCCGGCGGCCATCGCGCGTTCGCTCAGCGGGCTGCCCTTGGCCAGCTCGATAAGGTAGTACAAGAGGTGTCCGCCGTCCAAGACGGGGATCGGCAGCAGGTTGATCACCGCCAGACTGAGCGACAGCAGGGCCAGAAAGTTCAGGAACCAGGCCGGCCCGAGCTGGGCCGAGGCGTTGGCGTAGCGGGCGATGGTGATCGGGCCGGAAACGTTGGCGGTGGAGGCGCGCCCGGTGAGCAGGCGGCCGATCATCGCCACCGAGTCGCGACCGAGCTTCCAGGTCTCGCGCAGCGCCGCCGGCACCGCGGCCAGCGGCCCGTGGCGCAGGGTGGCGTCGTAGGCGGGCTGGCCGGCGGGCGCGGGCAGGAAGCCCAGCGCCCAGCGGGTGCCGCCGGCGTCGGTGATTCGGGCGGGCCGGACTTCCAGCGCCAGCCGCTCGCCGTCGCGGCGCACTTCCACCATCACCGGCTTGCCGCCGATGCGCTGCAGCAGCGGGGTGATGTCCTGGTAGGCATCGACCGGGCGGCCGTCGATCGCCAGCACCTGGTCGCCCTCGGCGAGCACGCCCCAGGCCGGGGTGCCGGGCTTGATCCGGCCGACCACCGGCGGCAGCAGGCGGAAACGCGGGGTCAGGCCGATCGCGTCGGTCGCGCGGGTCTGGTCGAAGTCCGCGGGCAGCCGCGACAGGCGCAGGGTGCGCTCGCGCTCGCGGCCCTGCGCGTCGCGCAGGCGCACGGGCACGTCGCGGCGATCGAGCGCGGCCGCGCCCAGCGCCATTCCGGCCTCGGTCCAGGTCGGGGTGCGGGTGGCGCCGACCGCGAGCAGGGTGTCGCCGCGCGCGAGCCCGGCCTGCGCGGCGATGCCTTCGGCCTCGCCGACGACCGGCGCGTAGTCCGGCCGGCCGATCACGAACATGCCCCACAGCAGGGCCACGCACAGCAGCAGGTTGGCGAGCGGCCCGGCGGCGACGATCGCGATCCGCTGGCCGACCGGCTTGCGGTTGAAGGCGAGCGCGCGCTGGTCGGCCGGCACGTCCTCCTCGCGCTCATCGAGCATGCGCACGTAGCCGCCGAGCGGGATCGCCGCGATCGCGTATTCGGTGCCGTCGCGCCCGCGCCGCAGCCACAGCGGCCGGCCGAAGCCGACCGAGAAGCGCAGCACGCGCACGCCGCAGCGGCGCGCGACCCAGAAGTGGCCGAACTCGTGGAAGGTCACCAGCAGGCCGAGGCTGACGATCATCCACCAGATGGAGCCGAGGACATTGGACATGGAATCAGGCGTTCGACGCGGAAGCGAAGGCGAAAGCGAGGGCGGGGCGGCGTCCGGGGGCGATCATGCGCGCGCCGCGCGGCGGGTGGCGTGGACGCGCGCGGCGGCGTCGGCCTCGCGCAGCGCGTCCAGCGCGCGCGCGGGCGCCGCCGGCAGCGCGGCGAGCGTGTCCTCGACCAGCGCCGGGATGTCGAGGAAAGCGATCCGGCCCTGAAGAAAGGCTGAAACCGCCACCTCGTTCGCCGCGTTCAGGGTCGCCGGCGCGGTGCCGCCCGCGGCCAGCGCGGCATAGGCCAGGCGCAGGCAGGGGAAGGCGTCGAGGTCGGGCGGCTCGAAGTCCAGCCGGCCGTGCTGCAGCAGGTCCAGCCCGGCCACGCCCGAGGCGATCCGCTGCGGCCAGCCGAAGCCGACCGCGAGCGCGGTGCGCATGTCGGGCAGGCCGAGCTGGGCCAGGGTCGAGCCGTCGACGAACTCGACCAGCGAATGCACCAGGCTCTGCGGATGCACCAGCACGCCGATCGCGTCGGCGCCGACGCCGAACAGGTGGTGGGCCTCGATGACCTCCAGGCCCTTGTTCATCAGCGTCGCCGAATCGACCGAGATCTTCGGCCCCATGTTCCACTTCGGATGCGCCACCGCCTGCGCTGGCGTGACGTCGCGCAGCGACTCGCGCGCGCGGCCGCGGAACGGGCCGCCGGACGCGGTCAACAGGATCCGGCGCAGGCCG
>DASRZN010000052.1:0-2234 GCA_035686325.1 Lysobacteraceae bacterium
TTCCGGTTCCCGGTTCCCGGCTTCCGGTTCCCCCTCAAAGCGAACGGCCCGCTTGCGCGGGCCGTCGTCGTCGAAAACCGATGTCGCTCGCGCCTACTGCGCGCCGTGCAGGTCGCGCAGCTGGGTCGGCTGGGCGCCGAAGTAGGCGGCGAGGTCGGCGATCTGCTGGTCGGTGAGGTTCGCGGCCTGGGCCGCCATGACGTCGGCGGTCGGGCTGCCGCTGCGCTGGCCGTCGCGGTACATCTGCAGCGAGTGCGCGATGTAGTCGTAGTACTGGCCGCCGAGCTTCGGGTAGCTCGCGTCGATCGGCGCGTTGCCCTGGGCGCCGTGGCAGGCCGCGCAGGCGGTGGCGAGCTTCTCGCCCTCGGCGATGCGGCCCGGCGGCAGGCCGGCGGACGAACTGGTGTGGCCTTCGGCGCGGTCGGCCGCGGAGTGCTCGGCGGGGGTGTCGCCGCCGGAGCAGGCGGACAGGGCGAGCAGCAGCGCGGCGGCGAGGCCCAGCTTGGAGAGGGAGGTCTTCGTCATGGCGGGGCTGCTCACTTCAGGCCGGACAGGTAGGCGGCGATGTCGGCGATGTCCTGCGCGGAGAAGCTCTGCGCCTGCGCCTGCATGGTCGGATGCTTGCGCTTGCCTTCCTTGTATTCGGTCAGCGCGTTGATCAGGTACGTCTCCGACTGCCCGCCGATGCGCGGCACGTGGTAGTTCGGATAGGCGTTCTTGTAGCCGGTGATGCCGTGGCAGCCCTGGCAGGTGTAGGTCAGCGTGTGTCCGCGCTGGGCGTCGCCGGTGACGGCCGGGGCGGCCGCCGCGGCAGGGGCGGCTTCGGGGGCGGGAGCGGGCGCCGGCTGGGCGTCCTGCGCCAGCGCGCTGCCGGCGGCCAGGGTCAGGGAGGCAAGCAACAGCAATCGGATCATGGACGGGTCCGCTGTCTGGGCCATGAAGGCGGGGAGCCCCGAGGGGCGAGCGATCGCCACTGACGCGGCGAAGTCAGGAAGTATAGCCGTCTCGTTCATGCAACCCAACGCGCCCTTCCCGCGTCCGAAGGGAAATCACCCGCGCAACGCGGTCCCGGACCGACCATGACCTTCGGCCGATTCGTGGCCCGGGGGACTGGTGATATACATCCCTACAACACCAGACAAGGCCCCACCGATGTCCCTTGCCCGCCTTCCTTCCCCGGCCCTGCCGCGCCTGCTGCTGGCCTGCGCCCTCGCCGGCGCGCTGACCCTGACCGCCTGCAAGGGCGCGGCCGGCAAGCCCGAGGAGGGCAAGGGGCCCGACGCGAAGAAGGCCGACGCGGTCGCCGTCGAGGTGGCCCGCGTCAGCCGCCGGCCGATCGCCGCCAGCTACAGCGGCACCGCGCCGCTGGAGGCGCGTGCCGAGTCGCAGGTGGTCGCCAAGACCTCCGGCGTGGCGCTGCAGGTGTTCGCCGAGGAAGGCCAGCAGGTGAAGGCCGGGCAGGTGCTGGTGCGCCTGGACGGCGCGCGGCTGGCGCTGCAGGCGGCGCAGACCGCGGCGCAGGTGCGCAAGCTGGAGGCGAACTACAACCGCTCGCTGCAGCTCTCGAAGCAGCAGCTGATCAGCGCCAACGACCTCGACCAGCTCAAGTACGACCTCGAGAACGCGCGCGCGGCCAACCGCCTCGCCAACCTCGAGCTGTCCTACACCAACGTGGTGTCGCCGATGTCCGGCGTGGTCGCGTCGCGTTCGATCAAGCCCGGCAACTTCGTGCAGATCAACACGCCGATCTTCCGCATCGTCGACAACTCGCGGCTGGAAGCCACGCTCAACGTGCCCGAGCGCGAGCTGGAAACGATCAAGGCGGGGCTGCCGGTGATCCTGCAGGTGGATGCGTTGCCCGGCAAGCGCTTCAAGGGCCTGGTGGATCGGGTCGCGCCGGTCGTGGACGCCGGCAGCGGCACCTTCCGCGTGGTCTGCGCTTTCGCCGGCGACGCGGTGCTGCAGCCCGGCATGTTCGGCCGCATCCGCATCGACTACGACCAGCGCGCCGACGCCACCGTGATCCCGCGCGTGGCCCTGCTCGACGACGAGGAGCCGGCGGTGTTCACGGTGCGCGACGGCAAGGCCGCGCGGGTGCCGGTCAAGCTCGGCTACGTCGACGGCGAATGGGCCGAATTGCGCGGCGGCCTGAAGGTCGGTGACGCGGTGGTCACCGCCGGCAAGGTCGCCCTGCGCGACGGCAGCCCGGTGCAGGTGCTGGAAGGTCCCGCCGG
>DASRZN010000053.1:0-2091 GCA_035686325.1 Lysobacteraceae bacterium
GCACCTGCCGACCTGCGCCGGATCGCCGCCGCCAATCGGGTCCTGCAGCCGCGCCTGCTGCACGAAGGCGGGCGCTGGCGCGTCGCCGCGACGTTGCAGCCCGCCGATGGCCCGCCGCAGGCGCTCGAAGGCCCGGCGGCCGCGCAACCCGGGACCGCGTTGCGTGCCTGGCTGGCCCAGCCGCGCACCATGCAGGCGCTCGGCCTGTCGGCGCCGCCGACGCTGGCGCTGCCGCCGCCGCAGGCCCTGCGCGCCTACGGCGAGGGGTTGCAGGCGCGCGGGCGTGGCGCGCTGGCGCAGGCGCTGGCCGCGTTCGGCAAGGCCACGACGCTCGCCCCCGACGATGCGGCGATGTGGCTCGCACAGGCCGACACCGCGGCGATGATCGGCGAGCAGGACGCGGCCGCGGACGCGCTCGAGCAGGGTCAGCGCGTTGCGGCGAACGCCCCGTCCGCATTGCGGCGCCGGATCGCCGCGCGGCGCGCGCTGCTGGAAGGCGATCCGCCGCGCGCGGTGGCGCAGTGGCGCGCGCAGCTGGCCGAAACCCCCGGCGATACCGAGGCGGCGCTCGAACTCGCCCGCGCGCAGGGCGCCGGCGGCGACTACACGGCCGCGATCGCCACCCTGCAGGCGCTGACCAGCCGCGACGGCAACGATCCGCGCGCCTGGTTCGAGCTCGGCAAGTTCTCCATCCTGAGTGGAAGCGCGCAGCGCGCGGTGGACGACTATCTTGTGCACGCGCTGGTGCTGTTCAAGCGCAGCCGCGACCTGTTCGGCCAGGCCGAGACCGTCAACGCGCTCGGCATCGGCTATGGCCGGCTCGGCCAGACCGCCGACGCGATCGAGCAGTACCGCAAGGCGGTCGCGTTGCGCCACGCGGTCGGCAACCTGCGCGGGGAAGCGACCAGCCTGCGCAACCTCGGCAACGCGCTGGCCCTCACCGCCGCCTACGACGAGGCCGCGCAGCAGCTGGAACGCGCGCGTGCCCTGCACCGCCAGCTCGGCGACCGCGCCGGGCTGGCCGCGACCGAGAACGACCTGGGCCTGCTCGCCGAGGAGCGCGGCGACTTCCCCGCGGCGCTGGCCGCCTTCCAGCGCGCGCTCGGTGCCTGGCAGGACGTCGGCGACCCGCTCGGCGTGGCGCAGGCGCAGAACGACATCGGCTTCGCCCGCTACCAGCTCGGCGATTACGCGGACGCGCGGGTGTACCTGCAACAGGCCGCCGCCGAGTACGGGCGCCTGGGCGACGGCATCGGCGAGGTGCGCGCCGACCAGGACCTGGGGCTGCTCGCGATCGCGCGCGGACGCTGGAGCGAAGCCCGCGAGCGCCTCGCCCGCTCGCTCGCCAACGCGCAAAAGCAGCAGATGGCGGAAGAGGCCGCGGTGAGCCATCGCCACCTGGCCGAACTGGAACTGCGCCAGGGACACCTGGCCGCGGCGATCGCGCAGGCGCAGCTGGCCGAAGCCGCCTTCCGCCAGCGCGAGGACGCCCGCGGCGCGGCCGACGCGGCGCTGCTGCGGGTCGAGGCGCTGCTCGCCGCGCATGCGGACGACGAGGCCGCGCAGGCCTTGGCTCGGCTGCGCCCGCAACTCGCCCGGGCCTCCGGCGAGCAGCGGGCGATCGCCAGCACGCTCGACGCGGAACTGGCGCTGGCGCGCGGCGAGCGGACCGCCGCCAACGCCGCCCTGCGCGAGGCGCGCACGCTCGCACGGGGCACCGGCATTCGCCAGCTGGAACTGCGGGTCGGCCTGCTCGGCGCGCGCCTGGACCCGTCCACGCTCGCGGCGCTGGACGCACCGACCGCCGCTCTCGGCCACGCCGGGCTGCGCCTGCACTGGCTGCAGCTGGCGATCGCACAGGCGCTGGCGGCGGGCGACGCGCAACGCGCGCGCACCCTGTACGGCGAGGCCGCCGCGGCGCTGCGCGGCGGCGACGCGCTCCAGGCCTGGCGCTTGCATGCGCTCGGCGCGCAGGCGCTCGCCGCCACCGGAGACGCGTCGGCCGCGCGCGCGGCCGACGCGCGCGCCACCGAAGCGCGCTCCGTCCTGCGCGCGGGCATGACGCCCGGCCAGCGCGCCGCCTTCGATCGG
>DASRZN010000054.1:0-2053 GCA_035686325.1 Lysobacteraceae bacterium
AGCAGCGTGGTGGCGATCCAGATCAAGCAGCTCTCGCGCGTGGATCCGCCCGACACCATCGTCTTCTACACCTATGCGTTCTGGGTGCCGCTGTCGCTGCTGCCGGCGCTGTTCGCGTGGTCGTGGCCGACCGGACTGGACTGGGCCTGGCTGCTGGCCACCGGCGTGTTCGGCACCGGCGGCCAGTTGCTGTGGACGCGCGCGCTGCGGCTCGGCGAGGTGTCGGCGCTGACCCCGATCAGCTTCATGCAGCTGCCACTCGTCACCGGCCTCGCCTGGCTGCTGTTCGACGAGGCGGCCAGCCACTGGACGATCGCCGGCGCGCTGATCATCTTCGCCGCCAACGGCTACATCGCCCACCGCGAGGCGCGGCTGTCGCGGCTGCACGCGACCCAGGCGCCGGTCGAGGCGGCGAAGCCCGGCGAATAGCCGCTCAGTGCGCGGCGCCGCGCCGGGCGGCGGCGCGTTCCTCGCGCTCGGTGGCGCGGATGTCCTCGGCCTTGCGCTGCTGCCCCGCGTCCAGCGTCGCCGGGTCCGCCTCCAGCAGCGGCAGCACGTAGCGCGCGCGCAGCGCGTCGGCCTCGGCGACCGCGCCGTCCCTGCGCAACAGCCCCTCCAGTTGCCAGGCGGCGTCCACCGTCTTCGGGTCGCGCTCGCCCAGCGCGGCGGCGCGTGCGTCCAGCAGGGTGCGCCAGGACCGCTTCGCCAGCGCGCGGTCGCCGGCCGCGTCCGCGGCCTGCGCCTGGATGTCGAAGCCCATCTGGGTTTGCGGATGCGCGTCACCCAGCACCTCGCGCGCCTGCGGCAGCACCCGCGCGAGTTGCACCAGCGCCGCCGCGGCCTGCCCGGCCTGGTACAGGGTCGCGGCGCGGTTGAGTTCGATGTAGAGCGTGTCCGGGTGCAGCGGGCCGAGCAGGCGCGCGCGCGTCTGCGCCACGTGCAGCTGCAGCGGGATGGCCTTCGCGAAGTCACCGGCGCGGGCGTGGAAGGTCGACAGGTTGAGTTCGGCCCGCAGGGTCTGCGGGTGGTCGGCGCCGAGCACCCGGCGCGACGCGGCCACGGTCGCCTCCTGCAGCGGGATCGCCTCCGGCGTGCGCTGCGCGTCGCTGAGCATGTTGGCGAGGTTGTTGCGCTCCAGCAGCGTCGTCGGATGCTCGGCGCCCAGCCGCCGGGTCTGGATCGCGACCAGCTCGCGCTGGCTGGCGACCGCCTGTTCGGCGTCGCCGGTCAGGATTCGCATCACCGCCAGGTTGTGGATCGCGGCCAGCGTGTCCTCATGTTCGGGCCCGAGCACCTGGCTGCGCAGCGGCACCAGCCGTTCCAGCAAGGCGCGCCCGGCCTTGGCCTCGCCCATCCGGCCGAGCAGCATCGCCAGCGCGTTGGTGACCTCCATGGTCGCCGGGTCGCGTTCGCCGCGGGTGGCGAGCGCGGAGGCGCGCAACGCCTCCAGCATCCGCCGCGCGCGCGGGCGGTCGCCGAGCGCGGAGACCGCGGACGCTTCGTCCAGGCGCAGGCGCAGGCGGGTGGCGTCGCCTTCCGGCAGCGCGCGGGCATGGGGCAGCACGCGCTGCAGCAGCGCCATCGCGTCCTGCGGCCGCGCGGCCGCCAGCAGGGCCGAGGCCTGCGCCTGGCGCGCCTGCAGGGTGGACGGCGCGTCGGCGCCAAGCGCGCGCTCGCGGTAGTCGGCGACCTGGCGGTAGCCGTCGGCGGCGGCGGCCGGCAAACCCAGCGCCTCGCGCACGCCGGCGACCGAGGCGCGCAGGTCGGCGGCGAGCGCGGGCTCGGCGGCGAAGTCACGCGCGATCGCGGCCTCCGCGCCGGCGAGGATGTCGCGGTCGATCAACCCGCGCGCGACGTCGGCGGTGCTGACGCTGGCCAAGGCCCGTTCCAGCGCCGCACGGTCGGCCGGCGGCGCCTTGTCCAGTTGCCGGCGCAGGCCGTCGGCCAGGCCCATGCCCATCGCCTCGATGTCGACGCCCTCCAGCATCGATTGCTGGAACGCGGCGACCTTCTCCAGCTGCGCGCTGCGCTGTTCGGCGATCGCGCGCTGGGT
>DASRZN010000055.1:0-3087 GCA_035686325.1 Lysobacteraceae bacterium
GCCTGGCGCACGCGGATGCCGCGCGCCCGGCCCGGCACGCGTTCGATCGCCCCTGCCGCCTCCAGCGCCTCCAGGTGGTACTGCGCCGCGCGCACGCCCTTGAAGCCGAACGCGCGCGCGATCTCCGCCTGCGACGGCGGCATGCCCTCGGCCTCGATGCGCTCGGCGATCATCGCGAGGATCGCCTGCTGGGTGTCGGTCATCTGCATGGTTAGTAGTATTACTACTAACCCGCCCCGGTCGCAAGCTCAGGCCGCCAGCGCCTCCAGCCCGCGCAGCGCCGCCAGCACCGTCTGCCGGCGCACCGCGTCGCGGTCGCCATCGAACTGGAACAGCTCGGCGGCGGGGTAACCGCCGCGGCGCTTCCAGGCGATCCAGACGGTGCCCACCGGCTTGTCCGGAGTGCCGCCGCCGGGGCCGGCGATGCCGGTGACCGCGACCGCGATCGACGCGCCCGAATGCACCAGCGCGCCGGACACCATCTCGACGACGGTTTCGCGGCTGACCGCGCCGAACTGCTCCAGCGTCTCCGGCCGCACCCCGAGCAGCGCCTGCTTGGCCTCGTAGCTGTAGGCGACCATCCCGCAGTCGAACCAGTCCGAGCTGCCGGCGACCTCGGTCGCGGTCTTGGCGATCCAGCCGCCGGTGCAGCTCTCGGCGGTGACCAGCATCTGCCGCTCCTCGCGCAGGCGCGCGCCGAGGCGTTCTGCCTGCGCGTGCAAGGTGGCGTCGTCGGGAGCGTGCATGGGCGAAGTCCGGCAAACTAGGCGGCCTTTCTAGCCGATTTCGCCACGGATGTCTGCCGAGCAACACACGCCCCTGATGCGCCAGTTCTTCGCCGCCAAGGCCGAGCATCCGGACGTGCTGCTGTTCTTCCGGATGGGCGATTTCTACGAGCTGTTCTACGACGACGCGCGCAAGGCGGCGAAGCTGCTCGACATCACCCTGACCCAGCGCGGCGCGTCGGCCGGCCAGCCGATCCCGATGGCGGGCGTGCCAGTGCACGCCTACGAGGGCTACCTGGCGCGGCTGGTCGCGCTCGGCGAGTCGGTCGCGATCTGCGAGCAGATCGGCGACCCGGCCGCCAGCAAGGGCCTGGTCGAACGCAAGGTCGTGCGCATCGTCACCCCCGGCACGGTGACCGACGAGGCGCTGCTCAGCGAGCGCCGCGACACCCTGCTGCTGGCGCTGTCGCGCGACCGCAACGGCTACGGCCTGGCGTGGGCGGACCTCGCCGGCGGGCGCTTCCTGGTCAACGAGGTCGACGGCGACGACGCGCTGGAGGCGGAGCTCGCGCGACTGGAACCGGCCGAGGTGCTGGTCGCCGACGAGGACGGCTGGCCGGCCTGCGTGGCCGGGCGCCACGGCCTGCGCCGGCGCGCGCCGTGGCTGTTCGACGCCGACGGCGGGCGCCGCCAGCTGCTGCAGTTCTTCGGCGTGCACGACCTGACCGGCTTCGGCATCGAGGCGCGCCCGCGCGCGATCGCCGCGGCCGGCGCGCTGCTCGGCTACGTCGAGGAAACCCAGAAGCAGCGCCTGCCGCACCTGACCGCGATCGCGGTCGAGGCCAGCGACGGCGCGATCGCGATGAACGCCGCGACCCGCCGCCACCTCGAGCTCGACACCCGCGTCGACGGCGACACGAAGACGACGCTGCTCGGCGTGCTCGACACGACGGTCACCCCGATGGGCGGACGCCTGCTGCGGCGCTGGCTGCACCGGCCGCTGCGCGACCGCCGCGTGGTTGGCGAGCGCCAGCACGCGGTGGCCACGCTCATCGACCACCGCGCCGACGCCGACCTGCGCGAAGCCTTCCGCGCGCTCGGCGACCTCGAACGCATCCTCTCGCGCATCGCCCTGCGCAGTGCGCGGCCGCGCGACCTGTCCACCCTGCGCGACGGCCTCGGCCTGCTGCCTCGGGTGCGCACGCTGCTGGCGCCGCTGGATTCGCCGCGGCTGCAGGCGCTGGTGGCCGAATGCGGCGCCCACGACGAGCACGCCGACCTGCTGCGCCGCGCGATCGTGCCGCAGCCGCCGGTGCTCGCGCGCGACGGGGGCGTCTTCGCCGAGGGGTTCGACGCCGAGCTCGACGAGCTGCGCACGCTTTCGACCAACGCCGACCAGTTCCTGGTCGACCTCGAGGCGCGCGAACGCGCCGCCACCGGCATCCCGACCCTCAAGGTCGGCTACAACCGGGTGCACGGCTACTACATCGAGATCAGCAAGGGACAGTCGGACAAGGCACCGACCCACTACAGCCGGCGCCAGACCCTGACCGGCGCCGAGCGCTACATCACCGAGGAACTCAAGGCGTTCGAGGACAAGGTGCTGTCGGCGCGCGAGCGTGCGCTGGCACGCGAGAAGCAGCTCTACGAGGAACTGCTGGACGCGCTCGACGCCCGCCTGGAGCCGCTCAAGCGCTGCGCCGCCGCGCTGTCCGAGCTCGACGTGCTGGCCTGCTTCGCCGAGCGCGCGCAGGCGCTGGACTGGTCGCGCCCCGAGCTGGTCGACGCGCCCGGCCTGTGCATCGAACGCGGCCGCCACCCGGTGGTGGAAGCGGTGCGCGACGAACCGTTCGAGCCCAACGACCTCGTCCTCGGCGACACTCCCGAACTCGGCAACCGGCGCATGCTGGTGATCACCGGCCCCAACATGGGCGGCAAGAGCACGTACATGCGGCAGAACGCGCTGATCGTGCTGCTCGCCCACATCGGCAGCTTCGTGCCGGCCGCGCGCGCGGTGATCGGACCGATCGACCGCATCCTCACCCGCATCGGCGCCGGCGACGACCTCGCGCGCGGGCAGTCGACCTTCATGGTCGAGATGGCCGAAACCTCGTACATCCTGCACCACGCGACCGATGAGTCGCTGGTGCTGATGGACGAGATCGGCCGCGGCACCTCCACCTACGACGGCCTCGCGCTGGCCGACGCCTGCGCGCGGCACCTGGCCGCAGCCAACCGCAGCTACACGCTGTTCGCGACGCACTACTTCGAGCTGACCGCGCTCGCCGAGCCGGGCAGCGGCATCGCCAACGTGCACCTCGACGCGGTCGAGCATCACGACAAGAGCGGCGGCGACACCCTG
>DASRZN010000056.1:0-2425 GCA_035686325.1 Lysobacteraceae bacterium
CGACTTGCCCGGGATGACGTCCACCACGCGCACAGACTTTACTGAAAGTCCGCGCGCTATGTCCTTGTCCAGACTGGAAATCTGGCTGACCTTGATGCCCGGCGCCGGCTCGATTTCGAAGCGCGTGATGACCGGGCCCGGATAGGCGCCGACCACCTGCGCGTCGATCCGGAAGTCCTTCAGCTTGAACTCGATCTGCCGCGACAGCGTCTCCAGGGTCTGCTCGTCGTAACCCTTGGGCTGCGGCTTGGGATCGTCGAGCAGGGCCAGCGGCGGCACGCCGCTGCCATCGCCGACGTGGAACAGCGGGATCTGCTGCTCGCGCTTGGCGCGGTCGCTCTTCTCCACCACCGGGGCCGGCGGCGGTTCGATCTTCACGGGAGTGCGTTTCGCGCGGAGCTCGGTGTCGAAGCGGCGGGTTTCCTCGCGCTCCTCGCGCAGCGCGCGGGTGCGCTGCCATTCGCTGGCCTCGTGGCTGCCGCGGCGGGCGAGCTTGCCGAACAGCCCGGGCAGCGCGAGCACGATCGCGCCGAGCCGGTCCATCACCGCCAGCCACGAAAGCCCGGTCGCCAGGGTCACCGAGATCAGCAGCAGCGCGACCAGGAACAGGTTGGCGCCGACCGGGCCGAAGCCGCCGTACAGCGAGTTGCCGACCAGCCGGCCGAGGATGCCACCGCTGCCGGCCGAAAAATCCTGCGCCGGCCCCAGCCGCAATTGCAGCAGGCCCGTCGCCGCGACCAGGAAGCCGACCATGCCGACCAGCCGCAGCGCCGGCCCGAGGTCCGCCTCGCCGTCGCCATCGCTGTCCAGGCCGAACAGCGCGATCCACGCCACCGCGCCGAGCATCAGCGGCAGCAGGAAGGCGATGTAGCCGGTGAGGTACAGCAGGACGTCGGCGATCCACGCGCCGACCAGGCCGCCGACGTTGTGCAGCGGCGCGGTGATGCTGCCCGAGTGCGACCAGCCCGGATCCTCGGGCGAGAAACTGACCAGGCTGGCGAGCAGGTACAGCAGCAGCGGCGCGATCGCGATCAACGCGAGATCGCGCCACAGCCGTTGCCGGCGTGGCGTGCTGGCCTCCTTGGCCGCGCGGGCTTTCCTGCGGGTTGCTGCCGGGGCTTGCGCCACTGTGAGGTTCTGCCTCAGCTCGTGCCTGTTAGTGCTTGAATATACGAGGAAACGAGCGGGCGCAACAGCGACCGGAACCCGTCATCCCCACTGGACGGGGTTCCAGTGTCATCCGCCGCGCGGGCGAATGCAAAGGCACCGACGGGCCGCCCCCGCCGCTGGCGGAGGCGGCCCTGGCGCCGGACCTGCGTCAGAGCTTCATCCCCTGCAGCGCGGGATGCACCAGCTGGCCGCCCTCGACGTTGATGCCGCGCACCAGCGCTTCGTTGCCGCGCCAGTCGCCGGACGCCAGCTTGTTGACCCACGGCAGGATCGCCGCGCAGATCGCCTGCGAGGAGGTCTGCGGCACCGCGCCCGGCATGTTGGTCACGCAGAAGTGGGTCACGCCCTCCTCCACGTAGGTCGGCTCCTTCCAGGTGGTCGGGCGCGAGGTCTCGAAGCAGCCGCCCTGGTCGATCGCGATGTCGACCACCACGCTGCCGTCCTCCATGCCCTGCAGCATCTCGCGGGTCAGCACCTTGGGCGCCTTGGCGCCGGTGACCAGCACCGCGCCGATGACGAGGTCGGCGGACGCGACTTCGCGCGCCACCACGTCGTGGTACGGGTACAGCGCGGTGACGTTGTTGCCCAGCCGCATCATCTCGTCCATGCGGTCGGTGCGCATTTCGAACACGGTCACGTTGGCGCCCGCGGACGCGGCCAGCGCGGCGGACGCGCCGCCGGCCTTGCCGGCGCCGAACACCACGACCTTGCCGCGCTCGGTCGACGGCAGGCCGCCGAGCAGCTTGCCCTTGCCGCCCATCGGCTGGTGCAGCAGGTGGGTGCCGACCTGCACGCCGATCTTGCCCGCGATCACCGACATCGGCGCGAGCAGCGGCAGGTCGCCGTTGGGCAGCTCGACGGTCTCGAAGGCGACGCCGGTCAGGCCGATGTCGAGCAGCTGCTTCGTCAGCACCGGCTCGGCGGCCAGGTGCAGGTAGCAGAACAGCAGGTGGTCGCGGCGCAGGTGGGCCAGGTCGCCGGCGATCGGCTCCTTGACCTTGACGATCATCTCGCCCTTCTCGTACAGCGCGGCGGCGTCCGGCGCGATCTTCACCCCGAGCCGGGTGTACTGCTCGTCGGAGAAGCCGCTCTTGACGCCCGCGTCCTTCTCCAGCCAGACCTCGTGGCCGCGCTTGACCAGGTCGCCGGCCGCGGCGGGAACGAGCGCGACGCGCCCTTCCAGGGTCTTGGTTTCCTTCGGAACGCCGATACGCATTGCTGGTTCTCCGTGATGCGCCGGCACGGACCGGCGCAG
>DASRZN010000057.1:0-7081 GCA_035686325.1 Lysobacteraceae bacterium
CTGCAGGGCGAGCGCGAGACCCTCGGCCACTACCTCAGCGGCCATCCGCTGGACCCCTACCGCGACGACCTGCGCGCGCTGGTCGGCCACGACCTCGGCGACCTCGACCGGCTGTGGAGCGAGCGCTCCGAAGACGACCGCCGCGGCTGGCGCCCGGAAGTGACGGTGGTGCTCGCCGGCCAGGTCATCGGCATGCGCAAGCGCGGCGATTCGCAGGCCTTCGTGCAGCTGGAGGACGGGCGCGGCCGGATCGAGTGCGCGTTCTTCGCCGAGGGCTATTACGAGAACGCGGCGATGCTCACCCGCGACCGCATCCTGCTGGTCGAGGGCGGGCTGCGCGAGGACGAGTTCAGCGGCGGCTTCTCGCTGCGCGCGCGGCGCTGCTGGGACTGGGCGCAGGTGTGCGGCCAGTACGCCCAGCGGCTGGGCATCAAGCTCGACCTGCGCGAACCGGCCGCGCTCGCGCACTTCCTCGACGTCCTGCAGCGCCACGCCGGCGCGACCCCGCTGCTGCTGGAAGCGACCATCCAGGGCGCGGTCGGCCGCCTGCAGCTCAACGGCGGCCGCGGCCTGCGCGTGGACGCCGCCCTGCCCGGCCTGCTGCGCAGCCTGCCGGGAGTGAAAGCGGTGCGGCTGTCACTGGGCAAGCCCTGGGCGTGACCGCCCATTCGGGCGCACTTGATGCGAGCGGTCCCACGCGCGCGCCGGGCGGGAGAGGCAGGCAGGACACGCCGTGAATCCGTCCATGGAGGCTCGGATGCGCCATCCATGGCGCATACGGTCCTGCCCACCTCTCCCACCCGACGCGCCCCAAGCACGATCGCGACCGTGTAGAGCGGAGCAAGCTCCGCTCCACGGCAAGCCGCGAGGATCTTTCCCGAGCGACCGGGAGGGCGGGGGTATTGCGTCAGCGCGCCATGGATGGCGCGCGCCCGCATCTGGGCATGGATGCCCAGCTAAGGGAAAAGCAATACCCCCGGCCTCCCGGGCGCGGGCCCGGGATGCTGCTTTTGCCTCATCCGCCTGGCCCCCGGAGCCGGCGACGGCCGCTTCGTACCCACCCCACCACACGGCGACGTATGGCTCACTCCGCTAGACTGTCCGCTTTCCTGCCTGCAGTGCGTGCATGAACCCGAACTACCTCGACTTCGAGCAGCCGATCGCCGACCTCCAGGCCAAGATCCAGGAGCTGCGCCAGGCCAGCCAGGGCCCGGCCGTCAACGTCGAAGCCGAAGTCGCCGCGTTGCAGGCCAAGCTGCGCCAGCGCACCGCGCACATCTTCCGCGACCTCAGCCCCTGGCAGGTCTCGCAGCTGGCCCGCCACCCGGCGCGGCCCTACACCAACGACTACATCCGGCTGATGTGCGACGAGTTCCAGGAGCTCGCCGGCGACCGCGCCTACGCCGACGACGCCGCGATCGTCGGCGGCCTGGGCCGCATCAATGGCCGCAGCCTGGTCATCATCGGCCACCAGAAGGGCCGCGACACCCGCAGCAAGGTCAAGCGCAACTTCGGCATGCCGCGCCCGGAGGGTTACCGCAAGGCGCTCCGCCTGATGAAACTCGCCGAACGCTTCGACCTGCCGATCCTGACCTTCATCGACACCCCCGGCGCCTACCCAGGCGTCGGCGCCGAGGAACGCGGCCAGTCCGAGGCGATCGCCCGCAACCTGCTGGAGATGGCCGAGTTGCGCGTGCCGATCGTGTGCACCGTGATCGGCGAGGGCGGCTCCGGCGGCGCGCTGGCGATCGGCGTGGGCGACGTGACCAACATGCTCGAGTACAGCACCTACTCGGTGATCACCCCCGAAGGCTGCGCGTCGATCCTGTGGAAGACCGCGGACAAGGCCAAGGATGCCGCCGAACAGCTCGGCCTCACCGCGCGCCGGCTGAAGGAACTGGGCCTGGTCGACAAGGTGGTGCGCGAGCCGATCGGCGGCGCGCACCGCAACCCGGCGCAGATGGCCAGGCGGCTGAAGCCGGTGCTGCTGAACCAGCTCGACGCGCTGGAGCAGCTGCCGGCCGACGAACTGCTGCAGCGCCGCTACCAGCGCCTGCGCGGCTACGGCGCCTACGAAGCGGTCTGACCGACCTTACCGACGGGTCCTCACTCGACCATTTCGTCGGGCGCCGCGTCGCCCGCGCGCACCGCCAGCGGGCGCACTTCGCGCACCAGGTGCAGCAGGAACCGGCCCGGCTCCTCCTGCATCGGCATGTGCGCCGAATCGGCGAACCAGACCAGCCGCCTGGCCGGCGCGCGCAGCGTCGCGAACCATTCGGCGGCGAGGCTGGACGGGGTCGCGTAATCGTGGCGGCCCAGGAACAGGAACACCGGGCAGGCGAAGCGCGTCGTCGCCCGGTAGTCCACCGCGGACAGCGGCGCCAGCAGGTGGGCCAGCGAGAACAGGCCGCCGGCGTCGATCCGCTCCCAGTCGGCATCGGTGTAATCGGGCGACAGCTTCCAGGCGTCGGCGTCCCACTGGAAGTCGCGGCGCCCCCAGGCCAGGCCGCCGTAATGCATCAGCCAGCGCCGCTGCGCGCCGATCCGCTCGATGGTGAGCGGGTCGTCGCCCGGATACGGCGCCAGCGCCTCCAGCTCGCGCACCGCCTCGGCGTTGCCGTCGGCGCGCGCGCGCTCCAGCGTCCATGCGTAGCCGCGCCGCTCGTTCTCGCGGAAGTCGACGATCTGGCCGACGCCGACGTAGGCGTACAGCCATTCCGGCCGCCGCTGCGCCAGCGCCACGCCCAGCACCGAGCCCCAGGAGTGGCCAAGCACGAAGATCCGCTGCTTGCCGTAGGTCGCGCGCAGGTAGCGCACCAGTGCCTCGGCGTCGTCAGTCATGCGCGCGATCGTCATGCCCGGCGCCTGGGCGTCCGCGTCGTTGCCGGCGAAGGTGCGGCCGGCGCCGCGCTGGTCCCACTGCACGACGGTAAAGTAGTCCTCCCACGGCGACTGGAAGGTCCACGCGACCGGCAGGGTCGGCGAGCCCGGCCCGCCATGCAGCACCAGCAGGATCGGATTGCGGCGGTCGCGCCCGCGCACCGAGATCCACTGCGCAACGCCGCCGAGCGGAATCGCCTTCAGTTCCTCGATGCCGCGGTCGGACACGATCCGCCGGTTCTCGGCGATGATCCGCCGGACTTCGTCGCGCGCGATCGGCGCTGGCTGCGAAGGGCGCGCGGCCTGCTCTTCCGCGAACACGGGCGGCGGCGCCATGCACGCAAGCGATGCGATGGCGAACAGGGCGCCGGCGAGCCATGCGCGCCAGTGCTGGGTGCGGATGTTCATGCGTCCTCCCTCGTGGCTTGTAGACCAGGGAGACGTCGATGGCGCGCGCGGTTGCGTAGGGTATGGCAATCGCGAGCGCGCCGGGCGGGAGAGGCAGGCAGGACACGCCGTGAATCCATCCATGGAGGCTCGGATGCGCCATCCATGGCGCATACGGTCCTGCCTGCCTCTCCCACCCGGCGCGCCCCCAGCACGCTCGCGCTCGCTTAGCGGAGCAAGCTCCGCTCTACGGCAAATCGCGAGGATCTGTCCGAGCGACCGGGAGGACGGGGGTGTTGCGTCAAGCCGGCCATGGATGGCCGGCGCCCGCATAAGGGCAGGACTGCCCTTCTAAGGGAAAAGCAATACCCCCGCCCTCCCGGGCGCGGGCCCGTAGGCCGTCGACCCGTGTGCATACGACTAGCGGCTGGGAGTTCCCACTGGAACCCCTACGCCAGCAGGTCGAGGAAGTCTTCCGCCGTCAGCGGGTGGCCGAGCCAGAAACCCTGGGCGAGGTCGCAGCCGCGTTCGCGCAGGATCGCGTACTGGCCCTCCTGCTCCACGCCTTCGGCGACCACGGTGATGCCGAGCGAATGCGCCATCGCGATGATCGCGGTGGTCAGCGCGAGATCGTCTGGATCGCGCAACACGTCGGCGATGAAGCTGCGGTCGATCTTGACGCCGTCCATCGGCACCCGCCGCAGGTGGCTCAGGCCGGAGAAGCCGGTGCCGAAGTCGTCCAGCCAGACCTTGACGCCGGTGCCGCGCAGGCGCGCCAGCAGGCTGCTCGCCTGCAGCTCGTCGCCGATCACCGCGGTCTCGGTCAGCTCCACGTGCAGCTGCGCGGCCGGCAGGCCGGTGTCCTCCAGCGCCTCGGCGACCTGCTCCGGCAGCGTGCCGCTGCGCAGCTGCCGCGGCGACACGTTGACCGCGACGAACAGGCCCTCGCCGCGGCGCGCCGCGCGCTGCCAGGTCATCGCGTCGCGGCAGGCCGCGTGCAGGGCGAGCGGGCCAAGCGTCTCGATCAGGCCGCTCTGTTCGGCCACGTCGATGAAGACGGAGGGCGCGATCACGCCCTGCTCGGGATGCCGCCAGCGCAGCAGTGCCTCGGCGCCCACCAGCTGCGAATCGGCGAGCCGGTACACCGGCTGGTAGACCAGGCTCAGCTCGCCGCGTTCCCACGCGCCGCGCAGGTCCTGCTCCATGCGCACCCGCCGCTCCACCGCCTGGTCCATCGCCCGGCTGTAGAAGCGGTAGCAGCCCTTGCCGGCGACCTTCGCCTGGTACATCGCGATGTCGCCGTTCTTCATCAGCGCGGTCGCGCCGGCGGCATCTTCCGGGAACAGGGTGACGCCGATCGACGAACCGAGGAAGACCTGGCGGCCGTGCACGATGATCGGCCGCCCCAGTTCGGCGACCAGGGTCTCGGCGAGTTCGGTGGCGAGCGCGCGCGCGTCGCGGTCTGGCTCACCGCCCGCTTCCAGCAGGATCACGAACTCGTCGCCGCCGAAGCGCGCGAGCAGGCTCTCGCCGTCGCCGTAGCGCTCCACCGCGGTGCGGATGCGGTTGGCGAATTGCAACAGCACCTCGTCGCCGACGTCGTGGCCGAGGGTGTCGTTGACCCGCTTGAAGTCGTCGATGTCGGCGAACAGCAGCGCCAGCTGGCGGCCGGCGCCGCGCAGTTGCATCAGCCGCTGGTCCAGGTTCTCGCGGAAAGCCAGCCGGTTGGCGAGGCCGGTCAGCGCGTCGGTGTAGGCCATGCGCCGGATGTCGCGGTCGTGGCGGGCGATGCTGCTGCCCATCCGTCCGAACGCGCGCAGCAGGTCGCCGAGCTCGTCCTTGCGGCTGCTGCTCGGCACCTCCGTCTCGAAGTTGCCCGACTCGATCTCGCGCGCGGCGTCGGCCAACTGCCGGATCGGCTGCACCAGCGCGCGCTGCAGGACCAGGCTGGCGATCGCGCCCAGCGCGACCAGCGCCGCCAGCAGCAGGCCGATCCACCACAGGTGGCGCTCGCCGATCTCGCGCAGGCGGCCGGCCAGGGCGCCGGTCGCCGCCTGCTCGTCGGCGGTGACGCCCTCCAGGCCGTAGCCGACGCGGACGCCACCGAGCCGCTGGTTGCCGAGCAGGATCGGGCTGGACACGTCCAGCACGCGCTCGCTCCACTGCACGTGCAGGCCACGCGCCGACACCGCCTCGTAGGCCAGCGGATCGTGCATCGCCTGGCCGTAGGTCGGGATGTCGCCGGAGCCGTCGTGCAGGATGTCGCCGTCCGGATCGAATACCAGCACGTAACGCACGTCCGGCTCGCGCAGGGTGCTGCGGGTGATCTCGCCGATCGCGTCGAGGTCGAAGTAGTACAGCGGGTTGACCAGCGCGTCGGCCAGTTGCGCCGCCTCCGACTCGCCGTGCCGGCGCAGGCGCTCGAACGCGAGCGTGTGGATCGCCTGCCCGCTCTGCGCCACCACCTCGCGCTGCATCGCGCCCTGGCGCTGCAACATCAGCAGCACCACCGCGACCATCAGCAGCAGGGTCGCGCCGACCAGGAGGGCGAACTTCGCGTGCAGGCCACGCGGCGCGCGGAGCACCCTCATTCGACCTCCGCGCGCACCTGCGCCATGCCCGCGCGCACGTAGCGCAGGCTGGCCTCGGACTGGGGATCGAGCGGCAGGAAGCGGGTGGTCTGGAAGAACTGCAGCAGGGCCTCGCCGGCGTCCGGGTCGTCGGCGGCCTGCAGCAGCACTTCGCGCAGGCGCGCCTGCACCCGCGGGTCGAGATCGGCGCGCACCATCTCCAGCGCGCGCGGGTATTCCGGGCTCTGGTGGATGATCCGCAGGTCCGCGCGGTAGGAGCGCGGGATCTTCTGCGGGTTGGCCCAGTCCACGTCGCTCATCGCGCCGGCGTCGACCAGCCGCTTGTGCACCCAGGTCGCGATGTTGAGCTCCGAGCGCGCGAACACGTATCCGACCTCGTCGGGGCCCGGCCGGTCCTTCGGCGACAGCAGGATCTGCGGCGTCATGCCGTGCTCGAGCAGCTGCATCGCCGGGATGAAGTAGGCGCTGGTCGAGGACGTGTTCTGGAAGGCCACGCTGCGCCCGCGCAGGTCATCGAGCGAATCGATGCCGCTGTCGCGGCGCACGAAGAACACCGTGCGGTAGCGGCTGACGCCGTTGCGCTCGGTCAGCACCAGCGGCCTGGCGCCGGCCCGTTCCTCCAGGCGCATGCCGGTGGCGGCGGTCTCGGTGACCCAGTCGACCAGGCCGCGGCGCAGGTAACTGGACATCTGCTGCGGATCGCGGGCCATCAGGATCCGGCCCTCGCGGATACCGACGTCGGCCAGCCGCGGCACCACGTAGTCGAGCAGCGGCTTGAGCTGCTCGTAGTGGGCCTTGGGGTCGTCGCTGATGCGGCCGAGGACCAGCACGTGCGGGTCGCCGCCGCCCGCCGGATCCGCCGATGCGGGCGCGCCCAGCGCAAGCAGGCCCAGCAGGAGGCAGGTCAGGAACTGGCGCACGCGGGACGTTTCCGGCACGGCAAAACAGCCGCGAGCCTAGCCCAATTGCGGCGGGCGCGGAACAAGCGGGCCGGGCGGGGCGGCAAATGCCCTACTCCGCCCCGCGCTCGCCGGCCAGCCGGGCCATGCGCTGCGCGTCCGCCAGCACTCCGCGCAGGATCCGCACCTCGCGCTCGTCCAGTCCCGCGCGCAGGAACAGCCGGCGCAGCTTGCGCAGCGCTGCGTCCGGGGTGCGGCCCTTGTGGAAATCGATCGCGTCGAGGGTGTCGGCCAGCTGGGCGAAAAAGCCTTCCATCTGCGCGT
>DASRZN010000058.1:0-2592 GCA_035686325.1 Lysobacteraceae bacterium
GCTGGACGCGCTGGTGCGGCCGTTCAAGCTCAACGTCGCCGCGCTCGGCAACCTGGTGCCGCAGCTGCACGTGCACGTGATCGCGCGCTTCGAGGACGATCCCGCCTGGCCCGCGCCGGTGTGGGGCCGCGTCGCCGCGCGCCCGTACACGCCGGAGCAGCTGGTCGAGCGCATCGCCGGCCTGCAGGCGGCGCTGCGCGCCTGATGGCCTGGCGGACCGGGCGTCTCGGCGAGGACGCGTTGCTGCTCGAGGCGGATGGCGGCATCGACGCGGAAACCAACGCGCGCGTGCATGCGCTGGCGCGGCGACTGGCGGCCGCGCGGCCAAGCTGGCTGCGCGACGTCGTGCCGGGTTACGCGAGCCTGGCGTTGTTCGTGGACGACGAGGCCGGCGCGGACGACCCGCTGGCGCGGGCCGAGGCCTGGCTGCGCGACCAGCTGGACGCCGGGCAGGAGCCGATTGCCGGCGCGCCGGTGCGCCTGGTCGAAATCCCCGTCCGCTACGGCGGCGAGGACGGCCCCGACCTGGAGAATGTCGCACGGCATGCGGGCCTCGCGCCGGAACAGGTCATCGCCCGCCACGCCGGCGGCGAATACAGCGTCGCGATGCTCGGCTTCGCGCCCGGCTTTCCCTACCTGCTGGGCCTGGATCCGGCGCTGGCGACGCCGCGCCGGGCGACCCCGCGCACGCGGGTGCCGGCCGGCAGCGTCGCGATCGGCGGCGCGCAGGCGGGGCTGTACCCGCAGGACAGCCCGGGCGGCTGGCAGCTGATCGGCCGCACCGACCTGGTGCTGTTCGACGCGACCCGCGATCCACCCTCGTTGCTCGCACCGGGCGACCGCGTGCGCTTCGTGCCGGTGCGCGCGCGGTGAGCGTCGAAGTCCTCGCGCCCGGCCTGTTGACCACCGTGCAGGATGGGGGGCGCGCGGGCTGGCGCCACCTCGGCGTCGGTGTCGCCGGCGCGCTCGATCCATACGCGCACGCGCTGGCCAACCTGCTGGTCGGCAATGCGCCGGACGCCGCGGCGCTGGAGATCACCCTGGCCGGCCCGCGCCTGCGCTTCGAGCGCGCGGTGGAGATCGCGCTGTGCGGCGCCGACATCGACGCGCGCTGCGACGGCATCGCCCTGCCCCGCGCGCGACCGCTGCGGCTGCCGGCGGGCAGCGAGCTCGCGCTCGGCGCCTGTCGCATGGGCGCGCGCGCCTACCTCGCCGTCGCTGGCGGCATCGCCGTGGAGCCGGTGCTCGGCAGCCGCAGCACCGACCTGCGCGGCGGCTTCGGCGGACTGGCAGGACGCGCGCTGCGCGCCGGCGACGTGTTGCCGCCGGGCGACGCGCCATGCTGCGACGTGGACGCGATCGAAATCGCACCGTGGTGGATCGACGACGCGCCGGCGGCCGATCCGCGCGACGCGATCCGCGTGTTGCCCGGCGCCGACGCAACCGCACCGGCCGATGCGCTGTACGCGCATGGATGGAAGGTCGCCGCAGCCAGCAACCGCCAGGGCCTGCGCCTGGAAGGCGCCTCGCTAGAAGTCGCCGATGGGCGCGAACGCGTGTCCGCCCCGGTCGCACCCGGCACCGTGCAGTTGCCGCCCGACGGCCAGCCGATCGTGCTGCTCGCGGATGCGCAGACCCACGGCGGCTATCCGCGCATCGGCCACGTCATCCGCGCCGACTGGCCGCGCCTGGCGCAACTGCAGCCCGGCGATCGGCTGCGCTTCGCGCCGTGCACCGCGGAGGAAGCGCACGCGGCGTGGCGCTCGCAGCAGCAGGCGCTGGCGCGGCTGCGGCTGGCAATCGCGCAACGCCGGGGGTAGCGCGCCCGCGTCCCGAGCCTCTCCCGCAAGCGGGAGAGGGCGCGCAGCCACCCGCGACCACCCGGCCGCGACCTGCTAGGCTCGCCCCCACTGCCTGCCAGGAGTGCCGCCATGCGTCCGACGCCGCGCCAGCTTCCGCTCGCCGTCCTGCTCGCCGCGACCGTCGGTTTCGCCGGCTGCGACAGCACGCCGGGCCCAGACGCGACAGCGCCCGCGGCCACCGCGCAGGCGACCACCAGCGACGCCAACGCCGCTTTCGACCAGGCCATCGACGCTTTCATCGAAGGCCTCTTCCAGCGCAGCCCGGTGTTCGCCGCCAACGCCGGGCGCCACGAGTTCGACGGCCAGCTGCCCGACTGGAGCGCCGAGGGCATGAAGGCCACCGCCGCCTGGCTGCACGCGCAGCGCGACGCCCTCGCCGCCTACGGCGACGACCGCCTCGATCCGCAGCACCGCTTCCGCCGCGAGTACGCGCTGTCGGTGATCGACGGCCAGCTGTTCTGGCTGGAGGATTCCGGCTTCCCCTACGGCAACCCCGCCTACTACACCGGCGAGCTGTCGCCGAGCATGTACCTCACCCGCCCCTACGCCCCGCTCGCGCAGCGCATGGACGCCTTCATCCGCTACCAGGAGGCGCTGCCGAAGGCGATCGCGCAGATCCGCGCCAATTTCCGCACGCCGCTGCCGGCGCCGTGGATCGAGCTCGGCATGAATACCTTCGGTGGCTACGCGGATTTCTTCGAGCGCGACGTGCCGAAGATCTTCGCGGAGG
>DASRZN010000059.1:0-3749 GCA_035686325.1 Lysobacteraceae bacterium
ACGGCGGCGTGCTGCCGGAGGCGGCGCGCCTGTACGACGTGGAAACCGGCTGGCGGCTGGAGGACGGCGAATGGCGGCTGGTCAGCGTCGCCTGGACGCCGCGGCTGTGAGGCGCGGCCCCTGAACGACGAAAGGCGGCCGATGGCCGCCTTTCGTCGCACGCATGGGGCAGGCGGTTACGCCTTGCGCGCCGCCAGCTGGCGCAGCACGTAGTGCAGGATGCCGCCGTTGCGGAAGTATTCCACTTCCTTGGGCGTCAGCAGCAGCACGCCGACCTCGAAGCGCTTCTCGAAACCATCCGGGCGCCGCGCGATGACGGTCGCGGTGCGCGAGGCGCCGTCCTGCAGGCCGGTCACTTCGACGATCTCGCTGCCGTCCAGGCCGAGCGTGCGCGCGTTCTCGCCTTCCTTGAACTGCAGCGGCAGCACGCCCATGCCGACCAGGTTGGAACGGTGGATGCGCTCGAAGCTCTCCGCGACCACCGCCTTCACGCCCAGCAGGTTGGTGCCCTTGGCCGCCCAGTCGCGCGAGGAGCCGGTGCCGTATTCCTTGCCGGCGAACACCACCAGCGGCACGCCGTCGGCCTTGTACTTCATCGCCGCGTCGTAGATCGACATCTTCTCCGGCGCCGACTGCGCGCTGAAGTACAGGGTGTTGCCGCCTTCCTCGCCGCCGAACATCAGGTTCTTGATGCGGATGTTGGCGAAGGTGCCGCGCACCATCACGTCGTCGTTGCCGCGCCGGCTGCCGTAGCTGTTGAAGTCGGCCGGCTGCACGCCGCGCGACTGCAGGTAGCGGCCCGCCGGCGAATCCTTCTTGATGTTGCCGGCCGGCGAGATGTGGTCGGTGGTGATCGAGTCGCCGAACAGGCCGAGCACGCGCGCGCCGTGGATGTCGGCGATCGGGCCGACCTCCATGGTCATGCCGTCGAAGTAGGGCGGGTTCTTGATGTAGGTGGACGCCGCGTCCCAGGCGTAGGCCTCGCCGTCCGGCGATTCGATCGCGTTCCAGCGCGCGTCGCCCTTGAACACGTCGGCGTAGTTCTTGGCGAACATCTCCGGGCCGACGGTGGCCAGGATGGTGTCGCTGATTTCCTTGTTGGTCGGCCAGATGTCGCGCAGGAACACCGGCTTGCCGGCTTCGTCGTGGCCGAGGGGCTCGCTGGTCAGGTCGATGTCCACCGTGCCGGCGAGCGCGAAGGCGACGACCAGCGGCGGCGAGGCCAGGTAGTTCATCTTGACCTCGGGGTGCACGCGGCCCTCGAAGTTGCGGTTGCCCGACAGCACGGAGGCGACCGCGAGGTCGTTCTCGGCGATCGCCGCGGACACGGCCTGCGGCAGCGGGCCGGAGTTGCCGATACAGGTCGTGCAGCCGTAGCCGACGATGTAGAAGCCGAGTTGCTGCAGCGGTTCGATCAGGCCGGCCTTGGTGAGGTAGTCGGTGACCACCAGCGAACCCGGACCGATCGACGGCTTGACCCACGGCTTGCTCTTGAGGCCGCGCGCGACCGCGTTGCGGGCGAGCAGGCCGGCGCCCAGCATCACCGCCGGGTTCGAGGTGTTGGTGCAGGAGGTGATCGCGGCGATCACCACCGAACCGTCGGCGATCTCGACGTCCTGGTCGTTGATGCGGGTCTTCGACACGGGCTTGGCGGCCAGGTGGTCGGCCTGCGGCTGCGCGCCGCCTTCGGCGTCCATGCGCGCGGCGGCGTTCTTCGCCTGGCGGTTGGCGGTCAGGCCCTGCACGTTGGTGCGGAAGTTGTCGCCGACCTTCTCCAGCAGCACGCGGTCCTGCGGGCGCTTGGGACCGGCCAGCGACGGACGCACGTCGCCGAGGTCGAGCTCCAGCGTGGCCGAGTAGGCGGCGTGCGGCGAGTCCGGCGTGTGCCACAGGCCCTGCGCCTTGGCGTAGGCCTCGACCAGCGCGATCTGCTGCGCGCTGCGGCCGGTCAGGCGCAGGTAGTTCAGCGCCTCGGCGTCGATCGGGAAGATGCCGCAGGTCGCGCCGTACTCGGGCGCCATGTTGGCGATGGTGGCGCGGTCGGCCAGCGGCAGGTGCTGCAGGCCGTCGCCGAAGAACTCGACGAACTTGCCGACCACGCCGAGCGCGCGCAGCATCTGGGTGACCGTCAGCACCAGGTCGGTCGCGGTCGCGCCTTCCGGCAGCTTGCCGCTCAGCTTGAAGCCCACCACCTGCGGGATCAGCATCGACGACGGCTGGCCGAGCATCGCCGCTTCCGCCTCGATGCCGCCCACGCCCCAGCCGAGCACGCCGAGGCCGTTGATCATGGTGGTGTGCGAGTCGGTGCCGAACACGGTGTCCGGGAACGCCCACAACTCGCCCTCGACCTCACGCTCCATCACCACCCGGGCGAGGTTCTCGAGGTTGACCTGGTGGACGATGCCGGTCGACGGCGGCACCACCTTGAAGTCGTGGAACGCCTTCTGGCCCCAGCGCAGGAAGCTGTAGCGTTCCTTGTTGCGCTCGAATTCGATGCGGCCGTTGAGGTCGAGCGCATCCGGTCGGCCGAACACGTCCACCTGCACCGAGTGGTCGATGACCAGCTCGGACGGGATCAGCGGGTTGATCTGCTTCGCGTCGCCGCCCAGTTTCGCCACCGCGTCGCGCATCGCCGCGAGGTCCACCACGCAGGGCACGCCGGTGAAGTCCTGCAGCACCACGCGCGCCGGCATGAACGCGATCTCGGTCTCCGGCTCGGCGTTCGGATCCCAGTTCGCCACGGCCTCGATGTGCGCCGGCAGCACCGTCACCCCGTCCTCGTGGCGGAGCAGGTTCTCCAGCAGGATCTTCATCGAGTAGGGCAGCCTGGCCAGGTTGCCGAAGCGCTCGCCGAGCCGGGGCAGGCTGGCGTAGGTGTAGGACTTGCCGTTGACGTCGAGGCGGGCGCTGGTGGCGAAGGAGTCGGCCATGCTGGGGCTCCGGGGAAAGCGGGGGAGGGCGCGGGAAAAACACACCGCGGGTCAGCGCGACATTATGCCGCAACGGGGCGCCGGCCGCAGCGGGAAGCCCGCCGTTGCGGCGTTTCCGGGTCGGCGCGAGACAGGCCGCAGGTGGCAATCCGAGCTGCGGCAAGGCGGCGCCTGGACGCCCGCCGGGTCGTCAGCGCAGCAGGGCTTCTACCGTCTCCAGCATCGCCCGCCGGCGCAGCAGGAAATCCCACAGGCTGCCGCCGAGCTGGCGCCACAGCACCGCCGAGCGCAACGCGGCCAGCAGCACCGCGCGCACCTCGCCGACCACCTGCGCCTGGCCGAGGTAGTGCGGGTTGCCCTGCACCAGCACGCGCGGGCGCAGGTGGCTGACGGTGGCGGCGTACAGGCTGCCCAGCGCGGCCAGCACCTCCGGGTGCGCGCTGCCCAGCCGCGCCGCGGTCGGACCGGCGCCGACGATCCCGGCATGCACCCGCTGCGCCATCGGGTCGCGGCTGAAGCGGCGCTCCAGCTGCACCACCGCCAGCGCCAGCCGCGGCAGGCTGTCGTCGCGCACCGAGTTGCGGAAGTGGTCGCGCAGCAGCATCAGCCCGGGGCGCAGGTTGGCGGCGCCGCCGTAGACCGCCGCCGGCGACTCGGCGTCGATCTGGAACACGCTGTCCACCGCGGTGGACAGGATCGCCTGGTCCGCCTCGCCGGTGTCGGCCAGCCGACGCACCTGTTGCACCGCCTGCGCCAGGCCGGCGAGGGCCAGCACGCGGCCGTCGAGCGCGCTCATGCCGCGGCTCCGTGCAGGCGCAG
>DASRZN010000060.1:0-2398 GCA_035686325.1 Lysobacteraceae bacterium
CGCCTGGCACCGCGCCACGATCCGCTGCCGGAGCTGTTCGACGCCTACGGCGAGATGCGCGCGCTGCTCGGCGCAGGCGAGCCGCTGGCGTGGACCCTGCGCCGCTTCGAGCGCGACCTGCTGGCCGCGATCGGCTTCGGCCTCGCCTTCGACGTCGATGGCGACGGCGCGCCGATCGACCCCGCCGCGCGCTACCGCCTGGATCCCGAGCACGGCGCGCGCCGCCTGCTCAGCGACCGCGGCCAAGACGAGCGCAGCGCCGCGGCGACCGGGCGCGCGCTGCTCGCCCTGGCGCGCGACGAGGCGCCGCCTGCCGAAGACCTCGCGGGCCTGCGCCGCGCGTTGCGCGCGGTGCTCGCCCACCACCTCGGCGGGCGTGGGCTGAAGTCGTGGGACATGATGGGTGAACTGGCGCGGCTGGGCCGCTGACCGCGATCGTCAGCCGGGACCGGTGCCGCCGTCGCCCAGCGCATCCTCGACCGCCTCGTCGAAGCGGCGCAACGCCGCGGGCGAGCCGGGCGCGTCCTGCAACGACGCCACCGCCTGCGCCAGCCGCGCCGCGCCGACGAAGCCGCAGCTCGCGCGCAGCCGGTGCAGCACCCGGCCGGCGCCGTCCACGTCGCCGGCGGCGACCGCCGCGCTGACCGCGAGCCGCTGCGCCGGCAACTCGTCGAGAAACAGCCGGCGCAATGCGATGACGTGCGCGCGTTCGCCCTTGAGCGCGGCCAGCGCCGCGTCGTCGTCCCACACCGGCAGCTTGCCGCCGGGCAGCGGCGTGTCGGCGTCGACCGCGCCGGGTTCGCCGAGCGCTCGCCGGATCGCCGCCTGCAGCGCACCGGGCGCGATCGGCTTGCTGAGGACTTCGGCGAAGCCGGCGCCCAGGAGGCGGTCCAGTTCCGCGCGGTCGTGGCTGGCGGTGTGCGCCAGCGCCGGCGCCGCGCCGCCTTCGCGCAAGTCCACGAGCAACTCGATGCCGCTGCCGTCGGGCAGGTTGGCGTCGATCAGCCACGCCGCGTGTCGCGCGCCTGCCGCGAGCCGGCGCGCCTGCGCGCAGTCGGCGGCGACGTCCACCTCGGCGGGCAGGGCCTCGATCGCCGCGGCCAGGAAGGCGCGGCTGACCAGATCGTCCTCCACCAGCAGGATCCTCGGAAGTGGCGTCGCGGGCATGGCGCTGGCCAGTCGGGCGGGTGCCGTTATGCTGCAGCGATGCCGCGCCGACCGCCACTGCTGGCCTGCCTGCTGCCCGCGCTGCTGGCGCTGGCGCCCGTCGCGCACGCGCGCACGCTGGAAGCGCGCATCGCCACGGTGGACACCGCGGTGGCCACGCTGCGCGACGTGCGGGTGCGGCTGGAGTGGCCGGCGCAGGCGCCGCAGGGCGTGCTGTCCCTGCATGCGGCCAGCGTGGTCGCGCCGGACCTCGGCTATCGCTACCGCGACCTCGCCTGGCAATGCCCGTTGCGCCGCGACGGCGCGCGCTGGCGCTGCGAGGGCGAGGTCCGCAGCGGTCGCGCGCAGCCGCTGCGGCTGGCGATCGACCTCGACGACGTGCGCACCGACGCCACCCTCGCGCAGGGTGCGGCGCGCCTGGCCGTGCACCGCGACGCGCGCACGCCCGACGACACCCACGTCGACCTCGCGCAGGTGCCGCTGGCCTGGGCGCAGGCGCTGCTGGCCCAGGCCTGGCCGGAGGGCCAGCTCAAGGGCGGCACGCTCGCAGGGCAGGTGCGGGTACGCGCGCCGGCGAACGCGCCGCTGGACGTGCATGCGGCGCTGCGGCTGTCCGCCGGCGCCTTCGACACGCCCGATGCGAGCATCGCCGGCGACCAGCTCGGCGGCGCCTTCACCCTGGACTACCGCAGCGCGCCGGGCCGGACCGCAATCGACCTCGCGGGGCAACTGCGCGGCGGCGAATTCCTGGTCGGCAGCGCCTACGTCGCGCTGCCGGCGACCCCGGTCGAGCTCGCCATCGGCGCCACGCGCGCGGACGGGCAGGGCTGGCAAGTGCCGCGCATCCACTGGCGCGATGGCGACGTCCTGCGCGCCGACGGCGGCGCGGGTTTCGACGCCGACGCCAACCTGCGCTCGCTCGACCTTGCCCTGCGCAGCGCCGACGTCTCCGCCTTGCCGGACCGCTATCTCTCCGGCTGGCTCGGCCAGGCGGGCCTCGCCGGCCTCGCGATGCAGGGCCGCTTCGACGCGAGCGTGCGCATGGCCGACGGCGCGCTCGCCGCCGCGGGCGCGACCCTGCGCGACATCGACGTCAGCGATCCGAAGGGCCGCTTCCGTTTCCGCGGCATCGCCGGCACGCCGCGCTTCTCCGGCGACGCCGCGGTGGCGGGCGAACTGCGCTGGCGCGGCGGCGAGCTCTACGGCCTGGACTTCGGCGCGGCGACCCTGC
>DASRZN010000061.1:0-3953 GCA_035686325.1 Lysobacteraceae bacterium
GCCCGCACGCAGCCGTGGCTGCCGCCGGATGCACCGCGCGGCGCCGGCACGATCAGGTAGTCGGGTTTGGCGGTGTAGCGGCCGACGATCTTGGCGAGCTTCGCGGCATCGGTAGCGACCATCCAGCTGCGGCCGTCGCGCACGGTCATGCGCAGCGGGCGCTGGTCCGGCTGACCGATCGAACCGAACGCGGCCTCGGCGCCGAAGGTGAGCACGGTCTGCACGGCCTTGTTGCCGACCAGGTGGCCAACCCAGGTCCAGTCGCCCGAGGCGTGCTCGATGTGGACGATGTAGAAGCCGAGTTGCTGCAGCGGTTCGATCAGGCCGGCCTTGGTGAGGTAGTCGGTGACCACCAGCGAACCCGGACCGATCGACGGCTTGACCCACGGCTTGCTCTTGAGGCCGCGCGCGACCGCGTTTCCTTGCGATAGGCGAGCAGTTCGCCATTGTCCGGCAGGCTGGCGAAGCCCGGCGCGCGCGGCGTTGCCGCAGCCTCGGCGGTGCCGGCCCGCATCGCCGTCATGCCGCCTTCGGCGGCCTGGACAGGCGTCCCGCCGGAACCATGGGCCGACGCGGTCTCCCCACCGCCCGGCCGCGCGCCCTCATCGCGGGCGCAACCGAAGGCGCCGACGCACAGCGCCAGCACCAGAATCCTGCGTACGAACATGACGGTCCTGCCCCCTGAGCAAGGAAATAGAGGACCAATCGTGACCCACGCCGCCTCCCCGGGCAAGCGCGGGGGTGAACGCCAGGCAGCCGGGAACCGGCCCTGGCGCGCATTCAGGTCAGCAGCGTGACGCCCGTTCGCTCCCGGATTTCGCTCTCGCTCACGTCCGGCGCCCGCTCGACCAGGCGCAGCCCCTCCGTCGTCACGTCGAACACCCCGAGGTCGGTGATGATCCGGTTGACGACGCCCACGCCGGTGAGCGGCAGCGTGCAGTCCTTCAGGATCTTGTGCGCGCCGTCCTTCGCCGTGTGCTCCATCAGGACCACCACCCGGCGGACGCCGGCGACCAGGTCCATCGCCCCGCCCATGCCCTTGACCATCTTGCCGGGCACCATCCAGTTGGCGAGGTCGCCCTTGTCGGTGACCTGCATGCCGCCGAGGATGGCGAGGTCGATGTGGCCGCCGCGGATCATCGCGAAGGAATCGTGGCTGCCGAAGTAGCTCGCGCCCGGGCGCGCGGTGACGGTCTGCTTGCCGGCGTTGATCAGGTCGGCGTCGAGCTCGTCCTCGGTCGGGAAAGGCCCGATGCCGAGCAGGCCGTTCTCGCTCTGCAGCCACACGTCCACGCCGTCGGGGATGTAGTTGGCCACCAGCGTCGGCAGGCCGATGCCGAGGTTGACGTAGGCGCCGTCGGTGAGTTCCTGCGCGGCGCGCTGCGCCATCTGGTCGCGGGTCCAGGCCATTACTTCGCCTCCTGGCGGATGGTGCGCTGCTCGATGCGCTTTTCCGGCGTCGGGTTGTGCACGATGCGGTCGACGTAGATGCCGGGCAGGTGCACGTGGTCGGGATCGATCGCGCCGATCTCGACGACTTCCTCGACTTCCGCGACGCAGACCTTCCCCGCCATCGCGCACGCCGGATTGAAGTTGCGGGCGGTCTTGCGGAACACGAGGTTGCCTGCCCTGTCGGCCTTCCACGCCTTGACCAGCGACACGTCGGCGACCAGCGCGGTCTCCATGACGTACATGCGGCCGTCGAACTCGCGGGTCTCCTTGCCCTCGGCGACCACGGTGCCGTAGCCGGTCGCGGTGAAGAACGCCGGGATGCCGGCGCCGCCGGCGCGCAGACGCTCGGCCAAGGTGCCTTGCGGGTTGAACTCGAGCTCGAGCTCGCCGGCGAGGAACTGCCGCTCGAACTCCTTGTTCTCGCCCACGTAGGACGAAATCATCTTGCGGATCTGGCGCGTGCCGAGCAGCTGGCCGAGGCCGAACCCGTCCACGCCCGCGTTGTTGGAGATCACGGTCAGGCCCTTGACCCCGGAATCGCGCAGCGCCGCGATCAGCGCCTCGGGGATGCCGCACAGGCCGAAGCCGCCGACCGCGAGGGTCTGGCCGTCGGCGACGAGGCCGCGCAGGGCGGTGGCGGCGTCCGGTTGCAGCTTGCCGGGCGCGCGGCCTTCGGCGGGCATCGTGGCGGGGGCCATGGGCGTCTCCTGGAACGGGAGCGTGGAAGTGTAGCCCGCGCAACCGCTCACGCCGAACTGGACGTTCGGGCAATCGTGCTGGTCGCGCCGCCGGCAGCCGCCTGCGCGAAGGCGGGAATGGCCGGCGCGTTCGCCGGCCGCAACTGTCAGACGAGCGCTTCGATCTCGGGCAGCAGCTGGAACAGGTCGCCCACCAGCCCGATGTCCGCGACCTCGAAGATCGGCGCGTCCGCGTCCTTGTTGATCGCGACGATCGTGCCCGCGTCCTTGATCCCGGTCAGGTGCTGGATCGCGCCGCTGATGCCGACCGCGACGTACAGTTCGGGCGCGATGATCTTGCCGGTCTGGCCGACCTGCAGCTCGTTCGGCACGTAGCCGGCGTCGACCGCGGCGCGCGACGCGCCGACCGCGGCGCCGAGCCTGTCGGCGAGCTTGTAGATGATCTCGAAGTTTTCCTTCGAGCCGACGCCGCGGCCGCCGGAGACGACGCGGCGCGCGCCCTGCAGGTCGGGGCGGTCGGACTTGCCGGCGGCGAGGCCGACGTAGCGGGTGTGGGTCGGCAGCGCCGCGTCCACCGCCGCGGATTCGATCGCCGCGTTGCCGCCGCGCGCCGCTTCCGGCCACGACGCGGTGCGCACGGTGGCGACCACCGCCTGGCCTTCCGGCGCCTCGACGGTGACGATCGCGTTCCCGGCATACACCGGCCGCTTGAACGTGCGCGGGCCGTCCACCGCCATCAGGTCGGACACCTGGGCCACGCCGAGCAGCGCGGCGACGCAGGGCATCAGGTCCTTGCCGAAGGTCGTGCTGGGGCCGAACACGTGGGTATAGCCGGCGGTCAGTTGCGCCACCTGCGGCGCCAGCACCTGCGCGACCGGCTGCGCGTTGGCCGGGTTGGCGACCGCGAGCACCCGGCCCACGCCGGCGATCTGCGCGGCCTCGGCGGCGACCGCGGCCGGCTCGGCGGCGAGCACCGCGACGTCGATGGCTTCGGGCGACAGCGCCTGCGCCGCCGACACGCACTTCGCGGTCGCGGGATTGAGCTTGCCGTCCAGGTGTTCGGCGACGATCAGAACCTTGGTCATCACAGCAGCCCCTTCGCCTTGAGTGCGGCGACCAGCTCCGCCGCGTCCTTCACCATCACGCCCTTGCTGCGCTTGGCCGGCGCGGCGTACGCCAGCGCCTTCAGCCCGGCGCCGGCGTCCACGCCGAGGTCGGCGAAGGGAATGCTCTCCAGCGGCTTGCTCTTGGCCTTCATGATGTCCGGCAGCTTGATGAAGCGCGGCTCGTTGAGGCGCAGGTCGGTGGTGACCACCGCCGGCAGGTCGACTTCAAGCGTTTCAAGGCCGGCATCCACCTCGCGGGTCACCGTGGCCTTGCCGTCGGCGACTTCCAGCTTCGAGGCGAAGGTCGCCTGCGGGCGCTGCCACAGTGTCGCCAGCATCTGGCCGGTCTGGTTGGCGTCGTCGTCGATCGCCTGCTTGCCGAGGATGACGAGATCGGGCTGCTCCTTCTCGACCAGCTTGAGCAGGGCGCGCGCGGCGGTCAGCGGCTGCACGTCCTGGCCGGCCTCGGTGACCACGTGGACGGCGCGGTTGGCGCCCATCGCCAGGCCGTTGCGCAGGTGCGCCTGGGCGTCGGCCGGGGCGATCGTGGCGACCACGACCTCGGTCGCGATGCCCTTGTCGCGCAGGCGCAGGGCCTCCTCCAGCGCGATCTCGTCGAACGGGTTGGCGGAGAGCTTGACGCCCTCGGTAACCACGCCCGAGCCGTCCGGCCGGACCTGGATGCGGACGTTGAAGT
>DASRZN010000062.1:0-4000 GCA_035686325.1 Lysobacteraceae bacterium
AACGCTCCAGCACGATCCGCCCGCGGGTCGGCATCACCCCGGTCGCGGCGAGCTGGCGGGCGAGGAAGTCGAGCAACTGGCGCGCGGCGTTGTCGTCGAGGCCGAGTTCGCCCTGCAGCCAGGGCAAGGTTGCGGCGACGTCCGCGGGGGCGAAGGCGCTGCCGCCTTCGCCCGGGACCAGCGCGGCGAGCGGCACGGCGTCTCCCGCGTTCTGCGCGCAACCTTCCGGCGCGACCGCGACGGGCCCATCTGCAACCCGGCTGCCCTCGGCGGCGCCCGCGTTCGCGCCGCACAACCGCGCCGCGACTTCCTCGCGCAACCGAGACACCCCGACCGACAGTTCATCGGTGCGCCCGGGCGCCTCGCCCAGCCAGAACGGGATGCTCGGTGGCGCGCCCTGCGCGTCCTCCACCCGCACCCGACCGGACTCGACCCGCAGGATGCGATAGCTGGCGTTGCCGAGCTGGAAGATGTCGCCCTTCATGCTCTCGATGGCGAAGTCTTCGTTGACGTTGCCGATCGTCGTGCCCTGCGGCTCCAGGATCACCGCGAAGTCGCCGGTGTCGGGAATGGTCCCGCCCGAGGTCACCGCGGTCATGCGCCCGCCCTTGCGGCCGCGCAGGCGCTTGTGCACGGCGTCGCGGTGCAGGTAGCCGGCGCGGGTGCCGCGCCGCGTCGTGTAGCCCTCGGCGAGCATGCGCACGACGTCGTCGTAGGCCTTGCGCGGCAGCCGCGCGTACGGCCAGGCGCGGCGGAACCAGTCGTACAGCGCGTCCTCGTCCCATTCGGCGGACGCGACCTCGGCGACGATCTGCTGCGCCAGCACGTCCAGCGGCGCCTCCGGCATGACCAGCGCGTCGAGTTCGCCGCGGCGCACGCAGTCCAGCAACGCGGCGCATTCGACCAGTTCCTCGCGCGTGCTGGGGAACAGGCGGCCCTTGGGCGTGCCGCCGACGAAATGGCCGGAGCGTCCGACCCGCTGCAGGAACGCCGAGATCGCGCGCGGCGAACCGATCTGGCAGACCAGGTCCACATCGCCGATGTCGATGCCGAGTTCCAGCGAGGCGGTCGCGACCAGCACTTTCAGCTGCCCGCTTTTCAGGCGCTGCTCGGCATCCAGCCGCAGCTCCTTGGCGAGGCTGCCGTGGTGCGCGGCGACGTGTTCCCGCCCGAGTTTTTCCGCGAGGTGGCGCGCGGAGCGCTCGGCCATGCGCCGGGTGTTGACGAAGACCAGCGTCGTGCGGTGCGCCTCCACCAGTTCGGCGATGCGGGCGTAGACGAGGTCCCAATGCTCGTTCGACATCACCGTCTGCAGCGGCACCGGGGTCAGTTCCAGCGCGAGGTCGCGCGCGCGGGTGTAGCCGATGTCGACGATCTCGCAGTCCGGCGCGCCATCCACCAGGTTGGCGGCGCCGACCAGGAAGCGCGCGACCTGGTCGATGGGCTTCTGCGTCGCCGACAGCCCGATCCGCGCCAGCCGTCGCCCGCACAGCGCCTCCAACCGTTCCAGCGACAGCGCCAGGTGGCTGCCGCGCTTGCTCGCCACCAGCGCGTGGATCTCGTCGACGATCACCGTGCGGGTGCCGGCCAGCATCGCCCGCCCCGAGTCGGAACCGAGCAGCACGTACAGCGATTCCGGCGTGGTGACCAGGATGTGCGGCGGACGCTTGCGCAGCGCCGCGCGCTCGGCCTGCGGGGTGTCGCCGGTGCGCACCGCGGTGCGGATCTCGACGTCGGGCAGTCCCTGCCGCGCGAGTTCGGCGCGGATGCCTTCCAGCGGCGCCTCGAGGTTGATGTGGATGTCGTTGGACAGCGCCTTCAGCGGCGACACGTAGACGACCTGGGTGGTGTCCGCCAGGCCGTGTTCCAGCCCCTCGCGCACCAAACCGTCGATCGCGGACAGGAACGCGGTCAGGGTCTTGCCCGAACCGGTCGGCGCGGCGACCAGGGTGTGGCGGCCGCAACCGATCGCCGGCCACGCCTGCGCCTGCGCCTCGGTCGGCGCGGGGAACGCGCCGGCGAACCACGCGGCGACCGCCGGATGGAAGCCGGCCAGGGACGGGAATTGCGCCATCGCGACATTATCCGCCGCGCCCGCGCGCGGCTCCTGAACGCCGCCGGCGCGCGCCGTGCCGAAGTCGAAGCGGATCTGCCCTTGCATCGGGCGAGGCTGGCGCAGCGCCGTCGCAGCGCGTGCGACGGGACGGGAGACGGGAGACGGAGGGCAGGCCGGAAGCCGGAAGCCGGTAGCCGGTAGCCGGTAGCCGGTAGCCGGAAAGCGACAGCCGGGGGCGCGGCGGGTGGGAGAGGTGGGCAGGACCGTATGCGCCATGGATGGGGCATCCGAGCCTCCATGGACGGATTCACGGCGTGTCCTGCCTGCCCGGCACGCCCAGCCTGGCGGGCCAGTGCTTGCTCCCACTGCCCCGGAGCACTACGCCAGTTCAGCTTCCTGTATGCCGCGGACGCGATGCGTCGCCAGTGCGTCCTGGTCGGGCAGGCCGATGCCGTTGCGGTCGCCGAGCACGTAGTGGGTGACGTGCGGCGGCGGGCACGCCGGGAAGTCCGGCACCTGTTCGGCCAGCAACGCGTACAGCGCGACCATGCCGGGCACCTGCACGTGCTCGATCACGCTGTAGCAGGCGACCGCGCCGTGCGCCGACGGCTTCATCTTGCCGAGCAGGTCGTAGCGATGTTCGCGCCGGACCTGCCAGTCGAGCCCGGCCAGGGTGATCTGCAGGGCCGGCTCGTCGAACAGCGCGCGCAACCGCGGCCCGAGCGCGCGGCCGAGCACGGTGACGTGGAACTCGCGCTTGCGCCGCAGCCAGCGCCCGTCCAGCCGCACCCGCTGCGCGGACGGCGGGCGCATCGCGGCCGGATCCAGGCGCAGCAGCAGCGCGCCGGTGGCGGAAAACTGCGGCAGCGCGACCGGCGCCGCATCCTGCGTTTCGCCGAGCCTGCCCATGGCGCGGGTCAACGCTTGCGGTCGCCGCGATCGCCCTGCCCGGACACGACGGTGTGTTGCGCGGTCTGGCGGCGGTCCTGCGCCAGCGAGCGGCCGGCGTCGTCGGATTCCTTGAAGCGGCCGCGTTCGTCGCGACGCACGAAGCGCACGTCGCCGTTGGGCTCGATCCGTTCGCGCTTGCTGGACATGGTTCACTCCCTCGTCAAAACCGTGTCCAGCATGCTGGAGCGCGCGCAATGAAGCCAGCGCGAAGCGACCGCCTGCCATGACACCGCTCGACAAACCCCTGCGCCGCCAGCTCGACATCGACGGCCATCCCTGGACGTTGACCCTCGATCCGGAACGCCTGAAGCTGGTGGAGAAAGGCCGGCGCAAGGGCATCGAACTGGCCTGGCGCGACCTGGTCAATGGCGACGCCGCGCTCGCGGTGGCGCTGCAGGCCTCGCTGGTCGACCTGCGCTGAACGCGCCGCGCGCGAACCTGCCCGCGGCTGAATGCGATCCGCCCGGATTTACACGGGCTTGATCGTCGCCGTCCCAGCATCGCCGTGTCATCCCACCCACAGGTGCACGACCATGCTCCGTACCGCCACCCTGACATTCGCCATTTCCGCCGCGCTCGGCCTCGCCGGCGTCGCGCAGGCGCAGTCCACCACCCCGCCGGAAGATCCGACCAACGCGCAGCTCGAACAGCAGACGGCGGTCGACGCCGAGGCCGCGAACGAAGACGCGAAGGACGCGAAGCAGTCCGCCAAGGACGCGCAGAAGGCGGCCGACGCCGCCACCGCCGACGACGGCATGACCACCGACGCCACCGGCGCGCAGGTCGCCGCCGAGCAGGCGCAGGACGCCGCCGGTCAGGCCGATGCGGGCGCGCAGCAGGCGCAGCAGGCCGACGCGGTGGCCAACTTCGGCGTGAACAAGGAAGGCGCGGCGGACGCGTCCTCGGCCGGCGCCGCGCAGGCCAGCATGGGCGCGGACGCGGCCGCCAACGCCGCCGCCGACGCGCAGGATGCGGCCACCCCGCAGACCCCGC
>DASRZN010000063.1:0-4397 GCA_035686325.1 Lysobacteraceae bacterium
AACGCCGATCCGGTGCTGGCCGCCAGCGAGATCGGCGTGGTGATGCTGCTGTTCGTGATCGGCCTGGAACTGTCGCCGGCGCGCCTGCGGGTGATGCGACGGCCGGTGTTCGGGGTCGGCGGCCTGCAGGTGCTGGCGTGCGGGCTGGCGCTCGGCGGGCTGGCGCTGCTGACCGGGCTGTCCTGGCGGGCGGCGCTGGTGGTCGGCCTCGGGCTCGCGTTGTCGTCCACCGCGGTCGGCCTGCAGCTGCTCGCCGAACGCAAGGCGCTGACCAGCGACCACGGCCGGCTCGCCTTCGCGATCCTGCTGTTCCAGGACCTCGCCGCGATCCCGCTGCTGGCGGCGATCCCGCTGCTGGGCCACGTCCACGGCGAGGAAACGGTGCCGCTGTGGTGGCTGGCGCTGCGCGCGCTGGCGGCGATCGCGGTGCTGGTGTTCGGTGGCCGGCTGCTGCTGCGCCAGGTGTTCCGGGTGGTCGCGCGCTCGCGCATGCCGGAAGTGTTCACCGCGACCGCGCTGCTGGTCGTGCTCGGCAGCGCGTGGCTGCTGCAGCTGGCGGGCCTGAGCGCGGGCCTCGGCGCGTTCCTCGCCGGCGTGCTGCTCGCCGATTCGGAATTCCGGCACGAACTGGAATCGCAGGTCCAGCCGTTCGAGGGCCTGCTGCTCGGCCTGTTCTTCATGGCCGTGGGCATGAGCATCGACCTGCAGCGGGTGGCGAGCGAACCGCTGCTGATCGGCGGCGGCGTGGTGGTGCTGCTGGCGGTGAAGTTCGGTTTGCTGTTCGCGATCGGTCGTCGCCCGGGCGGGCTCGACAAGCGCGGCGCGCTGCTGCTCGCCAGCGTGCTGGCCCTGGGCGGCGAGTTCGCCTTCGTCATCTTCGGCGAGGCGCAGCGTGCCGCCCTGATCAGCGGCGCCGAGCGCGACCGCCTGGTGGCGATGGTCGGCGTGTCGATGGCGCTGACGCCGCTGCTGCTGATCGTGGTCTCGCGCCTGCTGCCGGAGTCGGCACCGCGCGCGCAGCGCCCGTTCGACCGCATCCCCGAGCAGCAGCCGCAGGTGCTGATCGCCGGCTTCGGCCGCTTCGGCCAGATCATCGCGCGCCTGCTCGCGGCGCAGCGCATTCCATTCATCGCGATCGAGCACAGCCCGGAGCAGGTCGACTTCATGCGCCGCTTCGGCAGCCAGCTCTATTACGGCGATCCGGCGCGGCCGGAACTGCTGCGCGCCGCCGGCGCGGCCCACGTGCGGGTGTTCGTGGTCGCGATCGACGATCCGGAGAGCAACCTCGCCACCGTGCGGGTGCTGCGCCGCCACTACCCGCAGGCGACGGTGTTCGCGCGCGCCCGCAACCGCCGCCACGCGTGGGAGCTGATGGACCTGGGCGCGCAGGCGGTGCGCGAGACCTTCCATTCAAGCCTGAAGATGGGCGAGCGGGTGCTGGTCGCGCTCGGCCAGCCCGAGGACGTTGCCGCCGGCCGCGCCGAGCGCTTCCGCGTCCACGACGAGGCGCTGCTGGTCAGCCAGCACCAGGTCTACGACGACGAGGCGGCGCTGATCCAGACCTCGCAGGAGGCGCGCCGCGACCTCGAGCAGCTGTTCGCCGCCGACCGCGGCGAAGGCGTGCTGGGGAAGGAGTTGGGGACTAGGGATTAGGGACTAGGGATTAGGGGCTAGGGATTAGGGATTAGGAGCCAGGGATTGGCGTCGGGTCGAGGCTTCCGCTCGGGCTTTTTTCCAGCCCCTAGCCCCTAGCCCCTAGCCCCTAGCCCCTAGCCCCTAGCCCCTAGCCCCTAGCCCCTAATCCCTAGCCCCTGTCCCTGAGGAACCGCGCCATCGACACGCCCTGCACCGCCGGGGCGAACTCGGCGGCGACGTCGACGAAGCCGCGCATCACCGCGATCTCGCGCGGGCTGCGGTTGAGCGCGTCGCGCAGGTCCGGGTCGCAGCCGGCGCGCAGCAGGTACTGGGTGGTGCGCAGCAGGCCGTGCAGCGCGGCCAGGTGCAGCGGGCCGAAGCCGCGCGGGTCCTGCGCGTCGAGCGCGACCTCCTCGTCGAGCAGGCGCTCGACGCCGGCCAGCAGCACGTCCTCGTCCACCGCGCTGCCGGGCTCGGCGCGCGCGCCGAGCAGGAGCAGCAGCGGGGTCGCGTTGCCGGCGGCCGCGGCATCGGCGTCGGCGCCGGCCAGCAGCAGGGTGTCGAGCAGGGCGAGCAGGCGCGGCCGTTCGCGCGCGGTGAAGCCGAACAGCGCCGCGCAGTGCAGCGGGGTCAGTCCCTGCGCGTCCTGCGCGTGCACGTTGGCGCCAGCCTGCAGCAGGCGCGAGCAGACGTCGGGCAGGCCGAGCGCGGCGGCCAGCATCAGCACGGTGACTTCGCCCGGCAGGCGCTGCTCGAGGCCGGCGCCGGCGGCGAGCAGGCGGTCGACGATTTCGCCGTGGCGCATGCTGACCGCGGCCGACAGCGGGGTCGCGCCGGTGTGCGCGGCGCGCTTCGGGTCGGCGCCGCGCGCGAGCAGCAGGTCGACGGTCGCGCGATGGCCGCCGCCGGCGGCGCGCAGCAGCGCGGTGCAGCCCTGGCCGTCGGTGGCGTCCACCGGCAGGCCGAGTTCGAGCAGGCGGCGCACCGCGTCGGCGTCGCCGACGATCGCCGCGGCCGGCACGTCGGTCGCCTGCAGCGGCCGGCGCGGCAGCGGCCAGCCGCGCCAATCCAGCCAGTCGGCGAGGTCGCGGCGGCCGCTGGCAAGGGCGACGCCGAGCGGCGTCTGGCCGTCGGCGGCGCGGGTGTCGGGCGCGGCGCCGCGCGCGACGAGCAAGCGTACCGCCGGCTCGCGGCCGAGCGCGGCGGCCAGGTGCAGTGCGGTCATGCCGTGGCTGTCGCGCGCCTCCAGCGCGCCGCCGCTGTCGAGCAGGCGCTCGGCCAGGCGCAGCCAGCCCAGGCGCACCGCAAGCGTCAGCGGCGGGTCGCCGGCCGGCGACGGGGCGAACGGATCGGCGCCGCGCTCCAGCAGTTCCAGGGCGAAGCTCTCGTGGCCGCGCGCGCCCTGGTCGCCGGCGGCGCAGGCGGCGAGGAAGCGGGCGAGGCCGCCGGCGCCGGCGGGCGACACGCCGCGCCGCAGCAGCGCCTGCAACGCCGGCAAAGCGGCCGGCCCGCGCGCGAGCAGGGCGAAGGCCGGGCTGTCGTCGCCTTCCGCGCGCGCATCGGCGTCGGCGCCCTGTGCCAGCAGCCAGTCGATCCGCGCCGGGGAGGCGGAGACGTCCGCTTCGACCAGCAGGCGGCCGAGCTCGGCCGGCGACAGCAGCCTGGCGAGCGGGGCGAGGCCGTCGTGGGCGCCGGCGGCGAGGCCTTCGCGCAGCAGTTCGATCGGCGCGCGGTCCGGCAGGTCGGTCGTTTCCTGGCCGTCGTCGGCGACCGCCGCGGGCAACGCGTAATCGGCGTCGAGCGCCGCAACCAGCGCCCAGCGGCCGGCCTCGGCGGCGTGTTCGAGCGCGCGCTTGCCGTCGCGGTCGGCCTGTCCGGGATCGGCACCAAGGTCGAGCAGGCGGCGCACCAGCGCCGGCGACGGCGCCTCCGCGCGGCACACCAGGGCGAGCGCGCCGCGGCCGTCGGCATCCACCGCGGCGAGGTCGGCGCCGGCGGCGACCAGCGCCTCGATCGCCGCGGCGGACGCGCCGCGCGCGGCCTCCAGCAGCGGCGTGCGGCCCTCGCCGTCGACAGCCCGCACGTCGGCGCCGGCGCCCAGCAGCACGCCGAGGATCTCCGCGTTGCCGGCCAGCGCCGCCTCGTGCAGCGCGCCGCGGCCGCGTGCGTCGCGGGCGTCGGCGCGCGCCTTGTGCTTGAGCAGCAATTGCACGCCGGCCGGATCGTCCTCGTCGCCGCCGGCCGCGGCCAGCAGCGCCGGGCTGGCGCCCTCGGGTTCGGGTTTCGCGCCGCGCTCGAGCAGGAAGCGCGCCAGCCGCCAGTTGCCGCTGGCGCAGGCCATGCCGAGCGGGGTCACGCCGTCGGCATTGATTGCGTCGAGTTCGGCGGCGGCGTCGCGCAGCAGCGCGGCGACGCCCGGGTCGGAGCTGCGCGCGGCGTGGTGCAGCGGGGTGTTGCCCTCGGCGTCCGGCGCGCGCGGGTCGGCGCCGTTGGCGAGCAGGGTCATCACCGCTTCCGGGCGGCCGTGCCAGCTGTCGCGGGTCGCGGCCAACAGCGGCGTCATCCCGGCGTGCGCCGCGTTGACGTCGACCCCGGCGGCGATCAGCGCGCGCAGCAGGCGCAGGTCGGGCAGCACCGCGGCCAGTACCGGCAGCGCACGCTGGTCGCGCTCTCCGGGCGGGGGCAGGGCGTGCGGATCGGCGCCCGCCTCGATCAGCGCCAGCGCGCGGTCGACGCGGCCGTTGCGCGCGGCGGCGTACAGC
>DASRZN010000064.1:0-7638 GCA_035686325.1 Lysobacteraceae bacterium
GCCCAGCAGGACCTGGGCGTGATGGCGCAGTTGCCCGCGGCGCCGGCGCCCAAGCCGGCGCAGGGCGACGGCACGGTGCCCGCGGCCCCGGCCGCGGCCCAGCCCGCGGCGCCCGCGTCCAGCGTGCCGGCCCCGCCGCCCGCCCAGCCGCAGGCGCCCGCGCCGCAGCCGCCGGGCGGTTGAGGACAAGGAGCGACACGGGCCGGACGGAGCGCCGGCAGGCAGGCCAGGAGGCCGCAGGTTTCAAGCCCAGGTGGCGGAATTGGTAGACGCACTACCTTGAGGTGGTAGCGACGCAAGTCGTGGGGGTTCGAGTCCCCCCTTGGGCACCATGAATGCGAGTCCCCGACGCGACCCGCACGCGATGCGGCAAGCCCCCGGGGGCCCGGGATCCCGCCGCAGCGTTCGCGCCGTCGCACGCGCGGCGGGCGATGCCCGCCTCCGGCCACCGCCGGGCGCGGGTCGGAACGTCTGCGCAGGACGCGCAGGAAGCGGTCGGGAAGACCAAACGAGGACGCGCGTGCTGGCCGAATACCTGCCGACCCTGCTGTTCCTGCTCGTTGCCGCCGGCATCGGCGTCGCCCTCATCGTGATCGGCAACGTCTTCGGCCCGCGCCGGCCGAACCCCGAGAAACTCTCGCCCTACGAATGCGGCTTTCCCGCGTTCGAGGACGCGCGCATGCGTTTCGACGTGCGCTACTACCTGATCGCGATCCTGTTCATCGTGTTCGACCTTGAAATCGCCTTCGTCTTCCCGTGGGCGGTGGTGTTCCGCGAGCTCGGGCTGTTCGGGCTGATCGAGATGGGCGTGTTCCTGGCGTTGCTGGTGATCGGCTTCGCCTACGTGTGGAAGAAGGGCGCGCTGGAATGGGAATGACGCCGAATCTGGCGCGCAAGCGGAGACTGTCCGAGATGGGCGTGCGCACATGAGTCTTGTCCAGACCATCGACGGGTTGCTGAACAACCCGCTGCCCGCGAGCCGGGTGGACGACATCATCCGGCCGGAGGGCGACAACCCGCTGCTCGACCGCGGCTTCGTCACCACCACCGCCGACGCGCTGCTCAACTGGGCGCGCACCGGTTCGATGTGGCCGATGACCTTCGGCCTCGCGTGCTGCGCGGTGGAGATGATGCACGCCGGCGCGGCGCGCCTGGACCTGGACCGCTTCGGCGTGGTGTTCCGCCCGTCGCCGCGCCAGTCCGACGTGATGATCGTCGCCGGCACCCTGGTCAACAAGATGGCCCCGGCGCTGCGCAAGGTGTACGACCAGATGCCGGACCCGAAGTGGGTCATCTCCATGGGCAGCTGCGCCAACGGCGGCGGCTACTACCACTACTCCTATTCGGTGGTGCGCGGCTGCGACCGGATCGTGCCGGTCGACGTCTACGTGCCGGGTTGCCCGCCGACCGCGGAGGCGCTGGTGTACGGCATCCTGCAGCTGCAGAAGAAGATCCGCCGCGCCAGCAACTTCGGCGAGAACAAGACGGGGCTGCGCAATGGCTGAGACCACCGCGAGCTTCGTGGAGCGCCTGCGCGCGCGCTTCCCGCAGGCCGGGGTGCTGGTCGCGCTGGCGCGCGGCGAGGTCACCCTCGAGCTCGACGCCGGCGGTTGGCATGAGGGCTGCCGTGCGCTGCGCGACGAATTCGGCTTCGAGCAGCTGATCGACGTCTGCGGCGTGGACTACCTCGGCTACGGCAGCGACGAGTGGGACACGGGCACGTCCTCGGAGGGCTTCAGCCGCGGCGTGCAGGGCAGGGGCCCGGGCCGCTTCGGCTACGGCCAGCGGCCCAGCGCGCAGGGCGACCAGCCCGCGGGCGAGGTGGCGCTGCCGATGCCGGCGAGGCGCTTCGCGGCCGTCATCCACCTGCTGTCGGTGCAGCACAACCGCCGCCTGCGCGTGCGCTGCTTCGCGCCGGACGACGCGCTGCCGGTGGTGCCCTCGGTGACCGACCTGTGGCCGATCGCCGACTGGTTCGAGCGCGAGGCGTTCGACCTGTTCGGCATCGTCTTCGAAGGCCATCCGGACCTGCGCCGGATCCTCACCGACTACGGTTTCGTCGGCCACCCGTTCCGCAAGGATTTCCCGCTGATCGGCAACGTCGAGGTCCGCTACGACGCCGCCAGCCAGCGCGTGATCTACGAGCCGGTGACCTCGGTCGAGCCGCGCGTCAACGTGCCGCGCGTGATCCGCAACGACTCGCGTTACGCGACCGCCGCCGGCGAGGATCGCGACCTGAGGATCGGCAGCACGCTCGGACCCGCCGACACCCAGCAGCCCACCACCGGTCCCACGCCGGCGCCGGGAGCCGACCACCGATGAGCGCCCAGATCCAGCCCTCCAGCGTGGCCTTCGCCAGCAATGCCGCCGAAGCCCAGAAGGAGATCCGCAACTACTCGCTGAACTTCGGCCCGCAGCATCCGGCCGCGCACGGGGTGCTGCGCCTGATCCTGGAGATGGACGGCGAGGTCGTGCAGCGTGCCGACCCGCACATTGGCCTGCTCCACCGGGGCACCGAGAAGCTCGCCGAGTCCAAGCCATTCAACCAGTCGATCGGCTACATGGACCGGCTCGACTACGTCTCGATGATGTGCAACGAGCACGCCTACGTGCTCGCGATCGAGAACCTGATGGGGATCACGCCGCCGGAGCGCGCGCTGTGGATCCGCACAATGTTCGACGAGATCACCCGCATCCTGAACCACCTGATGTGGGTCGGTTCCAACGGCCTCGACCTCGGCGCGATGGCGGTGTTCCTGTACGCCTTCCGCGAGCGCGAGGAACTGATGGACGTGTACGAGGCGGTGTCGGGCGCGCGCATGCACGCGACCTACTACCGCCCGGGCGGCGTCTACCGCGACCTGCCGGACCGGATGCCGCAGTACAAGGAATCGCCGTGGCGCAAGGGCGGCAAGCTCAAGCGCTTCAACGAGGCGCGCGAGGGCTCGCTGCTCGACTTCATCGAGGCGTTCACCAACGAGTTCCCGAAGCGGATCGACGAGTACGAGGTGCTGCTCACCGACAACCGCATCTGGAAGCAGCGCACCGTCGGCATCGGCGTGATCTCGCCGGAGCAGGCGCTGGCCTGGGGCATGACGGGGCCGATGCTGCGCGGTTCCGGCGTGGCCTGGGACCTGCGCAAGAAGCAGCCGTACGCGAAGTACGCGGAAGTCGATTTCGACATCCCGGTCGGCACCCACGGCGACTGCTACGACCGTTACCTGGTGCGCGTCGCCGAGATGCGCCAGTCCAACCGCATCATCCAGCAGTGCGTGAAGTGGCTGCGCGCCAACCCGGGCCCGGTGATGCTGGACAACTACAAGGTCGCGCCTCCCTCCCGCGAGGAGATGAAGGACGACATGGAAGCGCTGATCCACCACTTCAAGCTGTTCTCCGAAGGCTACTGCGTGCCCGAAGGCGAGACCTACACGGCAATCGAGGGCCCGAAGGGCGAGTTCGGCGTGTACCTGGTCAGCGACGGCGCCAACAAGCCGTTCCGGGTCAAGGTGCGCGCGCCCGACTTCGCCCACCTGTCCTCGATGGACAGCGTGGTGCGTGGCCACATGCTGGCCGACGTGGTGGCGATGATCGGCACCTACGACATCGTCTTCGGCAGCATCGACCGGTAAGGCAGGACATGAGAGCGACCGGCAATTTCGAGAACGCGCGCAACGTCGACCCGATGGCGGTGCTGTCGGACAAGACCCGCGCGCACATCGACCACTGGCTGACCAAGTTCCCGCCCGACCGCAAGCGTTCGGCGGTGCTGCAGGGCCTGCACGCCGCGCAGGAGCAGAACGGCGGCTGGCTGAGCGACGAGCTGGTCGCCGCCGTCGCCAAGTACCTCGGCATCCCGCCGGTGTGGGCGTACGAGGTCGCGACCTTCTACTCGATGTTCGAACTGCAGGAGGTCGGCCGCCACAACGTCGCCTTCTGCACCAACATCAGTTGCTGGCTCAATGGCGCCCAGGACCTGGTCGCCCACGCCGAAATGAAGCTCGGCTGCAAGCTGGGCGAGTCCACCGCCGACGGCCGCGTCTACCTCAAGCGCGAGGAAGAGTGCCTGGCCGCCTGCTGCGGCGCGCCGGTGGTGGTGATCGACGGGCATTACCACGAGAAGCTCACGGCCGAGAAGGTCGACGAGCTGCTCGACGGGCTGGAATGAGGCAGGACACGATGGCACACGGCCACCACGACTATTCGCAGCCGACCGGGCCGGTCGGCCCGGCGCCGCAGGAGCACAACGTCGTCTACACGACGCTGCACTTCGACAAGCCGTGGTCCTACGAGAACTACCTCAAGACCGGCGGCTACAGCGCGCTGCGCAAGGTCCTCGAGCAGAAGATGGATCGCGCCGCGCTGATCGACATGATCAAGCAGTCCGGCCTGCGCGGCCGCGGCGGCGCGGGCTTCCCGACCGGGCTGAAGTGGAGCTTCATGCCCAAGCACGACGGCGAGAAGTACATCCTGTGCAACTCGGACGAGTCCGAGCCCGGCACCGCCAAGGACCGCGACATCCTGCGCTACAACCCGCACGCGGTGATCGAGGGCCTGGCCATCGCCTGCTACGCGACCAACACGAAGGTCGCCTACAACTACCTGCGCGGCGAATTCCACCACGAGCCGTTCGAACACCTGGAGGAGGCCACCCGCGAGGCCTACGCCAACGGCTGGCTGGGCAAGGACATCCTCGGCAGCGGCGTGGACATCGACATTTACAACGCGCTCGGCGCGGGCGCCTACATCTGCGGCGAGGAAACCGCGCTGATGGAGTCGCTGGAGGGCAAGAAGGGCCAGCCGCGCTACAAGCCGCCGTTCCCGGCCAACTTCGGCCTGTACGGCAAGCCGACCACGATCAACAACACCGAGACCTACGCCTCGGTGCCGGCGATCGTGCGCAACGGCGCCGAGTGGTTCCTCAACCTCGGCAAGCCGAACAACGGCGGCGCGAAGGTGTTCTCGGTCTCCGGCCACGTCAACAAGCCGGGCAATTACGAGATCCGCCTGGGCACGCCGTTCTCCGAGCTCCTGCAGATGGCCGGCGGCGTGCGCAACGGCCACAAGCTCAAGGCGGTGATCCCGGGTGGCTCGTCGATGCCGGTGCTGCCGGCCGACACCATGATGGGCCTGACCATGGACTACGACGCGCTGCAGAAGGCCGGTTCCGGCCTCGGCTCCGGCGCGGTCATCGTGATGGACGAGACCACCTGCATGGTCCGCGCCTGCCAGCGGATCAGCCGCTTCTACATGAAGGAAAGCTGCGGCCAGTGCACGCCGTGCCGCGAGGGCACCGGCTGGATGTACCGCATGCTGACCCGCATCGCGACCGGCCAGGCGGTGCTCGACGACCTGCAGATGCTGCGCGCCTGCGCGGGCCAGATCGAGGGCCACACCATCTGCGCCTTCGGCGAGGCCGCGGCGTGGCCGGTGCAGGGCTTCCTGCGCCATTTCTGGGACGAATTCGAATACGCGATCGTCAACAAGCGCTTCCTGGTCGACGACCAGCGCGCCGGCACGGTCATCGCCAAGAAGGTGGCAGCGTGAGCGCGCAGCCCGTCAATCCAAACCTCCCGCCCGACCACGTCACCGTCTTCATCGACGGGGTCGAGCTGGCCGCGCCCAAGGGCTCGATGATCATCCATGCCGCCGACAAGGCCGGCATCCCGATCCCGCGCTTCTGCTACCACGACAAGCTGAGCATCGCGGCCAACTGCCGCATGTGCCTGGTCGAGGTCGAGAAGATGCCGAAGCCGGCGCCGGCCTGCGCGACCCCGGTCGCCGACGGCATGAAGATCTCCACGCGCAGCGACAAGGCCCTCAAGTCGCAGCGCAACACGATGGAGTTCCTGCTGATCAACCATCCGCTCGACTGCCCGATCTGCGACCAGGGCGGCGAGTGCGAGCTGCAGGACCTCTCGCTCGGCTACGGCCGTTCGGTGAGCCGCTTCTCCGAGCGCAAGCGCACCGTGGCCGACGAGGACCTCGGGCCGCTGGTCGCGACCGACATGACCCGCTGCATCCAGTGCACGCGCTGCATCCGCGTCACCGCGGAGGTGTGCGGCACCTACGAGCTCGGCGGCATGATGCGCGGCGAGAACCTGCAGATCGGCACCTACGACGGCAAGCCGCTGACCACCGAGCTGTCGGGCAACGTGATCGACGTCTGCCCGGTCGGCGCGCTGACCAACAAGGTGTTCCGCTTCCGCGCGCGGCCGTGGGAGCTGGTCGCGAAGGAATCGCTGGGCTACCACGACGCGCTGGGCAGCAACCTGTTCCTGCACGTGCGCCGCGGCGACGTGCTGCGCACCGTGCCGCGCGCCAACGAGGCGGTCAACGAGTGCTGGCTGTCCGACCGCGACCGTTATTCGCACCAGGGCCTGTACGCCGCCGACCGCGCGCTGAAGCCGCTGCTGCGCGTGGGCCACACCGGCGAGGCGTCCGACTGGCGCGAGGCCAGCTGGGACGAGGCGCTGGCGCGCGCGGCGCAGATCCTCAGGGACAACGGCGCCGACCAGCTCGGCATCCTGGCGCATCCCGCCACCTCCAACGAGGAGGGCGCGCTGCTGGCGCGCCTGGCAGAGGCGCTGGGCACCGGCAACCTCGACCACCGCATCGGTCAGCTGGACCTGTCCGACGGCGCCGTCGCCGAGGCCTTCGCGATGCCGGTCGCCGACATCGAGCAGGCCGAGGCGATCGTCATCGTCGGCTCGCAGCTACGCCACGAGTTGCCCTTGCTGCACGCCCGCGTGCGCAAGGCGGTGGTCAAGCACGGCGCGAAGGTGCACGTCGTCAACCCGGTCGATTTCGACTTCACCTTCGACGTCGCCAGCAAGCGCATCGTGCCGCCGTCGCAGCTGGCCGACGCGCTCGGCCAGGTGGACCTCGCCGGCGCCGGCCGGGTGGCGGTGATCGTCGGCGGCGTCGCCGAGGTCGGCCCGCACGCCGCCGCGATCCGCGCCGCCGCGCGCGCGTTCGCCGCCGCGCACGGTGCCGCGCTGTGCCGCATCCCGCAGGGCGCCAACGCGCTCGGCCTGGCCCGCCACGGCGTGCTGCCGACCGCGCGCGACGCGCAGGCGATGCTGCGCGAGCAGCGTGGCGCGTACCTGCTGTACAACCTCGAGCCCGGCCTCGACTTCGCCGACCAGGCGCTGGCGATGCAGGCGCTGGGCAAGGCGCAGGTGGTGGCGTTCACCACGTTCGCATGCGAGTCCACCCGCCGCGTCGCCGACGTCATCCTGCCGATCGGCGCGCTGCCGGAGATCGATGCCACCCTGACCAACCTCGACGGCCGCGAACAGCGTGCGGTCGCCGGCGGCAAGCTGCCGGGCGAGGCCCGTCCGGGCTGGCGCGTGCTGCGCGCGCTCGGCGGCCTGCTGCAGGCGCCGGGCTTCGAATTCTTCGACCTGGACGGGCTGCGCGCCGGCGTGTCGCCGCGCGAGGTCGCGGCGGCGAAGGGTAGGGCGCCTGCGCAGGCCGGCAACGGCCTCGAGGTCGTCGCCTCGCAGGCGATCTACCGCAGCGACGCGGTCACCCGCCGCGCCGCCGCCCTGCAGGCGCATCCGCTCACCGTCGGCGCGCGCGTGGTACTGCATCCGCAGGACGCGCAGCAGACCGGGTTGGCCGCGGGCGCGATGGCCA
>DASRZN010000065.1:0-2346 GCA_035686325.1 Lysobacteraceae bacterium
AGAGACGACCGTGGCTCGCACCACTCCCATCGAGCGTTACCGCAACTTCGGCATCATGGCCCACATCGATGCCGGCAAGACCACCACGTCCGAGCGCATCCTGTTCTACACCGGCAAGAGCCACAAGATCGGTGAGGTGCACGACGGCGCCGCCACCATGGACTGGATGGAGCAGGAGCAGGAGCGCGGCATCACCATCCAGTCGGCGGCGACCACCGCCTTCTGGAAGGGCATGGACAAGTCGCTGCCGGAGCATCGCTTCAACATCATCGACACCCCCGGGCACGTCGACTTCACCATCGAGGTCGAGCGTTCGCTGCGCGTGCTCGACGGCGCGGTGTTCGTGCTGTGCGCGGTCGGCGGCGTGCAGCCGCAGTCCGAGACGGTGTGGCGCCAGGCCAACAAGTACCACGTGCCGCGCATCGCGTTCGTCAACAAGATGGACCGCACCGGCGCCAACTTCTTCAAGGTCCGCGACCAGCTGAAGTCGCGCCTGGGCGCGTCGCCGGTGCCGATGCAGGTGCCGGTGGGTGCCGAGGACGGCTTCGAGGGCGTGGTCGACCTGCTCAAGATGAAGGCCATCCACTGGGATGCCGCCTCGCAGGGCCTGAATTTCGAGTACCGCGACATCCCGGACAACCTCAAGGAGGCCGCCGACGAGGCGCGCGCCTACATGGTCGAGTCCGCGGCCGAGGCCAGCGAAGAGCTGATGGACAAGTACCTCACCGACGGTGAGCTGTCCGAGGCCGAGATCATCAAGGGTCTGCGCGAGCGCACCCTGAAGACCGAGATCGTGCCGATGTTCTGCGGCTCGGCGTTCAAGAACAAGGGCGTGCAGGCGATGCTGGACGGCGTCGTCAACCTGCTGCCCTCGCCGGTCGACGTGCCCGCCGTGCGCGGCGTGGACGTCGACGACGAGACCAAGGAGATGACCCGCGAGTCCAGCGACAAGGCGCCGTTCTCCGCGCTCGCGTTCAAGATCATGACCGACCCGTTCGTCGGTTCGCTGACCTTCTTCCGCGTCTACTCGGGCACCCTCAACGCCGGCGACCAGGTCTACAACTCGGTCAAGGGCAAGAAGGAGCGCATCGGCCGCCTGCTGCAGATGCATTCCAACAACCGCGACGAGATCAAGGAAGTGCTGGCCGGCGACATCGCCGCCGCGGTGGGCCTGAAGGACGTCACCACCGGCGACACGCTGTGCGCGCAGGACGCGCCGATCGTGCTCGAGCGGATGACCTTCCCGGAGCCCGTCATCTCGATGGCGGTCGAGCCGAAGACCAAGTCCGACCAGGAGAAGATGGGCCTGGCGCTCGGCCGCCTGGCGCAGGAAGACCCCAGCTTCCGCGTGCGCACCGACGAAGAGTCCGGCCAGACGATCATCTCCGGCATGGGCGAACTGCACCTCGACATCATCGTCGACCGCATGAAGCGCGAGTTCAACGTCGAGGCCAACGTCGGCAAGCCGCAGGTCGCCTACCGCGAGACCATCCGCAAGGCGGTCAAGTCGGAAGGCAAGTTCGTGCGCCAGTCGGGCGGCAAGGGCCAGTTCGGCCACGTCTGGCTCGAGATCTCACCGAACGAGCAGGGCAAGGGCTACGAGTTCGAGAACGCGATCGTCGGCGGCGTGGTGCCGAAGGAATACATCCCGGCGGTGGACAAGGGCATCCAGGAAGCGGTGGCCAACGGCATCATGGCCGGCTACCCGATCGTCGACGTCAAGGTGCGCCTGGTCGACGGCTCGTACCACGAAGTCGACTCGTCGGAAATGGCGTTCAAGATCGCCGGTTCGATGGGCTTCAAGGAAGGCTTCCACAAGGCCTCGCCGGTGCTGCTGGAGCCGATCATGAAGGTCGAGATCGTCACGCCCGAGGATTACCTCGGCGACGTGATGGGCGACGTGAGCCGCCGCCGCGGCATCCTGCAGGGCCAGGACGACAGCCCGTCGGGCAAGATCATCAACGCGATGATCCCGCTGGGCGAGATGTTCGGCTACGCGACCAGCCTGCGCTCGATGTCGCAGGGGCGCGCGACCTTCACGATGGAATTCGACCACTACGCGGAAGCGCCGGCGAACATCGCCGAGACGGTCATCAAGAAGTCCTGATTCGTGGGCGGGGCCCGGTCCATCCGGACCGAGGCCCCGCGTTACGCGGATCACCAGTCACACATTCACGAATCACGGAGTGAACCATGGCAAAGGGTAAGTTCGAGCGCACCAAGCCCCACGTGAACGTGGGCACGATCGGTCACGTGGACCACGGCAAGACGACGCTGACGGCGGCGCTGACCAAGGTGGGCGCGGAGCGGTTTGGCGGCGAGTTCAAGGACTACAGCGCGATCGAC
>DASRZN010000066.1:0-3162 GCA_035686325.1 Lysobacteraceae bacterium
CGCCGGTGCCGGGTTACCGGCATGCGATCGATCCGCCGGCGCTGCTCGGCGCGACCGGGATGCCGGGCGCGACCGCGTTCAACCTGCTCGGCTTCGTCCTCCCCGGGCTGCTCGCAGCGGTGGCGGCGCAGGGCCTGCACCGCGCGCTGGCGTCGCGCGGCGCAGGCTTCGCGGCGCGCGTCGGCGCGACCCTGCTGCTGCTGTCGGCGCTCGCGTTCGCCGCGCAGGGCGCGTGGCTGCTGCGGCTCGGGCAGGCGCTGGACGAGGGCCCCGCGCGCTGGCACGTCGCGGCGTGGACGCTGTGGTGGCTAGCCGCGGTCGCCGGCCTCGTGCTGTGCGCCGCGGGTGCGCGCGCCTTGCACGGCGGGCGCGCGCTGGCGGTCGGCGCCGCGCTCGCCGCGACCGCCATCCTGCTCGCCGCGCAAGGGCTGCTGCCGGCCGCCGGCGGCGTGGCGGCGCGGATCGCGCTCGCGGCGTGGTTCGGCTGGATCGCGTGGGCGGCGTGGCGCGCCGGCCTCAGCCGTGGCGCAGCTTGAGCGCGAGGATCGCGGCGGACAGCACCAGCGTCACCACGTTGGCGAGGATCATCGGCCAGGAGCCGAGCAGCAGGCCGTAGCCGAGCCAGCAGCCGACGCCGGCGGTGAAGATCGCGTACATCGCCAGCGAGATGCCGCGGGTGTCGCGGCTGCGCAGCGTGTGCAGCGCCTGCGGCACGAAGGCGACCGTGGTCAGCAGCGCGGCGAGGTAGCCGATCCAGTCCGCGCTCACGGCCGCGCGGCGTCCTCTGGCCGCCGGTAGACCTTGCCGTCCTTCATCACGAACGACACGCGGGTCATGACACCGATGTCGGCGAGCGGATCGCCCGGCACGGCGACGATGTCGGCGAACTTGCCGGCCTCGACGGTGCCGATGTCCTTCTCCATCCGCAGCAGCTTCGCCGCATGGGTGGTCGCCGCCTGCAGGGCGAACGCCGGCGGCATGCCGGCCTGCACCATCAGTTCGAACTCGTGCGCGTTCTGTCCGTGCGGGTACACGCCTGCGTCGGTACCGAAAGCGATCGGCACGCCGGCGCGGTACGCGCGGCCCGCGGTGTCGAGGATCTTCGGACCGACCTGGCGCGCCTTGGCGGCGACCTGCGCCGGGTAATAGCCGGGTTCCGCCGCCTTCTTCGCCACGTATTCGCCGGCGATGATGGTCGGCACGTACCAGGTGCCGTGCTCCTTCATCAGGCGCATGTCGGCGTCGTCCATGAAGGTGCCATGCTCGATCGAATCGACGCCGGCGAGCACCGCGCGGCGGATCGCCTCGGCGCCGTGCGCGTGCGCGGCGACCGGAAAGCCGTAGTCCTTCGCCGCGGCCATGAGCGCCTTCAGCTCGGACTCGGTGAGCTGCGGGTTGTCGGCGCTGGCGCTTTCATCGAGCACGCCGCCCGAGGGCATGATCTTGATCAGGTCGACGTGGTCCTTGTAGTGCTGGCGCACCGCCTTCCACGCGTCCTCCGGGCCGTTGACGATGCCTTCCTTCGGGCCGGGGTCGCCCATCAGGTCGGCGCGGTAGCCGTCGCTGCCGTCGGCATGGCCGCCGGTCGAACCGATCGCCATGCCGGCGCTGAGGATGCGTGGGCCGGGCACGACGCCGTCGCGGATGGCGTTGCGCAGGGCAATCGACTCATTGGCGTTGTCGCCGAGGTTGCGCACGGTGGTGAAGCCGGCGAGCAGGGTGCGTTTCGCATATACCGTGCTGCGGATCGCGTAGTCGGCCGGGTTGAGGCGGAACTGGTCGGTGTAGTTGGTCGGGCTGGTCTCGCCGGTGAGGTGGACGTGGCTGTCGATCAGGCCGGGCAGGCAGGTCGAGGTCGGCAGGTCGAGGAACGCGCGCATGTCCGGAGGCGGCGCCATGCGACCGGGCTGCACCGCGGCGATGCGGTCGCCGCGCACGAGGATGCTGGTCTCGCCGAGCAGGCGGCCGCTGGCGGCGTCGAACAGGTGGCCGCAATGCAGCAGCACCGGGCCGTTGGCGGCCGCGTCCGGCGGCTCGGCGAGGGCGGGCGCGGACAGCGCGAGAGCGAGGGCACAGGCAAGGCGAAGCGTGGCGCGCATGGTCGGGGCTCGCGGACGGCGGAACGTAATGGATAGCACGGGAGACGGGAGACGGGAGACGGGAGACGGGAGACGGGAGACGGAGGAGCGAAGCAGACGGGCGGCTCAGGCGGGGACGATGCGGTCGCGGCCTTCTGCCTTGGCGCGGTACAGCGCGTGGTCGGCGGCGTGCAGCAGCGCCTCGGGGGTCTCGCCGTGCTCGCTCAGCATCGCCAGCCCGATCGACACGGTGCGCGGCCCCAGCGTCTGCCGCAGGTGCTCGACGGTGACACGCCCGATCGCCGCGCGGATCTGCTCGGCGCGCTTCAGGGCGCCGTCGCGCGCGGTTTCGGTCAGGACGACGGTGAATTCCTCGCCGCCGTAGCGGCAGACCAGGTCCTCGCCGCGCACGCTGTCCTGCAGCACCTGTCCGATCGTAGCGAGCAGGGCGTCGCCGGCGGCGTGGCCATGGCTGTCGTTGAACGTCTTGAAGTGGTCGACGTCGAGCATCAGCACCGCCAGCGGCGTCCCGCGGCGCAGGCAGCGGTCGATCTCGCGCGGCAGCGCCTCGTCCAGGTAGCGGCGGTTGTGCAGGCCGGTCAGCGGATCGCGCAGCGACTGCGTGCGCAACTTGTCGCGCAACTGCAGGTTGACCAGGGCGAGGCCGAGCTGCTCGGCGACGTGGCCCAGCAGCGCCTGCGCCTGCTCTCGGTCGGTGGTGGCGTCGCCGCTGACGTGCAGCAGGCCGAGCGGCGTGCCCTGCGCCAGCAGCGGCAGGCACAGGCTCCAGGCGTCGGCCGCAGCGCCCGCGACGTCGACGTGAGCGCAGGCAATGCCGGTGCGCGGGTCGTCGAGGCGATGGACCTGGCCGCGGCGCAGCGCCCAGCAGTCGGCCGGATGCAGCAGTTCGGCGCTGGGCAGGCGCGCGTCGCCGAACACGATTGCGGTCTCGGCGAGGTCCTGGGAGGCGCGCAACAGGTAGCAGCGCCCGCCCACCCGTGGCAGCAGTTCGGCGACGACCTGGCCGGTGATGCGCAGCGCCTCCCCGGCCAGCGCGCAGCTCTGCAGCAGGCTGGCGTAGCGG
>DASRZN010000067.1:0-5980 GCA_035686325.1 Lysobacteraceae bacterium
GCGCCGCGAGCAGTGGCCGGCCGAGCCGCTGCTGGTGGCGGTGCGCTTCGTCGCCGGCGAGGCGGTCGCGCTCGACGGGCAGCCGCTGCCGGGCCCCCAGCTGCTGGCGCGACTCAACACCATGTTCGCGCGGTACGGCGTCGGCCGCGGGCTGTACACCGGCGACACCACCATCGGGCTCAAGGGCCGGATCGTGTTCGAGGCGCCGGGCCTCGCGGCGCTGCTCGCGGCGCACCGCGCGCTCGAGGAGGCGGTGCTCAGCAAGCAGCAGAACCGCTTCAAGCCGGACGTCGCGCGGCGCTGGGTCGAACTGGTCTACGAAGGCTTCTTCCACGACCCGCTGAAGGCCGACCTCGAGGCGTTCCTCGCCTCCAGCCAGCGCATGGTCAACGGCGAGGTGGTGCTGGAAACGCGCGGCGGCCGCGTGGACGCGGTGGCCGTGCGCTCGCCGCACCTCCTGCAGTCCTCCGGCGCGACCTACGCGCAGAGCGCGGACTGGGGCGTGCCGGAGGCGGAAGGCTTCATCCGCCTGTTCGGGATGAGCAGCACGCTGTGGGCGCAGGTGAACGCCAGCGCGCCCGCCGCGGCCCCCGTGCTGGCTTCGGCCCCCTGAACCACGACAATGGCTCCCGGCCCCGCCGGGATGACGAAAGACGACGTCATGCTCGACAGCATCCTCCGCCACCTCGACGCGCTGGTCGCGTTCGACACCCGCAATCCGCCGCGCGCCATCGGCACCGGCGGCATCTTCGACTACCTGTGCGCGCAGCTGCCGGGTTTCCGCTGCACGCTCACTGACCACGGCGACGGCGCGGTCTCGCTGCTGGCGGTGCGCGGCGCGCCGACCCGGCTGTTCAACGTGCACCTGGACACGGTGCCGGATGCGCCGGCGTGGAGCGCGGACCCGCTGCGCCTGCGGGTGGAGGACGGTCGCGCGATCGGGCTCGGTGCGTGCGACATCAAGGGCGCGGCCGCCGGCCTGCTGGCGGCCGCGGCGGCCACCCGCGGCGACGCGGCCTTCCTGTTCACCACCGACGAGGAAGCCAACGACGCGCGCTGCATCGCCGCCTTCCTCGGCGCCGCGCACGGCTACACCGAGGCGATCGTCGCCGAGCCGACCGGCTGCCAGGCCGTGCTCGCGCACCGCGGGATCAGCTCGGTGCTGCTGCGCTTCCAGGGCGCGGCGGGCCATGCCTCCGGTGCGGCCGGGCTGGAGGAGAGCGCGCTGCACCGCGCGATGCGCTGGGGCGGGCGCGCGCTGGATTTCGTCCAGGCGCAGCAGCACCAGCGCTTCGGCGGGCTGACCGGGCTGCGCTTCAACGTCGGCCGGATCGAGGGCGGGATCAAGGCGAATGTCGTCGCGCCCAGCGCGGAGGTGCGCTTCGGCTTCCGCCCGCTGCCCTCGCAGGACCTGGACGAACTGCACGCGCGCTTCGGCGCGTGCGCCGAGACCGGCGCGCTGCTGCGCTACGAGGAGTTGTTCCGCGGCCCGCCGCTGCCGGCCGGCGACGTCGCCGAGGCGGAGGAGCGCCGGCTCGCCGCGCGCGACCTCGCCGACGCGCTGCAGTTGCCGATCGGCAACGCGGTGGACTTCTGGACCGAGGCCTCGCTGTTCTCGCGCGCAGGGCTGACCGCGCTGGTGTACGGGCCGGGCGACATCGCCCAGGCGCACGCGGCCGACGAATGGGTCGCGCTGGCGCAGCTGCAGCGCTACGCCGACAGCGTCGCGCGCATCCTCGACGGGAGCGCGGCATGAACGCGCACGCGCTGCAGACCCGGCAGACCATCGTGCGCCTGCTCTCCAGCATGGCCAGCGCCAGGGAGATCGCGCTCTACCTCAAGCGCTTCTCGCAGCTGGACGCCGAGCGCTTCGCGCTGGTCAAGGTCGGCGGGGCGGTGCTGCGCGACGACCTCGACGCGCTGGTGTCCTCGCTCGCCTTCCTGCAGGACGTCGGCCTGACCCCGGTGGTGCTGCACGGCGCCGGCCCGCAGCTGGACGCCGAACTCGCGGACGCCGGCCTCGGCAAGCACACCGTGGACGGCCTGCGGGTGACCAGCCCGGAGGCGCTGGCGGTGGTGCGGCGGGTGTTCCACGCGCAGAACCTGCGCCTGGTCGAGGCGCTGCAGGCGCAGGACACGCGCGCGACCTCGATCGTGTCGGGCGTGTTCGAAGCCGAGTGCATCGACCGCGACCTGCTCGGCCTGGTCGGCGCGGTGCGCCGCGTGCACCTCGCGCCGGTGCAGGCCGCGCTGCGCGCCGGCTCGATCCCGGTGATCGCCAGCCTCGGCGAGACCGCCGGCGGGCAGATCCTCAACATCAACGCCGACTACGCCGCCAACGAGCTGGTGCAGGCGCTGCAGCCCTACAAGATCGTGTTCCTGACCGGCACCGGCGGCCTGCTCGACGCCGAGGGGAAGGTGATCGATTCGATCAACCTGTCCACCGAGTACGAGCGCCTGCTCGCCGAGCCGTGGGTACACGGCGGCATGCGGCTCAAGCTGGAGCAGGTCAAGCAGTTGCTGGACACGCTGCCGCCGTCCTCGTCGGTGTCGATCACCCGCCCGGCGGAACTGGCCAAGGAACTGTTCACCCACAAGGGCTCGGGCACGCTGCTGCGCCGCGGCGAGCGCGTGCTCACCGCGCGCAACTGGGACGAACTCGACCTGCCGCGCCTGCGCGCGCTGGTCGAGTCCGCGTTCGGCCGCCGGCTGCTGCCCGACTACTTCGAGCGCACGCCGCTGCTGCGCGCCTACGTCAGCGAGCACTATCGCGCCGCGCTGTTGCTGACCGAGGAGGACGGCTTGCCCTACCTCGACAAGTTCGCGGTGCTGGACGACGCCCAGGGCGAGGGCCTCGGCCGCGCGGTGTGGCAGGTGATGCGCGCCGAGGTGCCGCGGCTGTTCTGGCGCTCGCGCCTGGACAACCCGGTCAACGGCTTCTACGACGCCGAATGCGACGGCTGCCTGCGGCAGCCGCGCTGGAAGGTGTACTGGTACGGGCTGGAGGGCTTCGACGCGATCGCGCGCTGCGTCGGCCACTGCGATGTGCGCGCGCCCAGCCTGGTGGAGTGACGCATGGATCCCTGGAAACACCCGCCGCGGCTCGCCGGCCGCCACGTCGTCCTCGAACCACTGCGCCGCGAGCATGCCGACGGCCTGGGCGCGGTGGTCGAGGACGGCCGGCTGTGGGAGTTATGGTTCACCAACGTGCCGCGTCCCCAAGAAATACAGGCTTACGTGGACGCCGCGCTGTCGATGCAGGCCGCCGGCGGCTGCCTCGCCTTCACCGTACGCGACGCCGACGGCCGCATCGCCGGCATGACCCGCTACTACGACCTCGCGCCGGCGGTGCCGCGCGTGCAGATCGGCTACACCTGGTACGCGCGGCGGGTGCAGCGCACCGGGCTCAACACCGAGGCCAAGCTGCTGCTGCTCGCGCATGCCTTCGACACCCTCGGCTGCGCCTCGGTCGGCCTGCAGACCAGCACCCACAACCACGCCTCGCGCGCGGCGATCGTGCGCCTGGGGGCGCGCGAGGACGGCGTGCTTCGCAATCACCTGCGCCACCGCGACGGCAGCCTGCGCGACACCGTCTGCTTCTCGATCACCGACGCCGAATGGCCGCAGGTGCGCGCGAACCTGCAGGCGCGGCTGGCGGAGCACGCGGCGTGAGCGCCGCCGTCGGCATCGGCATCGTCGGCGCGCGCGGGCACGTCGGGGTCGAACTGCTGCGGCTGCTCGCCGCGCACCCGCATTTCGAGCCGGCGTTCGTGTCCTCGCGCGCGCTCGCCGGCCAGCGCGTGGCCGACCACGTGCCGGGCTACGCCGGCGCGCTGCGCTACGGCAGCCCGGACTACGACGCGCTGCCGGCGCTGGGCGCCGACGCGGTGGTGCTGGCCCTGCCCAACGGCAAGTCGGACCGCTGCGTCACCGCCTTCGACGCGGCGGGCGCCGATCCGGTCATCGTCGACCTGTCCGCCGACCACCGCTTCGACCCGGCCTGGTACTACGGCCTGCCCGAGCTGATCCGGGCGACGTACGCGGGCCAGCGCCGGATCGCCAACCCGGGCTGCTACGCCACCGCGATGCAGCTGGCGATCGCGCCGATGCGGGACGTCCTCGACGGCCCGGTGCAGTGTTTCGGCGTGTCCGGCCACTCCGGCGCCGGCACCACGCCCTCGGACCGCAACGACCCCGACCAGCTGCGCGACAACCTGATGCCCTACGCGCTGGCCGGCCACGTCCACGAGCGCGAGGCGACGGCCCGCCTCGGCCATCCGGTCGAGTTCATGCCGCACGTGGCCCCCCACTTCCGCGGCATCACCCTGACCGCCAACCTGCGCCTGCGCCGTTGTTTCGTCCTGGAGGAGGTCGCCGCGCGCTACCGCGGCGCCTACGGGGAGGAGCCGCTGGTGCGCATCGTCGACGCAGCCCCCTGGGTCAGCCGGATCGCCGGCCGCCACCACGTGGAGGTGGGCGGCTTCACCCTGTCCGCCGACGGCCGCCGGCTGGTGGTGGTCGCCACCCTCGACAACCTGCTCAAGGGCGCCGCCACCCAGGCCCTGCAGAACCTCAACCGCGCCTTCGGATTCGACGAATTCACGGGCCTCCCCCTGTCAGCCTGCCTGCCGGCGACGGCGCAGGCCCCGACCGCGAGCCACGCCCATGGACCCTAGACGCACCATGCCCGACTTCCTCTGGCGCAAGCCGGGGATCGCCGTGGACCAGCACATCCAGGCCTTCCTCGCCGGCGACGACGTGCTGCTCGACCGCGAGTTCTTCCTCCACGACATCGCCGCCAGCCGCGCCCACGCGCAGGTCCTGCACCGGGCCGGCATCCTCGACGAGGACACTCTGGCCTCGCTCGATCGCGAGCTGTTCTACCTCGCCGAAGACTTCCGCTGCGGCGCCTTCCTGCTGGACGCGCACTACGAGGACGGCCACTCGGCGATCGAGTCGCGCCTGACAGAACGTTTGGGCGACGCCGGCCGCCGGATCCAGACCGGGCGCAGCCGCAACGACCAGGTGCTGGTCGCCACGCGGCTGTGGCTGAAGGAGCGGCTGGCGCGGCTGCAGGCCCTGTGCGTGGACGTCGCGCAGGTCGCGCTGCGGCGCGCCGAGGCCGAGATGCAGCTGCCGATGCCGGGCTACACCCACCTGCAGCGCGCCGTGGTGTCCAGCGCCGGGCTGTGGTGGGCGGGCTGGGCCGAAGGCTTCATCGACGACGCCGCGCGCGCCGCCGACACCCGCGCCTGGCTGGACGCCAATCCGCTGGGCACCGCCGCCGGCTACGGCGTCAACCTGCCGCTGGACCGCGACCACGCCACCCGCGCGCTCGGCTTTTCGCGGATGCAGGTCGCGCCGACCGCAGCGCAGCTCGCGCGCGGCAAGTTCGAACTGGCCGCGCTCGAGGCGCTGGGCAGCGCGATGCTGGACCTGCGCCGGCTGGCCTGGGACCTGTCGCTGTTCCTCGGCGCCGAGTTCGGCTTCGCCACGCTGCCCGCCCAGTACACGACCGGCAGCTCGCTGATGCCGAACAAGCGCAACCCCGACGTGGTCGAGTTGATGCGCGGCAGCTACGCCAGCGTGGCGGCCGCCAAGGCGGAAATCGAGCAGCTGCTGTCGCTGCCGTCCGGCTACCACCGCGACCTGCAGGTGAGCAAGGGCGCGCTGGTGCACGGCTTCGGCCGCGGCCTGGCCGCGCTGGGCCTGCTGCCGGACCTGCTGGCGAAGCTGGAATGGCGCGAAGACCGCCTGCGCGCGGCGCTGGACCCGTCGATGTACGCGACCGACCTCGCGATGGAACTGGCCGCGCAGGGCACGCCGTTCCGCGACGCCTACCGGGCCGCCGCCGATCCCGCCCGCTGGAGCGAGCGCGACCCCGCTGGCAGCCTCGCCGCGCGCGCCTCGCCCGGCGCCCCCGGCGCGCCCTGCCTGGACCTGCTGCGCGAACGCCTGGCCGGCCTCGCGCCGGCGCCGG
>DASRZN010000068.1:0-2764 GCA_035686325.1 Lysobacteraceae bacterium
GGTGGTCGTCGCGCCGCACGACTGACGCTTGAACGACGGGCCGGACGCCCCAGATAACCGCACATCGGCCCCGCGCGCGGCGCGGCGCCAACCGACAAAGAAGAGGGAGCAGCACCATGGGCAAGATCATCGGCATCGACCTCGGCACGACCAACTCGTGCGTCGCGGTCATGGAGGGCGGCAAGGCCCGCGTCATCGAGAACAGCGAGGGCGACCGCACCACGCCCTCGATCGTCGCCTGGACCAAGGACGGCGAGGTACTGGTCGGCGCCTCGGCCAAGCGCCAGGCGGTGACCAACCCGAAGAACACCTTCTACGCGGTCAAGCGCCTGATCGGCCGGCGCTTCGGCGACGCCGAGGTGCAGAAGGACATCCACCTGGTTCCCTACGGCATCATCGAGCACGAAAACGGCGACGCCTGGGTCCAGACCAGCGACGGCCGCAAGATGGCGCCGCAGGAAGTCTCCGCGCGCGTGCTGGAGAAGATGAAGAAGACCGCCGAGGCGTACCTCGGCGAGAGCGTCACCGAGGCGGTGATCACGGTGCCGGCCTACTTCAACGACAGCCAGCGCCAGGCCACCAAGGACGCCGGCCGCATCGCCGGCCTCGAGGTCAAGCGCATCATCAACGAGCCGACCGCCGCGGCGCTCGCCTACGGCCTGGACAAGAAGGGCGCCGGCGACCGCAAGGTGGCGGTGTACGACCTCGGCGGCGGCACCTTCGACATCTCGATCATCGAGATCGCCAACGTCGAGGGCGAGATGCAGGTCGAGGTGCTGTCCACCAACGGCGACACCTTCCTCGGCGGCGAGGACTTCGACAAGCGCGTGATCGACTACCTGGTCGAGGAGTTCCAGAAGGACCAGGGCATCGACCTGCGCAAGGACCCGCTCGCGCTGCAGCGCCTGAAGGACGCGGCCGAGCGTGCCAAGATCGAGCTGTCCACCTCGCAGCAGACCGAGGTCAACCTGCCGTACGTGACGGCGGACGCGTCGGGCCCGAAGCATCTCAACATCAAGCTGACCAGGGCCAAGCTCGAGGCCCTGGTCGACGACCTGGTGCGCAAGACGATCGAGCCGTGCCGGATCGCCCTCAACGACGCCGGCCTGCGCGCCAGCGACGTCACCGAAGTGATCCTCGTTGGCGGCCAGACCCGCATGCCGAAGGTGCAGCAGGCGGTCGGCGAGTTCTTCGGCAAGGAGCCGCGCAAGGACGTCAACCCGGACGAGGCGGTCGCGGTGGGCGCCGCGATCCAGGGCGGCGTGCTGCAGGGCGACGTCAAGGACGTGCTGCTGCTCGACGTCACCCCGCTGTCGTTGGGCATCGAGACCCTGGGCGGCGTGATGACCAAGATCATCGAGAAGAACACCACCATCCCGACCAAGGCGTCGCAGACCTTCTCGACCGCCGAGGACAACCAGACCGCGGTCACCGTGCACGTGCTGCAGGGCGAACGCGACCAGGCCCGCTACAACAAGTCGCTGGCCAAGTTCGACCTCACCGGCATCGAGCCGGCGATGCGCGGCATGCCGCAGGTGGAGGTGTCCTTCGACATCGACGCCAACGGCATCCTCCACGTCAGCGCGAAGGACAAGAAGACCGGCAAGGAGCAGAAGGTCGAGATCAAGGCCGGTTCCGGCCTGTCCGAGGAGGAGATCCAGCGGATGGTGCAGGACGCCGAGGCGCACCGCGAGGAGGACAAGAAGTTCCAGGAGCTGGTGCAGGCGCGCAACCACGCCGACGCCCTGATCCACGCCACCCGCAGCGCGATCAAGGACAACGGAGACAAGGTGCCGGGCGACGTGATCGGTCGCGCCGAGGGCGCCATCGCCGAGCTCGAGACCGCGATGAAGGGCGACGACAAGGCCCAGATCGAGGCCAAGAGCCGGGCGCTGGAGGAAGCCAGCCAGTCGCTGTTCGCGGCGGCCGCGGCCGGCCAGTCTGGCGGGCCGGAAGGACCGTCCGCCGGCGGCGGCGCGCAGGGCGGGGCCGGCGGCGAGGACGTGGTGGACGCCGAGTTCACCGAGGTCAAGGACGACGACAAGCGGGCCTGAGCCGGCGGGCCTGGGACCCGGTTCCATGAACCGGCCGGCACGGAACGCTAGGATGGAACGACGGGCAGGCGAGGGTCTGCCCGTCGTTTTGGGGCCCGCGCCGCGCGCGCGCCGCCCCGCCAAGGGGAAAGCAGTCGCCACATGAGCAAGCGTGATTACTACGAGGTCCTCGGCGTCGCACGGAACGCGTCGGACGAGGAGCTGAAGAAGGCCTATCGCCGCTGCGCGATGAAGTACCACCCGGACCGCAATCCGGGCGACGCCGCCGCGGTGGAGTCCTTCAAGGAGGCCAAGGAGGCCTACGAAGTCCTGTCCGATGCCGGCAAGCGGCGGCTGTACGACGCCCACGGCCACGCCGCGTTCGAGCACGGCATGGGTGGCGGCGCGGGCGCCGGCGCCGGCTACGCCGACATGGGCGACATCTTCGGCGACATCTTCGGCAACATCTTCGGGGGAGGCGGCGGCGCCCGCCCGCGCCGCGGCGCCGACGTCGGCTACGTGCTGGAACTCGACCTCGAGGAAGCGGTCGCCGGCGTGGAGAAGCGGATCGAGATCCCGACTCTGGCCGCCTGCGGCGCCTGCGCCGCGACCGGCTCCGAGGACGGCCGGCTGGACACCTGCGCGACCTGCCACGGCCGCGGCCAGGTGCGCATGCAGCGCGGCATCTTCACCATGCAGCAGGTCTGCCCGCACTGCGGCGGCCGCGGCCA
>DASRZN010000069.1:0-4478 GCA_035686325.1 Lysobacteraceae bacterium
GCCGGCCGTCGAGGCCGCCTTCGCCGCGCTGGCGCGGATCGGCACGCCGCGGTTGACCGGGACGGGCAGCGGCTGTTTCGTCGAATTCGCCGACCGCGAGTCCGCCGAGGCCGCGCTGGCGCAGCTGCCGCCGGGCCTGCAGGCCTGGGTCGCGGCGGGCGCCGCGCGCTCGCCGCTGCACCGGATGCTCGAGGCGAAGACCGGACGGCGCGCGCCGGAAGCGTCGCCGCGCTGACCCGCCGGACCTGCAACAACAGGGGCGTCGCCAAGTGGCCCAAGGCACCGGGTTTTGATCCCGGCATTCGCAGGTTCGAATCCTGCCGCCCCTGCCATCCGCGCGTTGCTCCGCTCCACCTTCGGCCACCGACGACCCCGCCATGACTGTGCAAGACGATCGCAACCTGCTTGTCTTCACCGGCAACGCCAACCGGCCGCTGGCCGAGGCGGTGTGCAGGGAGCTCGGTATCCGTCCCGGCAAGGCCCTGGTCGGCTGTTTTTCCGACGGCGAGGTGCAGGTCGAGATCGAGGAGAACGTCCGCGGCCAGGACACCTTCGTGATCCAGCCGACCTGCGCGCCGAGCGCCGAGAACCTGGTCGAGCTGCTGGTGCTGATCGACGCGCTCAAGCGCGCCTCGGCCAGCAGCGTGACCGCGGTGGTGCCGTACTTCGGCTACGCCCGGCAGGACCGCCGCCCGCGCTCGGCGCGGGTGCCGATCACCGCCAAGGTCGCGGCGCAGATGTTCAGCACCGTGCATACCGACCGGGTGCTGACGGTGGACCTGCACGCCGACCAGATCCAGGGCTTCTTCGACATCCCGGTCGACAACGTGTACGCCTCGCCGCTGCTGCTGGCCGACATCTGGCGCGCGCACGGCACCGACAACGTGATCGTGGTGTCGCCGGACGTCGGCGGCGTGGTGCGCGCGCGCGCGATCGCCAAGCGGCTGGACGACGCCGACCTCGCGATCATCGACAAGCGCCGTCCGAAGGCCAACGTCGCCACCGTGATGAACATCATCGGCGACGTCGCCGGCAAGGTCTGCGTGCTGGTCGACGACATCGTCGACACCGCCGGCACCCTGTGCGCCGCCGCCGCCGCGCTGAAGGCGCAGGGCGCGGTCAAGGTCGTCGCCTACTGCACCCACCCGGTGCTGTCGGGCGCGGCGATCGACAACCTGACCAAATCGCAGCTCGACGAACTGGTGGTGACCGACACCATCCCGCTGTCGCAGGCGGCGAAGGCCTGCGGCCGGATCCGCCAGCTCAGCGTGGCGGAACTGCTGGCCGAGACCGTGCGCCGCATCGCCTTCGGAGAATCCGTCAGTTCGCTCTACGTGGACTGACTTCCCACTCACCTGGTCGCGGGTGAGTATCCAGGCCGCCGCGAGGCGGTTCATCGCAATGAAGTGAGAACGCAACAATGGCTACCGAACACACCATCCGGGCCACCGCCCGCAACGACGGGGGGAAGGGTGCGAGCCGCCGCCTGCGTCGTTCGGCGCAGATCCCGGCGATCGTCTACGGCGGCGACGCCGCCCCGCAGCCGATCCAGCTCGAGCACGAGAAGACCTGGCTGGCCAGCCAGAACGAGTGGTTCTATTCGTCCATCCTCAGCCTGGACGTCGACGGCAAGGTGGAGAGCGTGCTGCTGCGCGACATGCAGCGCCATCCGTACAAGCAGCTGATCATGCACCTGGACTTCCAGCGCGTGGACGCCAACCAGGCCCTGCGCGCCTCGGTGCCGCTGCACTTCGTCAACGGCGAAAGCTCGCCGGCCGGTAAGACCGCGGGCGTGGTGATCATGCACGAGCTGACCCAGCTCGAGATCAGCTGCCTGCCGAAGGACCTGCCCGCGGCGATCCAGGTCGACCTGTCCGAGCTGAAGCCGGGCGACACCATCCACCTGTCCGGCGTGAAGCTGCCGGCCGGCGTGGAAGTGCCGCAGCTCAAGCTCGGTCCGGACCACGACATCGCGGTCGTCGTCGCCCGCCACGCGCGCGGCGAGACCGAGGAAACGCCCGCCGCCGAGGGCGGCGAGACCCCGGCGGCCTGAGCCTGAGCGGTCGCCGCGCTCCGCACGGGCGCGGCGGCCCTCGCACGCATGGCGGGCCTGCGCCTGATCGCGGGGCTGGGCAATCCCGGCCCCCAGCACCTCATGGACCGGCACAACGCCGGCTTCTGGTTCGTGGACGCCCTGGCCGCGCGGCTGGGTGCGCGCTTCTCGCTGGAATCAAAGCTCTTCGGCGAGGTCGCGAAGGCGGACGTCGGCGGGCGCCCGGTGTGGTTGCTCAAGCCCGCCACCTACATGAACGCCAGCGGCAAGTCGGTCACCGCCGCGCTGCGGTTCTGGAAGATCGAGCCGGAGGAGGCGCTGCTGGCGCACGACGAGCTGGACCTGCCGCCGGGCACCGCGCGGCTGAAGTTCGACGGCGGCCACGGCGGCCAGAACGGCCTGCGCGACGTGATGCGCCTGCTCGGCCACGGTCGCTTCCATCGGCTGCGCCTGGGCATCGGCCATCCCGGCCACAAGGACAAGGTCACCCCCTGGGTGCTCGGCCGCCCCGGCCGCGACGACGAGGCCGCGCTGTTGCGCGCGATCGACGACGCGATCGAGGTGCTGCCGCTGGCCGTTTCGGGTGACGTCAACGAGGCGATGAAGCGCCTCCACACAAACGACGGGAGCCGGTAGCCGGCAACCGGGAGCCGGAGGGCCTGCGTCCTCCGATTCCGGCTGCCGGCTACCGCTTACCGGTCACCGGAGTTCCAATGGGCATCAAATGCGGCATCGTCGGCCTGCCCAACGTCGGCAAGTCGACCCTGTTCAACGCGTTGACCAAGGCAGGCATCGCCGCGGCCAACTTCCCCTTCTGCACGATCGAGCCCAACGTCGGCGTGGTGCCGGTGCCGGACGAGCGGCTGAACGCGCTGGCCGGGATCGTCAAGCCGCAGAAGGTGATCCCGACCGCGGTCGAGTTCGTGGACATCGCCGGCCTGGTCGCCGGCGCCGCCAAGGGCGAGGGCCTGGGCAACAAGTTCCTGGCCCACATCCGCGAGGTGGACGCGATCGCCCACGTCGTGCGCTGCTTCGAGCACCCCGACGTCATCCACGTCGCCAACCGGGTCGACCCGATCGCCGACATCGAGACCATCGACACCGAACTGGCGCTGGCCGACCTTGAGTCGGTGGACAAGGCCCTGCAGCGCGCCGAGCGCTCGGCCAAGACCGGCGACAAGGACGCCAAGGCGCGGGTGGAGGTGCTCGGCCGCCTGCGCGCGGGCCTGGACGAAGGTCGGCCGGCGCGCGCCCTGGGCCTGTCCGACGAGGACCGGGCGCTGGTCCGCGACCTGTTCCTGCTGACCCTCAAGCCGGTGATGTACGTGGCCAACGTGCTGGAGGACGGCTTCGAGGGCAACCCGCACCTGGACGCGGTGCGCGCGCGGGCGGCGGGCGAGGGTTCGGAGGTGGTGCCGGTCTCGGCCGCGATCGAGGAGGAGCTCAGCCAGCTCGACGACGCCGACCGCGACGCCTTCCTGGCCGACCTCGGCCTCGGCGAGCCGGGCCTGAACCGGGTCATCCGCGCCGCCTACCGGCTGCTCGGCCTGCAGACCTACTTCACCGCCGGCGTGAAGGAGGTCCGCGCCTGGACCGTGAAGGCCGGCGCCACCGCCCCGCAGGCGGCCGCGGTGATCCATACCGATTTCGAGAAGGGCTTCATCCGCGCCGAGACCATCGGCTACGAGGATTTCCTGAAGTACCGCGGCGAGGCGGGTGCCCGCGACGCCGGCCGGTTGCGGCTGGAAGGCAAGGACTACCGGGTGCAGGAGGGGGACGTCCTCCACTTCCGGTTCAATGTCTGAAAGCGCGCCGGCGCGTTGACAGCGCCGGCGACCCGCGTCAAAATCGCGGGCTGTTTCGCAGAGTCCGGGCGCAGCACTCCGGAGGGATACCCAAGCGGCCAACGGGGGCAGACTGTAAATCTGCTGGCTTACGCCTTCGGTGGTTCGAATCCACCTCCCTCCACCAGTCGCCCTGGCTCTGCAAGACGGTCTCCCGGCGCGGGAGTAGTTCAATGGTAGAACCTCAGCCTTCCAAGCTGATGGTGCGGGTTCGATTCCCGTCTCCCGCTCCATTGATTCCGCCAGGGCGACCAGACAACCAGTTTCAACGCTCACGTAGCTCAGTCGGTAGAGCACCTCCTTGGTAAGGAGGAGGTCGATGGTTCGATTCCATTCGTGAGCACCAATTCGCAGCGTCCGGCCCCCCGGGGCCGGGCGTTTCCCCGGCAAGACAGCACGTCCCAAACAAGTCAGCGAGAGACGCAGCCATGGCAAAGGGCAAGTTCGAGCGCACCAAGCCCCACGTGAACGTGGGCACGATCGGTCACGTGGACCACGGCAAGACGACGCTGACGGCGGCGCTGACCAAGGTGGGCGCGGAGCGGTTTGGCGGCGAGTTCAAGGACTACAGCGCGATCGAC
>DASRZN010000070.1:0-7100 GCA_035686325.1 Lysobacteraceae bacterium
GCGCCGCGTCCTTGGTCAGGTGGGCGATGACATGCTCGGTGTTGAGGATCTCGACGTTGTGGTCGGTCTTGATGTCCGCGGCGGTGACCACGCCCGGACCCTGCCTGGACAGGCTCAAGGTGGACGAATCGCCGGTGTGCATGCGGATGGCGACGTCCTTGAGGTTGAGCAGCACCTCGAGCACGTCTTCCTGCAGGCCTTCGACCGTGGTGTACTCGTGCAGCACGCCATCGATCTCGACCTCGGTGATCGCGAAGCCGGGGATCGAGGACAGCAGCACGCGGCGCAGCGCGTTGCCGAGGGTGTGGCCGTAGCCGCGCTCCAGCGGCTCGATCACCACCTTGGCGCGATGGTCGCTGATGCGCTCGATCTGGGGACCACGGGGACGCAGGACCTGGTGGGCGGTAACCGTCATCTTGGGATTTCTCCTCGGAGCCTTCGCCTCGGGGGCGCGAAGGCATTGAAACTTCTGGGCCCTTGCGGGGGCGGGCGCCTCGCGCCTGCCCGGTAGCGTGGCGCCGGCCGGGCCGCGGCGAGCCGCGGCCGCCTGGCGCCGACGCCATTACTTGCTGTACAGCTCGACGATCAGCGCTTCGTTGATGTCGGCCGGCAGGTCGGCGCGGTCCGGGACCGCCTTGAACACGCCGGCGAACTTCTTCGCGTCGACCTCGACCCAGGACGGCGACAGGTCCATCTGGCCGGAGACGGTCAGCGACTCCTGCACGCGGAGCTGCTTCTGGGCCTTCTCCGACAGCGCGATCGCGTCGCCCGCCTTGACGGCGTAGGACGGCAGGTTGACCGGCTTGCCGTTGACGGTGACGCCGCGGTGGCTGACCAGCTGCCGCGCGGCCGGGCGGGTGACCGCGAAGCCCATGCGGTAGACGACGTTGTCGAGACGCGTCTCCAGCAGCTGCAGCAGGTTCTCGCCGGTGTTGCCCTTCCTGGTCGAGGCCTTCTTGTAGTAGTTGCGGAACTGGCGCTCCAGCAGGCCGTAGATGCGCTTGACCTTCTGCTTCTCGCGCAGCTGGTTGGCGTAGTCGGACAGCTTGCCGCGGCGCGCGGTGGCGCCGTGCTGGCCGGGCTTCTGCTCCAGCTTGCACTTGGAGTCGAGCGCGCGGGCCGGCGACTTCAGGCCGAGGTCGGCGCCTTCGCGGCGGGCGAGCTTGCAGGTGGGACCGATGTAACGAGCCATTTTCCTATCGCCCCCTTTAGACGCGACGCTTCTTCGGCGGACGGCACCCGTTGTGCGGGATCGGCGTCACGTCGATGATGTTGGTGATCTTGTAGCCGACGTTGTTCAGCGAACGCACGGCGGACTCGCGCCCCGGGCCCGGGCCCTTGATACGCACTTCCAGCGACTTCACGCCGTAGTCGAGCGCGGCCTTGCCGGCCTTCTCGGCGGCGACCTGCGCGGCGAACGGGGTCGACTTGCGCGAGCCGCGGAAGCCCGCGCCGCCCGAGGTCGCCCAGCTCAGCGCGTTGCCCTGGCGGTCGGTGATGGTGACGATGGTGTTGTTGAACGAAGCGTGGACGTGCGCGATGCCGTCGGTGACGACGCGCTTGATCTTCTTCTTCGCCTTGGTGGCGGCTGCCGGCTTGGCCATGGTCTGGGTTCCTTACTTCTTGATGGCCTTGCGCGGGCCCTTGCGGGTGCGCGCGTTGGTGCGGGTGCGCTGGCCGCGCACGGGCAGGCCGCGGCGGTGGCGCAGGCCCCGGTAGCTACCGAGGTCCATCAGGCGCTTGATCGCCATGCCGACCTCGCGGCGGAGATCGCCCTCGACCGTGAACTTGCCGATCTCGGTGCGCAGGCGCTCGACTTCCGGCTCGGACAGGTCGCGGATCTTGGTCGAGCTCGCCACGCCGGCGGCCTCGCAGACCTGCTTGGAACGGGTACGGCCGATGCCGTAGATGCTTTGCAGCCCCACCCAGACGTGCTTCTGGGCAGGCAGGTTGACGCCCGCAATACGCGCCATGAGGCGATCTCCAACTTGATTGGCGGCCGGCCCGCATTCATCGGGCACGGCGAGTGAATCGGAAATTCTATCAGGATCCCGGGTCGTCAAGGAAGCCTCGGGCTTGCGCCCGTTGGCCCCGGCATGGGGAGTGTGCCCATGCTCCGGCGACGGTCCCGGACCTGGCCGGAGCAGCGCGGAGGACCGCCCTGCCCAGCCGCCGCGCGCTACTCCGGCGCGCGGGCGGATCCGGGACCACCCGCGCGCGGGATCGCCGCGCGGGTCGCCCATGTGCCGGTCCGCGCGTAGGTCGGACCGGCTGGTGTTCGTCGCCTTCCTGGGCGCCGTGGCTCCGGGGAGCCGCCCGGACGTCCCGCCCGGGTGTGGATCGCGGGCCGGCGCGCTCAGCGCCCGCCGCCGCGTCCCTTGAGGTTGGCCTTGCGCAGCAGGCTTTCGTACTGGTGCGACATCAGGTGCGCCTGGATCTGCGCGATGAAGTCCATCACCACCACCACCACGATCAGCAGCGACGTGCCGCCGAAGTAGAACGAGGCGCCGAGTTCGGTCCGCATCAGGTCCGGCAACAGGCACACCGCGACCAGGTAGGCGGCGCCGACTGCGGTCAGTCGGGTCAGGACGGCGTCGACGTAGTTCGCGGTCGCCTTGCCCGGGCGGATGCCGGGGATCAGCGCGCCCGACTTCTTCAGGTTGTCGGCCGTCTCCTGCGAGTTGAATACCAGCGCGGTGTAGAAGAAGGTGAACCCGGCGATCAGCCCCCCGTAGAGGAGCAGGTACAGCGGCTCGCCCGGGGACAGCGCCTGGCTGACCTTCTGCAGCACCGACTGCATCTGCGAGCCGCTGGCCTGGCCGAACCAGGTCGACGCGGTCGCCGGGAACATCACGATGCTCGAGGCGAAGATCGGCGGGATCACGCCCGACATGTTGAGCTTGAGCGGCAGGAACGAGGTCTGGTTCATGTACGCATTGCGGCCGCCTTGGCGTCGCGCGTAGTTCACCGTGATCCGCCGTTGGCCCCGCTCGATGAATACCACGAAGAACGTCGCCAGCAGCACCACCGCACCGATCGCCATCACCGCCAGCGCGCTCATGTCGCCGTTGCGCGCCTGCTCCAGGGTGCCGAACACGGCGCCCGGCAGGCCGGCCACGATGCCGGCGAAGATGATGAGCGAGACGCCGTTGCCGACGCCGCGCTCGGTCACCTGCTCGCCGATCCACATCAGGAACATGGTGCCGGCCGTCAACGCCACCACCGCGGTCAGCACGAAGCCCATGCCCGGGCTGTACACCACCGGGAGGCCGTTGCTGGCGCCCTGGTGCTGCAGCGCGATCGCGATGCCGGCCGACTGGAAGATCGCCAGCGGAATCGCGCCCATGCGCGACCACTGGTTGATCTTGCGGCGGCCCGACTCGCCTTCCTTCTGGATCGCCTTCAGGCTGGGCATGATCTGCACCAGCAGCTGCACGATGATCGAGGAGGAGATGTAGGGCACCACGTTCAGCGCGAACAGGCTGAAGCGCGAGAGGGCGCCACCGGAGAACATGTTGAACATGTCCACGATGGTGCCTTCCTGCGATTCCATCAGCTGCAGCATCGCCTGCGGGTTGACGCCCGGCACCGGGATATAGCAGCCGATGCGGTAGACGATCAGGGCCCCCAGCACGAACAACAGGCGCTGGCGGAGCTCGGTGAACTTGCCGAGCCCGCCGCCGAGGGCGCCCACGTTGCCGCCACGCGCCATGCGCTTACTGCCCCGCGTCCAGGAGCTGGCCGCCCGCGGCCTCGATCGCCGCGCGGGCGCCGGCCGTGGCCAGCAGGCCCTTGAGCACGAACTTCTTGCTGATCTCGCCCTTCTTGACGACCTTGGCGCGCTTGGCCGAGGCCGGCACCAGGCCGGCGGCGCGCAGCGCGGCGAAGTCCACCTCGCCCGCCTCCAGGCGGTCGAGCTGGTACAGCAGCACTTCGACCGTGTCCTGCGCCATCTTCGAGCGGAAGCCGATCTTCGGCAGGCGACGCTGCATCGGCATCTGGCCGCCTTCGAAGCCGGCCTTGATCTTGCCCTTGCCGCTGCGCGCGAACGAGCCCTTGTGGCCGCGGCCCGCGGTCTTGCCGAGGCCGGAACCGATGCCGCGGCCGACGCGCTTGCGCTCGGTGCGGGCGCCGTCGGCCGGCTTGAGGGTATTGAGCTTCATCTGGTTACTCCTCCACCTGCACGAGGTAGTGGACCTTGTTGATCAGGCCACGCACCTGGGGGCTGTCCTTGAGTTCGCGCACGTCGTTGAGCTTGTTCAGGCCCAAGGCCTTCACAGACAAGCGATGGCGCGCCTGGGTTCCCCGCAGGCCCTTGACCAGGCGGACCTTGACGGTGCCGGTCGTCGCGTCGTTCTTGTTAGCCATGCTGCAGCTCCTCCACCTTCTTGCCGCGCTTGGCCGCGATCCGGGCCGGCGACTGCATCTCGACCAGGCCGCGCATGGTCGCACGCACGAGGTTGATCGGGTTGCGCGAACCGGTGGCCTTGGCCAGCACGTTCTTGACGCCGACCGCCTCGAGCACTGCGCGCATCGCGCCACCGGCGATCACGCCGGTACCCTCGGACGCGGGCTGCATGAACACGCGCGCCGCGCCGTGGCCGGACTTGACCGTGTGCCACAGGGTGCCGTTGTTGAGGTCGACCTTGGCCATGCCGCGGCGGGCCTGCTCCATCGACTTCTGGATGGCGACCGGCACTTCGCGCGCCTTGCCGTAGCCGAAGCCGACCTTGCCGTCGCCGTCGCCCACCACCGTCAGCGCGGTGAAGGTGAACTGGCGGCCGCCCTTGACGGTCTTGCTGACGCGGTTGACCGCGATCAGCTTCTCGATCATGCCGTCGTCGATTTCCTCGCGGTTGCGATCGCGATCGCGGCCGCGCTGCTGACGCTCTTCTGCCATGGGAATGTCTCGGTTGTGAAAGGGATTTGCGGCTTGGCCGCTTGTCGTTGTGGTCTGGATCGGGTGGTTCGCGGGCGCGGAGAACTCCGCGTCGCGCCCGGCGCACCTCGCGCCGGCGAGCGAGCATCCGGCATGGGGCCTGGGCCCCACGCCTTCAAGCGTCAGAACTGCAGGCCGCCCTCGCGCGCGGCGTCCGCCAGGGCCTTGATGCGGCCGTGGTAGCGGTAGCCGGAGCGGTCGAACGCGACCCTCTCGACGCCGGCGGCGCGCGCCTTCTCGGCGATCGCGCGGCCGACCTTGGCGGCGGCGTCGGTGTTCTTGCCGTTCTTCAGGCCATCGCGGACGTCGGCCTGGGTGGTGCTGGCGGCGGCCAGCACCTTGGAACCGTCGGCGCTGAACAGCTGCGCGTAGACGTGCTGGCCGGTGCGCAGCACCGACAGGCGCGGCACGCCGAGTTCGCGGATGCGAGCGCGGGTGGACTTGGCGCGGCGCAGGCGGGCGTTCTTCTTGTCCATGGTTCTGTGTCTCCGGAAGCGGATCGGCTTCGCGCGGGCCCGGCGGGCCCCCGCCTTAGGCCTTCTTGGCTTCCTTGCGGATGATGGTTTCGTTCGCGTACTTCACGCCCTTGCCCTTGTAGGGCTCCGGCGGGCGGAAGCCGCGGATCTTGGCGGCGACCTCGCCAACCTGCTGCTTGTCGGCGCCGGACACCACGATCTCGGTCTGCGACGGCGTGGCGATGGTGATGCCCGCCGGGGCCGGGAACAGGATCGGGTGCGAGAAGCCCAGCGACAGGTTGAGGTCCTTGCCCTGCATGGCGGCGCGGTAGCCGACGCCCACCAGCTCGAGCTTGCGCTCGAAGCCTTCGGACACGCCCTTCACCATGTTGGCGAGGATCGCGCGCAGGGTGCCGGTCAGCGGCACCAGCGCGTCGTCGTTCGCGGACAGCACGGCCTGGCCGTTGTCCACGGCGACGGCGATGCCTTCCGGCTTGGCCACCGACAAGGCGCCCTTCGGACCCTTGACGCCGATCGAATCGGCCTGGACGTTCAGCTCGACGCCCTTCGGCAGGGCAACGGGCTTCTTGGCAACTCGGGACATTGCGATTCCTCCCTTAGGCCACGAAGCACAGGACCTCGCCGCCGACGCCCTGCTGGCGCGCCTGCGCATCGGTCATGATGCCCTTCGAGGTGGAGATGATGGCGACGCCCAGGCCACCGAGGACCTTGGGCAGCGCGTCCTTGCCGCGGTACTGGCGCAGGCCCGAGCGCGAGACGCGCTGCATGCGCTCGATCACCGGCTTGCCTTCGAAATACTTCAGCACGATCTCGAGCGACGCCTTGGCGCCGTTCTCGGTCACGCGGAAGTCGGCGATGTAGCCTTCGTCCTTGAGGACGCCGGCGATCGCCGCCTTGATCTTGGACGACGGCATGGACACCGTCGGCTTGCCGACCGCGGCCGCATTGCGCATGCGGACCAGCATGTCGGCGATGGGATCAGTCATGCTCATTTGGGTTCACCTTCTGAGTAGCACCGATATCCGCTTTCGCGAAAATCTTCGTGGGACCCGGACGCCCGGGCGGATTGGGTTACCAGCTCGCCTTGCGCAGGCCCGGCACGTCGCCGTTCATGGTCGCTTTGCGCAGCATGTTGCGGCCGAGGCCGAACTTGCTGTAGACGCCGCGCGGACGGCCGGTCAGGGCGCAACGCGTGGTCTTGCGGCTGGGCGAGGAGTCGCGCGGCAGCTTCTGCAGCTTGGTCGCGGCGTCCATCTTCTCCTCGTAGCTCGCGTCCTGGCTGCTGATCACCTTCTTCAGCGCCTCGCGGCGGGCTGCGAACTTCTTGACCAGCTTGGCGCGCTTGGTCTCGCGGTTGACCATGGAGGTCTTGGCCATTGTCTGTCGTCCTCTGCGGTCAGTTGCGGAACGGGAAGCGGAAGGCCTCGAGCAGCGCCTTGGCCTCGGCGTCGGTCTTCGCCGTCGTGGTGATGGCGATGTCCATGCCGCGCAGCGCATCCACCTGGTCGAAGTCGATCTCCGGGAAGATGATCTGTTCCTTCACGCCCATGTTGTAGTTGCCGCGGCCGTCGAACGCGCGACCCGACACGCCGCGGAAGTCGCGCACGCGTGGCAGGGCGACGTTGACCAGGCGATCGAGGAACTCGTACATCCGCGCGCGGCGCAGGGTGACCTTGCAGCCGATC
>DASRZN010000071.1:0-5897 GCA_035686325.1 Lysobacteraceae bacterium
CCATTTCCGGCATCGCCAGGTCCATCAGCACCACGTCGGGGCGCAACGCCTCGCACTGGGTGATCGCCTCGATGCCGTTGCCGGCCATGCCGGTGATCTCGATCCAGTCCAGCTTGCGCAGGTGGCGCACGGCGGCATTGATGAAGCCCGGGTGGTCGTCGACCAGCAGGATGCGGAGCTTGCGCATGTCGTTTCTCCTCAGGCCGTCGCCGCGCGCGGACGGGCGCGGCGGGCCAGCGCCGACGGGATGTCCAGTTGGTCACGATACTTCGCCACGGTGCGGCGCGCGATGCGCACGCCCTGGCGCGCCAGCAGGCCGGCGATCACGTCGTCGGCGAGCGGGGCGTTGGCCGGCTCGGTCTCGATCAGGCGGCGGACCATCGCCTTCACCGCGGTGGCGCCGACGTTGGCGCCTTCCAGCCGCACCGCGAACAGGCGCTTGAGCTCGAAGGTGCCGCGCGGGGTCTGGATGTACTTGCCGGTGGTGATGCGCGAGACGGTGGATTCGTGCATGCCGATCGCGTCGGCGACTTCCTTCAGCGTCAGCGGCGCGATCGCTTCCTCGCCGCGCTCCAGGAATGCGCGCTGGCGCTCGACCAGCACCTGGGTCGTGCGCAGCAGGGTCTCGTTGCGCATCGCCACGCCGCGCACCAGCCAGCGCGCCTCCTCCAGCAGGCCGCGCAGGGCGGCGTGCTGGCCGGGGGCGTCGGTCAGCGCCTGCTCGCAATGCGGCGCGATGCGCACGCGCGGCAGCGCGGCGTCGTTGAGCGCGACCCGCCACTTGCCGCCGGCGTGCCAGGCGACGACGTCGGGGACGACGTGGCCGCTGTCGGCGGCGACCGCCTCGACCGGGTGCGGCCGCAGCGACAGCACCAGCGCGATCGCGGCGTGGGTGTCGTCCTCGCCGGCGCCGAGCGCGCGGCCGAGCGCCGCGGTGTCGTGCGCGGCGAGCAGGTCGAGGTGGTCGGCGAGGATGCGCGCGGCGAGCGCGCGCGCCGAATTGTCGGGTTGCAGCGCGAGCTGCGCGCGCAGGCATTCGGACGGATCGGTCGCGGCGACGCCGGGCCATTCGCCGTGCAGCAGGCGCTGGCGTGCGACCTCGAGTTCGTCGGCGCCGACGCGGAGTTCCGCCGCGCCGCGCTGGCCCAGCGCTTGCAGGTCGTGCTCGAGGTAACCGCGGTCGTCGCAGTGATCCAGCCAGAACGCCGCCATCGCCAGCGCGTGCGGCCGCCATTCGAGGGCGAGCAGGGCGAGCAGGCGCTGGCGCCAGTCGCTGGATTCGCCGGCGGCGATGCGCGCGGTGGCGTCCTCGTCGCCGGTGCCGGCGTGGCCGCCACCGGACAGGAACATCGGTTCGGGCAGTTCGTCCCAGGCGGCGCAGTCCTGCGCGGCGGCGTCGGCGGAGGGCGCGTCGTCCTCAGCCTCGTCTTCGGCGATCGGGGATTCCAGCAGCGGGTTGCGCTCCAGCGCCTGGCGCAACTCCATTTCCAGCTGCGGCGCGGTCAGCTGCAGCAGGCGGATGGTCTGCAGCAGCTGCGGCGTCAGGTTGAGCGTCTGCGCCTGGCGCGCCTGCAATGCCTGTTTCATGCGTCCCCTCCGCCGGTGATGTCCCCGGCGATGAGGATGAACAGCACCTGACGGAATCCGAATCGGGGCGTTCCCCCGGCAAGGTGGGGGCGCACCCGAGGCGTGTCGGGGAATCCCCGACAAGGCGACGTGTTTCCGTCGTCAGGTGCGGCCTAGCTTGCCGTTGCCCAGCGGCGCGACGCGATCGTGCAGGCGCACGGCGACCCGCAGCAGTTCCACGGCGTTGCGGCAGCCCAGCGCCTCCATGATCCGGGCGCGGTGGGTTTCGACCGTCTTCACGCTGATGCCGAGGTCGGCGGCGATCTGCTTGGTGGTGCGGCCCTCGCCGAGCGCGGCGAGGATCTGCCGCTGGCGCGGCGGCAACGCATCGACGTCGCCCTTCGCCGCCGGCTGCGCGCGCAGCTGCGGCCCGGACACCTGCGGGCTGAGGAAGGTGCGGCCGTTGACCGCGGCGCGCAGCGCGATCTCGAGTTCGGCCGGCGCGCCTTCCTTGACCACGAAGCCGCTCGCCCCGCGCGCCAGCGCCGCGCGCACGTGGGCGGGATCGTCGTGCATGGACATGATCACCACGGCGCTGCCGGGCACCACCTGGCGCAGCTCGTCCAGCGCCTCGAAGCCGTTGCGGCCGGGCATCGACAGGTCCAGCAGGACCGCGTCGGGCAGGCATTGCCGGGCCCGCGCCACCGCCTCGTCCGCGCTCGCCGCCTCGGCCACGACCTCGACCCCGTCGAAGCCCTCCAGCAGCCGGCGCAGGCCGGCCCGGACGAGGGTGTGGTCGTCGCAGATGAGTACGCGCAAAGCCTGTGGTCCGTGGATCCCCCGCCGGCCACCTTAGCCGGATGCGGTGCACGGTGCCAGCGAAGGTGCCGCGCCGCAGGCGCGCATCGCGTTCTTCACCTGAACATGAATGCAATGGCCGCGGGGTGACCGGGATTCAACACCGGCCCGCGGATTGCCCGCAATCGGCCACCGATGTTCACCCCCGCGGCCTTTTTTGCTGCCTGCAACGGGTGCCAGCATGGCGTGGACACGCGCGGGGACGCGCGTCCAAGCATGCGGACCGCCCGCCACGCCATGCCGCGTGGCATCCCACGGCCCGCCGGTGCCTTTCCAGGGAGGAGGAAACGATGAAGCTGAAGCACGCACTTTCGGCCGGCATCCTGCTGGCCGCGACCGGCCTCGCCGGACACCAGGCGACCGCCGGCACGGCCCTGCGGGCGATGCAACTGCCGGGCATGGAGACCCTGCACGCGGCCACGCCGTACCAGGACAACGACGGCCAGGTGCCGTCGTCCGGCGAGTATTCCGGGCCGCTGTTCAAGCTCAGCCACGACTGGCCGCGGGCGCCGCTGCCGCCGCTGCAGCACGCGCCGTGGCGGGAGGCGATCGGCAATGGCCCGATCACCGTGCAGAACGCGCCGGCCTACGCCGCCGCGTTGAAGGCCGCGGTCGCCGACAACGCGCGCCAGCTGATCCTGCATTACGACCAGTGGGACGCGGCGCAGGCGGGCTGGTACAACGAGCCGTGGCTGGGCAGCCTGCGCGAGGCGATCCGCGGCACCTATCCGGCCGGCACCTTCGGCCCGTCGATCTTTCCGGGCACCGGCCTGCGCACCACCTTCGACACCCACGTGCTGACCTACTATGACCAGCGCGCGGCCTGGTCGCTGCGCAACTTCTGGGGCGATGCGGCGATGCAGCCGACCCTGGACACCGCGCACGCGCAGTTCCAGGAAGGCGCGATCATCGTCAAGGCGGCGGTGTTCGCCTCGACCGATCCCGCGCAGAAGCTCGACTGGTGGGACGCGATGCACGGCGCGCAGGTCTGGAACATGTACCTGCCGGTGGGCGACGCGAAGACGCCGCAGGTGTGGCCGGGTTACGTCGCCCAGTTCGACATCATCGTCAAGGATTCGCAGTCCGCGCCGGCGACCGGCTGGGTGTTCATGACCCTGGTCTACGACGCGAACGCGCCCGGCAAGGACGCCTGGGACCGGATGGTGCCGCTCGGCGTGCAGTGGGGCAACGATCCGCAGGCGACCGAGGCCGGGATGCCGCTGGTCGAGAACTGGAACAACCCGGACGCGCCGCTGTATTCGACCCAGACGCTCGGTTGGGGCGGCCGCCTGACCGGCCCCAACGACGGGGGCCGCAACGACATCGCGGTCGACGGCAAGGTGATACGCAACGCGCCGGATTCCAGCTGCATGAGCTGCCACAGCACGGCGCAGTGGAACATCGCCCGGCATCGCATGGATTCCTTCCTGCTGCCGTCTTTCGCGACCGACACGCCGCCGGGCTTCCAATTGTGCGGCGAGGACGGCAAGCCGGATCCGAACGGCAGCATCATCTGCTCGCCGGCGCCCGGTTCGAAGGAATGGATGAAGTGGTTCCAGAACCGGCCCGGCACCGAGGCGATGGACGCCGGTTCTTTCGCGACCGACTTCGACGAGGTGTTCTCGTTCAAGTCGCTGAAGCTGTGGTGGGCGGCGGTCGGCCCGGCCGACCAGAAGCTGCCGATGCTGATGCGCAGCCCGGCGCAGGGGCCGCGCTTCAACCAGTACACCGGCGCGCCGATCCCGGAGTCGGACCGGAAGTAACCGCGCGGGGATGCGCAAGGGACGGCGAGGGCAATCCTCGCCGTCCTGCTTGGCATGTTCGTATTTTCCGGTTTCCGGTTTCCGGTTTCCGGTTTCCGGTTTCCGGCTCCCGGCTCCCGGCTTCCGGCTTCCGGCTACTGACTGCGCCTGCGTTCGGCGATCTCGCGCCGGTGCACGCGGAACAGATGCCGTTCCAGCGCCGCGGACAGGCCCGGCCCGAGGCCCTCGAAGCGCAGCCACAGCCGGCGGCCGTCGCCGTCCGTCTCGGCCGCCAGCACCTCCACCGGCAGGCGCAGCACCTGCGGCAGCCAGTCCGAGGGCTGCACGCGCAGCCAGCCGCTGGCGCCGGCGGCGACCTCGGTTCCGGCGATCTGCAGGCTGGCGCCCAGCGCCGACCAGCGCAGCGGGCGCACGGCGTCGTGGTCGTGGCCGCGCAACAGGCTGCCGACCAGGGTCGTCAGCAGGTCGAGGCGGGCCTCGATCCGCTGCAGGGCGAGGCCGGTGGTGCCGTGCTCCTCCGGCTCCTCGCTGCGGCTGTCCTCGACCAGCGCGAGCGCCTGCAGGAAGGCCTCGGCGCGCAGGCGTTCCGCTTGCAGGTCGGCGGCCGCGTGCGGGCCCGCGGCGAAGCCGGCGGGGCGGCGTTCCTCGCAGGCCAGCGCTTCGCCGAACAGCGCGGCCTCGGCCTCGCCCGGTTTCATTCGCCGGTGTCCGCGGCCTGGCTCAGGTAGCGGTGCGCCGCGCGGCCTTCGCGCTGCAGGCGGGCGATGGCGTCGGCGGCTTCGTCGCGGCGCTGCTGCAGTTCCAGCATCAGCTGCTGCTGCTCGGCGAGCAGGTCGCGCCAGGCCGGCAGTTGCTCCTCCGCCGGCGGGTCGATCCAGGCGGCGCGCACGGCATGGTCGTGGCCGCGCACCAGCTCGGTGGCGCGCACCCAGTCGCCGGTGGCGGCCGCGGCGCGGATCTCCTCGGCCGGCAGGATGGGCAGGGCGATGGCGCGGCGGTTCATGGACGTTCTCCTACGGCGCCGGTGCGGGCGGCGCGATGGCGTTCCAGGCGGACTGCAGTTCGGCGACCAGCGCGTCGGCCTCGCGGAACGCGGCGACGTCGTTGCGCACGTGCGCCTCGCTGAGGCGCCGCTGCAGGTACTCGTACAGCGATTGCAGGCCGCTGGCGATGTTGCCGCCGGCCTCCATGTCGAGCGCGCCCTCGAGACCGCCGATGATCCCGATCGCCTCGTTCACCGCCTGGCCCTTGCGCGCGATGTCGCCGCGCTCGAGGCTGGCGATCGCGAGCTGCACGCGGTCGCGGAAGCCGGCGAACATCAGCGCGACGAGCTGGTGCGGGCTGGCCTCCAGCACGGCGCTGGAAACGGCGGTCTGGCGGTACTGGGCGGCGTAGGCGCGGGAATTCATGGCGGCGTGCTCAGCTCAGGCCAGCGAGTTGCTGGGTGAGGAAGGCGGAGGTGGATTGCATCTGCGCCATCATCGCGTCGAGCGCGGTGAACTGGCGGCGGTAGTTGGTTTCCAGCGCGGACATGCGGCGGTCGAGCGCTTCGCGCTGGTCGCCGATGGCGTCGAGGCGATCGTTGAGCGCCTCGGTGCGGCTGCTGATCAGGCCTTCGTCGCCGAGGTAGGCGGTGAAGGTCGCGCGCAGGCTGGTCGCGAAGTCGGCGCCGTCGCCGAGCACGGCGCGCACCGCGCCGCTGTCGGCGGC
>DASRZN010000072.1:0-7122 GCA_035686325.1 Lysobacteraceae bacterium
GCACCTGCACCTTTTCGAACATCTTCAGCGCCTTGCGCGCGTCCAGGGTCGCGATGTCCTGCGGCGTGGTGACGATCACCGCGCCCGCGACCGGGATCTTCTGGGCCAGGGTCAGCTGGATGTCGCCGGTGCCGGGCGGCAGGTCGACGACCAGGTAGTCGAGGCCCTCGTCGCCGCCCCACAGGGTCTGCTCCAGCAACTGGGTCAGCGCCTGGGTGGCCATCGGCCCGCGCCAGATCATCGGCGTGTCCTGCTCGACCAGCAGGCCGATCGACATCGCTTCCACCCCATGCGCGCGCAGCGGCACGATCGACTTGCCGTCCGGGCTCTCCGGCTTTCGGGACAGTCCCAGCATCATCGGCACGCTGGGGCCGTAGACGTCGGCGTCCAGGACCCCGACCCGGCCGCCCTCGGCGGCCAGCGCCAGGGCCAGGTTGACCGCGGTGGTGGACTTGCCCACCCCGCCCTTGCCGGAACCGACCGCGATGACGTTGCGCACCCGCGGGAGCGGCGACAGGTTGGGCTGGACGGCGTGGGCGGCCACCCGGTGGCCGAGCTCGAAGCTGGCCAGTTCCAAGCCCTGCCCGGCCAGCACGGCCGCCACCCGGGCCCGCAGGGCCTCCGCCCCGGCGCCCGCCAGGGGGTAGCCCAGGGTCAGGGCGACCGCGACCCGGCCGTCGCTGGCGGCCGCCCGGACCCGAGCCCCGGTGGCGGCCAGGGACGGCCCGTCGGCGGGGGAAGCCCCCTCCAGAATGTGACGCTCTAATGACTCGGACAAGGCGCTTTCTCGCTTGGTGACGGAGGGTGTGACAGGCCCTTTAACACTATGTTAAGGTCGGAAAGTCGGTATGACGACAATTCGCGAAACAACCAACGACAAGTTGGGAAACCCGCCGGGCAACCGGCATTTTCTTAAATCCGATCAGGGGATTCACTGATGGCAACAAAGGGCAACGGGCTGCAACCCAGCCGTCTGAGCGCTGCACTGTTCGCCGCGCTTCTCATGCCGGTCACCGGCGCCGCCTTCGCACAGGACGCGAATGCGCAACAGGACCAGGACCAGGCCAAGGCCAGCACGCTGGACAAGGTCATCGTTACCGGTTCGCTGATCCCGCAGACCGAGATCGAGACCTTCAAGCCGGTCACCGTGATCTCGGCCGAAGACCTGCAGACCCGCGGTTTCAGCAGCGTGCAGGACGCACTGCATGACAGCTCGTTCGCCACGGGTGGCGTGCAGGGCAACCAGACCTCCGCCTCCTTCACCCAGGGCGCCGAGACCAACAGCCTGTTCGGCCTGAATCCGGGTTACACCAAGTACCTGATCGACGGCCGCCCGATGGCGAACTACCCGGCGCTGTACAACGGCTCCGACGTCTTCAACAACATCAGCGGCATTCCGATCGATCTGGTCGAGCGCATCGAGATCCTGCCGGGCGGCCAGTCCTCCCTGTACGGTTCGGACGCGATCGCCGGTGTCATCAACATCATCCTCAAGAAGAAGGTCGACGGCACCGTCATCAGCGGCCGTTACGGCTGGTACGACGAAGGCGGCGGCGAGAGCAAGCGCGCGAGCCTGGCGACCAGCTTCGGCAGCGAGGATGGCCGCTTCAACATGCTGTTCGGCGCGCAGTTCGAGAACCGCGATCCGATCTGGGGCTACCAGCGCGACCTGACCAAGCAGTTCAACACCGAGGGCACCTCGGCCCCGACCGCCAGCCGCGACGTCCTGGTGATCGGCTACTACTCGGGTTACATCTTCGAGGATCCGAACAACTGCGCCGGCGTCGCCAGCGGCTTCGGCGGCACCGAGGGCCTGCGCAACCGCGCCGGCCAGCCCGAGCCGTATTGCGGTTCGTTCTACACCCCGGGCTACCGCACCCTGAAGAACGGCAAGGAAAGCGGGCAGATCTACACGCACGCCACCTTCGACGTGAACGACAACGTCCAGCTGTACGGCGACCTCCTGTACAGCAAGGAATCGACCCGTTACCACATCGGCTCGAACTACACCTGGTGGGGCACCAGCGTGAAGTGGGGCTACTTCATCGATCCGGACATCGGCGACTTCATGCAGCTGCAGCGCGCCTTCATGCCCGAGGACATGGGCGGCTGGGAGCGGTCGATGGACCGCAACGACAGCCAGTCCTACGCGCTGACCCTGGGCGCCAACGGCGTGTTCGGCGACTCGAACTGGGACTACGACGTCGGCCTGACCCGCACCGAGTACAAGCTGACCGAGAACAGCTTCGCCCGCCTGGCGGATCCGATCAACGACTGGTTCGAGGACAACATCCTCGGCCCGCTGCTCGGCACCACCAGCGGCTACTCGATCTACCGCCCGGACTACGCGGCGTTCTACAACCTCATCCCGGTCGACGTGTTCAACAGCTTCACCGGCCGCACCCGCTCGCACAGCCGCACCTACGACAACATGCTGCGCGCGCAGGTGACCAACGGTGCGCTGTTCTCGCTGCCGGGCGGCGACGCCGGTATCGCGATCGCGGTGGAAACGGGCACCCAGGGCTGGGACTACCAGCCTGACGCGCGCCTGATCCCGGATCCGGTGACCCTCGAGTCGGAAATCTGGGGCACCACCTCGATCAGCGGCAGCGGCTCGCGCAGCCGTTACGCGGTGACCGGCGAAATGCGCCTGCCCGTGTGGGATCCGCTGACCATCTCGATCTCCGGCCGCTACGACAGCTTCAAGGCCGAAGGCGAGAAGGTGTCCAAGCCGACCTACGCGCTGGGCATCGAGTACCGTCCGTTCGAAAGCCTGCTGTTCCGCGGCAAGTACGGCACCGCGTTCAAGGCGCCGACCCTGGCCGACCAGTTCCAGGGCCTCAGCGGCTTCTACAGCTTCACCAACGACTACCTGACCTGTAACGCCGCCGGCTACGGCATCGACGACTTCGCCGACTGCGTCGACGATCTCGGCCAGAACACCGCGCAGCCGCAGTTCTTCGGTACCCAGTCGGGCAACCTCGACCTGGAGCCGATCACCGCGGACGTGTGGAGCTACGGTGTGGTGTGGGCCCCGACCGCGAAGTTCTCGATCGGTGCCGACTACCACCACTGGAACATCAAGAACGAGGTGGCGCAGCAGAGCATCGACCAGCTGATGCGGGACGAGCTGAACTGCACCGCGGTGGCGAATGGCGGTACCGGCCTGCTGGACCCGAACTCGGGCACCTGCCAGGCGGCGTTCGACCAGATCACGCGCGACGCCCTCGGCGACGTCCAGTCGATCTACGTGACCAAGATCAACGTCGCGCGCGAAGTGCTCGACGCGGTCACCGTGGACCTGAACTACGTGCAGAGCCTGGGCGCGTGGGGTGACCTGAAGCTCAACGGTTCGTGGACCCGCAACCTGAAGCACGAGCAGCAGACCTACCCGACCGATCCGGTCATCGACCTGCTGAACAACGGCTACTACAGCCGCGATCCGAACTACCGCGCCAATGCGTCGCTGGCGTGGAGCAAGGACGCGTGGACCACCACCCTGTACGCGAACTACATCGGGCCGACGGGCAACTACATCGCCTGGACGAACCTCGATGGCTTCGACCATCCGGGCGGCGGTCGCGTGAGCTCGTACACGACCTACAACGCCAGCGTGAACTGGGACGTGACGCCGGACGTGCAGCTGTCGTTCATCGTCACCAACCTGTTCAACAAGATGCCCGACATGGACGTGGGTTCCTACAACGGCCTGAGCGGCGCTCCGTACAACGGCGACATGTTCGACGTCTACGGCCGCGCGTTCTACGTCGAAGGTCGCTGGAACTTCGGCAAGGGCGAGTAATCGCCCGGCTGTTTGCAATGCTGTATCGAAGCCCCGCCGCAAGGCGGGGCTTCTTTTTTTGTGCGGCCGGACCCGCCCCGCAGGCGCGCCGGCCGGCGCGCGCCTTCCATACGCACGCGGATGCGGTATAACAGCGGCAGCCGGGCGGTTGCGCCCGGCCCAAGTCCCTCGGGAGGGGAGCATGCGCAAGTTGCTGATCGGCCTGCTGGCGGCGCTGCCGCTGGTGGCCTTCGCCCAGACCGGCCCGACCGGCCGCTGGAAGACCATCGACGACGAGACCGGCAAGGTGAAGTCCATCGTCGAGATCACCCAGGCCGCCAACGGCACGCTGCAGGGCAAGGTCGTCGAGATCCTGCATTCGGATCGCGGCCCGAACCCGACCTGCGACAAGTGCAGGGGCGCCAACAAGGACAAGCCGGTCAAGGGCATGACCATCCTGTGGGGCCTGCGCGCGGACGACGACGAATGGACCGGCGGCACCGTGCTGGATCCGGCCAAGGGCAAGACCTACAAGGCCAAGGTCGAGATGCTCGGCCCCGACAAGCTCGGCATGTCCGGCTGCATCGCCTTCATCTGCCGCCAGCAGGTGTGGGTGCGCGAGTAGGCGCACCGCGTCCCGTTTCCAGGAAAGGCCCGGCACGCCCGGGCCTTTTCCTTTTCGCTGGCCGGCGAACGGGCACCAAGGCGCGCGGGGGCCGCGTGCGATAATCGCGGGCCGTGTTTCGCGCGCCACAGCAGCCCATGCCCCGCACCGCCGTCGTCACCTGCGCCCTGCCCTACGCCAACGGCGCGCTCCACCTCGGCCACCTGGTGGGCTACATCCAGGGCGACATCTGGACGCGCGCGCGGCGCCTGGCCGGCGACACCGTGCACTTCGTCTGCGCCGACGACACCCACGGCACGCCGATCATGCTCGCCGCGGAGAAGGCCGGGGTCACCCCGGAGCAGTTCATCGCCGGCATCCAGGCCGGGCACGAACGCGACTTCGCCGACTTCGGCGTCGCCTTCGACCACTACGATTCGACCAACTCGGCGCGCAACCGCGCGCTGACCGAGGCGATCTACGCGAAGCTGGACGCCGGCGGCCACATCGCCCGCCGCAGCGTCGCCCAGTTCTACGACCCCGCCAAGGGCATGTTCCTGCCCGACCGCTACGTGAAGGGCACCTGCCCCAACTGCGGCACCCCCGACCAGTACGGCGACAACTGCGAGCACTGCGGCGCGACCTACGCGCCGACCGACCTCAAGGACCCGCGTTCGGTGCTCAGCGGCGTCGCCCCGGAATTGCGCGAGTCCGAGCACTTCTTCTTCGAGGTCGGCCGCTTGGAGGCCTTCCTGCGCCAGTGGCTGGCCGGCGACGTCGCGGTGCCCGGGGTCAAGGCCAAGCTGCAGGAATGGCTGGACGGCGACGGCGGCCTGCGCGCGTGGGACATCTCGCGCGACGCGCCCTACTTCGGCTTCGAGATCCCGGGCCACCCGGGCAAGTACTTCTACGTCTGGCTGGACGCGCCGATCGGCTACCTGGCCAGCCTGCAGGCGCTGTGCGAGGCGCGCGGTGGCGACTTCGACGCCCTGCTCGCCGCCGGCAGCGAAGCCGAGCTGCACCACTTCATCGGCAAGGACATCGTCACCTTCCACGGCCTGTTCTGGCCCGCGGTGCTGCACGGCGCCGGCCTGCGCGCGCCGACCCGGCTGCACGTCAACGGCTACCTGACGGTCGGTGGCGCGAAGATGTCGAAGTCGCGCGGCACCTTCATCATGGCGCGGACCTGGCTCGACGTCGGCCTGCCGGCCGAGGCGCTGCGCTACTACTTCGCGGCCAAGACCGGCGGCGGCGTGGACGACGTCGACCTCAACCTCGCCGACTTCGTCGCGCGGGTGAACAGCGACCTGGTCGGCAAGTTCGCCAACCTCGCCAGCCGTTGCGCCGGCTTCATCGGCAAGCGCTTCGACGGCGAACTCGCCGACGCCCTGCCCGAGCCGGACATGTTCGCGCGCTTCGCGGCGCAGCTGCCGGCGGTCGCCGAGGCCTACGGGCGCAACGAGGCGGCGCACGTGCTGCGCATCGTGATGGCCCTGGCCGACGAGGCCAACCGCTGGATCGACGAGCGCAAGCCGTGGGTCATCGCCAAGCAGGACGGCGCCGACGCCGAACTGCAGGCGGTGTGCACCCAGGGCCTGAACCTGTTCCGGGTGCTGGCCGGCATGCTCAAGCCGGTGCTGCCGCGGGTCGCGGAACAGGCGGAAGCCTTCCTGCGCGCGCCGGTGGCCCGCTGGAGCGACCTCGAGGCGCCGCTGCTCGGCCACCGCATCGCCGACTACGTCCCCCTGTTCACCCGCATCGACCCGAAGCAGATCGACGCCATGACCGAAGCCAGCAAGGACACCCTCGCCCCGCAGGCAGGCGCGCAGCCCGCCGCGAACGCCAAGCCGCAGGCCGCCGCGCCGGAGCGCGCCGCGACCATCGGCATCGACGATTTCGCCAGGCTCGACCTGCGCATCGGCAGGGTGCTGGTGTGCGAGGCCGTCGAAGGCTCGGACAAGCTGCTGCGCTTCGAACTCGACGCCGGCGAGCTCGGCCGCCGCCAGATCTTCTCCGGCATCCGCGCCAGCTACGGCGATCCCGCCGCGCTGGTCGGCCGCAGCGTCGTCTTCATCGCCAACCTGGCGCCGCGCAAGATGCGCTTCGGGCTGAGCGAAGGCATGATCCTGTCCGCCGGTTTCGACGGCGGCGGCCTGTTCCTGCTGGACGCCGACCAGGGCGCGCAGCCCGGCATGCCGGTGAAGTAGCGCGCGGCCGTCGCCGCGCGCCGGGCACGCGCTACGCAGCCCGGACGCCCCATGGACCCCGTCGAACGCCTCGATCGCCTGCTGCCGCAGACCCAGTGCGGCCAGTGCGGCTACGCCGGCTGCCGCCCCTATGCCGAGGCGATGGTGCGCGGCGAGGCGGGTCCCGACCGTTGCCCACCGGGCGGCGACGAAGGCGCCCGCGCCCTGTCGCTCGCGCTCGGGCTGGCGCCCATGCCCTACGACCGCACGCGCGGCGCGCACAAGCCGCCGCGGGTCGCGCTCGTCGTCGAGGACGACTGCATCGGTTGCACCAAGTGCATCCAGGCCTGCCCGGTCGACGCCATCGTCGGCGCGAGCAAGCTCATGCACGCGGTGGTCGAACCGCTGTGCACCGGGTGCGAACTGTGCGTGCCGGCCTGCCCGGTGGACTGCATCATCCTCGTACCCGCGTCCACGCCGGCGTCCGCGGGGGATAGCGCCGTGCCCGCGGGCAACGGCGCGCATTCGGGCGGCGCGGGCGTGCTAGCGTG
>DASRZN010000073.1:0-3941 GCA_035686325.1 Lysobacteraceae bacterium
AGGCTCCGATGGACATCCGCTCGGTCATGACCGCCGATCCGGCCTGCTGCAATGCCGGCGCCACGCTGCGGGAGGTCGCCCTGATGATGCGCAAGCACGACTGCGGCGAGATCCCCGTGGTCGACGAGGCCAACAAGCCGCTGGGCGTGATCACCGACCGCGACATCGCGGTGCGCGCGGTGGCCGACGGCGCGGACGCCGCCAGCACCGTCGGCGACTACATGACCTCGCCGGTCACCACCATCCGCGAAGCGGCGAGCCTGGAGGATTGCGCCCGGCTGATGGGCGACAACCAGATCCGCCGGGTCGTCGTGGTCGACGACCAGGGCTGCCTGTCCGGCATCGTCGCCCAGGCCGACATCGCGCTGAGCGGCCGCGACGCCAAGACCGCCGAGGTGGTCAAGGAAGTGTCCGAGCCTTCGCTGTCCCGCCAGTAGCGGTGTCCGGCGGCGGCGCGAACGCGCCGCCGCCATGGCGCGGGCGGAATCGTCCCGCGCGGTTGCGCGGCCACGGACGCCCGCGGGTTGCCAGCACGCGCAAACGGGGTCTTAATGCGCGCCTCGCTTCCGCCCGGCGCGCGCCCCATGCAGGACCTCAACGATCTCCACTATTTCGCCATGGTCGTGGAGCACGGCGGCTTCGCCGCGGCCGAGCGCGCGCTGGGCATTCCGAAGTCGCGCCTGAGCCGGCGCATCTCGCAGCTGGAGAACGACCTCGGCGTGCGCCTGCTGCAGCGTTCCACCCGCCGCTTCGCCGTCACCGACATCGGCAACAGCATCTTCCACCACGCGCAGGCGATGCTGGCCGAGGCGCAGGCCGCGCGCGAGGTGGTCGACCGGCTCAGCGCCGAGCCGCGCGGCGTGGTCCGGGTCAGCGTCCCGGTGGGGCTCGCCCAGGAACAGCTGCCGCGGTTGCTGCCGGAATTCCTCGCCCGCCACCCGCAGGTGCGCCTGCAGCTGCACGTCAGCAACCGCCGCGTGGACCTGATCAACGAAGGCTTCGACGTCGCCCTGCGGGTGCGCACCCGCTTCGACGACGACGGCAGCCTGGTGATGCGCAGCTTCGGCCAGATCCAGGAGCTGCTGGTGGCCAGCCCGAAATACCTGGACCGGATGGGCCGACCGCGCGATCCGGATGAACTGTCCGAGCACGTCACCCTCAGCATCAACGAGGACGAGGCGCGCCAGCGCTGGGAACTGCACGGCCCGGCCGGCGAGGTGCGGCGGGTGGACCTGAAGCCGCGCGTGTCCGGCTTCGACTTCCCGATGCTGCGCTCGCTGGCCGAGCAGGGCGTGGGCATCACCCTGTTGCCCGAAACGCTGTGCGCCGACGCCGTGCGCACCGGCGAACTGGAGGTGGTGCTGCCCGACTGGCGCCTACCGCAGGGCATCTGCCACGCCGTGTTCGCGTCGCGCCGCGGCTTGCTGCCGGGCGTGCGCGTCTTCATCGACTTCCTCGCCGAACGGCTGCCGCCGCTGCTGGCGGAGGCGCGGCTGGAATGCGCGGAGTGCAGGAAGGCGGGGGCGAAGTAGGGGCTGGGGAAGAAAAAACGGGCCGCGGAGGCCCGTTTTTTTTTGTTGTCTGGCGGAGAGGGTGGGATTCGAACCCACGGTGGCATCGCTGCCACGGCGGTTTTCAAGACCGCTGCCTTAAACCACTCGGCCACCTCTCCGGAAGGCGCATTCTAGCCAGCCGGCGGCGCGACTCCGACGGCCGATTGGGAATTTCCTGACGGGCCGGCGGGCGCGGCGCGATTGTCCCGGCCGGCGGCGACTCTTAGTCTTGCCGGCGGGGAGAGGTTCATGGAGGGGCGAGGAATGACGATCCGGGTATTCCTGCTGGACGACCACGCGCTGGTGCGGGTGGGGATGCGCATGATCCTGTCGGGGGAGACCGACATCGAGGTGGTCGGCGAGGCGGACAACGGCGAGGAAGCGCTGCCGCAGATCCGCCGGCTCAAGCCCGACGTGGTGCTCTGCGACCTGCACCTGCCGGGCTTGAGCGGGCTTGAGATCACCGAGCGGATCGTGCGCGGCCAGGACGGCACCCGGGTCATCGTGGTGTCGGTGCTGGAGGACGGGCCGATGCCCAAGCGGTTGCTCGAGGCGGGCGCCTCCGGTTACGTCGGCAAGGGCGGCGATGCCGCTGAACTGCTGCGCGCAGTGCGCGACGTCGCCCGCGGCAAGCGCTACCTCGCCGCCGGCATCGCCCAGAACCTGGCGCTGTACGGGCTGGACGGCGGCAACTCGCCGTTCGACGCGCTGTCGCCGCGCGAACTGGAAATCGCCATGCTGCTGATCCAGGGCCTGCGCCAGGACGACATCGCGACCCGCTTGAGCCTGAGCCCGAAGACGGTCAACACACACAAGTCGCGGCTGTTCGAAAAGCTCGAGATCCACGACACCATCGCCCTGGCGCGCCTGGCGGCGCAGCACGGGATCGCGGATCCGGCGCACGCGTTGTAACGGGTCGCGGGCCGCCCGCGGCGTTGCATGCGCGCCCACGGACCTGAAACGAAACACCCGGCTTGCGCCGGGTGTTTGCGATGAGGCTCAGGCGCTGCGCGATTCCGGCCGCTCGCCGTGCTCCTCCGCCGGCGACTCCTCCGCGTGCGCGGCGGCGTCGGCCGCCGCCTCGACGGGATCGGCGGACGCGCCGTTGGCGACCGGCAGGTGATCGAACAGGCCGGGGGCCTGCGCGATCTCGGCCGCGGTGCCTTCCGGCACGCCGACCGCGGCGCTGTCCGCCGCGGCGAAGCTCGCCGGTTCCAGTGCCGGCGCGGCATCGATCGGAGCGGCCGGCGCGATCGCGGCCGCCTCGTCCAGGTGCGCCGGCATCGCGGCTTCGTCGCTCGCGGGCTCCACGTCGGCGGCGGCTTCGGCCGCTTCCAGCTGCGCGGCTTCGTCGGTGCGCGCACGCTCCTGCACCGGCGCGGCTGCCACTGGCTGCGCGGCGAACGCGGCTTCGCCGGCAGCAGCCGACGCCTCGTCCTGCGCAACCGGCGCCTCGGCCTGCACCGAGCGCACCGCCCCGGCGGCCTCGGCGGCGAGGGTCGCGGCGGTTGCCGCCGAGGCGGCGTGACGCTGCACCTCGGGCGCGGCCCGGGGGGGCTGCACGCCTGCGTTCGCTTGCGGAGCGTCCACCTGCACGGACGCGTTCGCCTGCGAGGCATCCATCTGCGCGCGCGGTTCCTGGCGCGCTGCCGTCGGCTGCGCCGGGGTCTCCGCGTCGTCCTCGAAGTCGAACTCGGGCTGCGAGCGCTGCGGACCGGCGATGTCGTCGTCCAGCGCGTCGATCGCGTCCTGCTGCGCGCCTTCGATGGCCTGGCCCTCGCCACCGCCGCGACGACGGCGCCGGCCGCCGCGACGGCCGCGGCGGCGACGGCCGCCTTCTCCCGGCGTGCCTTCTCCCTGGTCGGCTGCGACCGGGGCCGCATCCGTCGCCGGCAGCGCGACCGCCTCGGCCGGCGCCGCAGGCACGGCCGCGGTGTCGGCGACGACCGCCGCCACCGACGCTGCCGCCTGCTGTGCCGGATCGACCGCTTCGGCCTCGCCTCGCTGCGGGCGCGGCGGCTTCGGCTGCTGCGGTGCCTGCTGTGGCTGCTGCAACTGCGGCGCCTGCTGGCGCTCGTCCTGCGGCTTCTGCTTCTGCGCCTGCTGCTTCTGCTGCTGGGCTTGCTGCTGCTGTTGCTTCTGCTTCTGCGCCTGCTGCTGCGCCGGCTTCTGCTCGTTGCGGGCCTGCTTGCCCTGCTGCTGGCTGCGGCGGTTGTCGTCGCGGCGGCTGTCGTCGCGACGGCTTTCCTCGCGGCGCTGGTCCCGGCCGGGCTTGTTGCGGTCACGGCGGTTGCGCTCGTTGCGGCCGCGATCGTCGCGGCTGGCGGGCGCGGGCGCCGGACGGGCCGCCGGCGCCGGCGCGAACAGGCCGCGCAGCCAGCCCATCAG
>DASRZN010000074.1:0-12856 GCA_035686325.1 Lysobacteraceae bacterium
TTCCGTCCAGGAAAGGGGATTCGCATGCGTTCCGCATTCCTGCCCGCGCTGCTCGGCGGGCTGCTGCTCTCGTTCGCCGCGCACGCGGCCGACACCGACCGCTGGCAGGTGCCGGTGGCGGTCAAGAAGCTCGACAACGGCCTGACCGTGGTCGTGTCCGAGGACCACAGCTCGCCCACCGTCGGCGTCAGCGTGGTCTACCACGTCGGCATGCGCCTGGAGCCGCGCGACCGCACCGGCTTCGCGCACCTGTTCGAGCACCTGATGTTCGAAGGCACGCCGAACGCGAAGGAAGGCGTGTTCGACCGCGTGATCACCGGCGGCGGCGGCCGCAACAACGGCTCGACCCGCCCGGACTTCACCAACTACATCGAGGTCGCGCCGGTGTCGGCGATCGAGCCGATCCTGTGGCTCGAGGCCGACCGCATGAAGACCCTCGACTTCAACCCGGTCACCCTGAAGAACCAGCAGGACGTGGTGAAGGAGGAGATCCGCGTCAACGTGAAGAACCAGCCCTACGGCGGCTTCATGTGGATCGACATCGGCCAGCAGGCCTTCCAGAAGTGGGAGAACAACCACGACGGCTACGGCAGTTTCGAGGACCTGGAGAACGCCAGCCTCGAGGACGTCGCCGCCTTCCACCGCGACTACTACGGCCCCAACAACGCGGTGCTCGGCATCGCCGGCGACGTCACCCCGGAGCAGGGCTTCGCGCTGGCCGAGAAGTACTTCGGCAAGATCCCGGCGCGGCCGACGCCGAAGGCGCCGGACTACGCCGAAGGCCTCAACACCAGGGAAAAGCGCGTCACCCAGTCCGACGCGCTGGCGCAGGTGCCGGCGATTGCGGCGGCGTGGAAGATGCCCGAGCGCGGCAGCAAGGACCAGGCGGCGATGGCGGTGCTCGGCGACGTGCTCGCCGGCGGCGACGCCTCGCGCTTCTACCAGGGCCTGGTCAAGGGCCGCGAGCTCGCCCTCAACGTCGACTCGCTGTACGGCCTGACCAGCCCGTGGGAGTACGACGGCCCGACCCTGTTCACGGTGTTCGCGCTGTACAAGCCGAACACCACCGCCGACGCGCTGCTCTCGGCGATGGACGAGGAGATCGCCAAGGTCGCCAGCGAGGGCGTCGGCGACGCCGAACTGGCGCGGGTCAAGACCCGCATGCTGGCCGACTGGTACAACGGCCTGGAAAGCTTCATCAGCCGCGCCGACACCCTGGCCAAGCTGCAGACGCTGTGGGGCGACGCCAACGTCGTCAACAGGATCCCGGGCTGGATCGAGGGCGTGACCTCCGCCGACATCCAGCGCGTGGCGAAGACCTACCTGACCGCCGCCAACCGCACCGTCATCGACCGCAAGCCGGCCGCGATGCTGCAGGCCGCGCCGGCCGCCGCGCCCGCCGCGGGCAAGTGAGGAGCCGACCATGAAGACGAAGACGACCCTGCTGGCCTTCGCGGTGACCGCGCTGTTCGCCGGCTCCGCCATCGCCGGCCCCAAGGCGGCGCTGCCCACGGACCTGCCGCCCTACGCGCCGGACAAGCCGCTGCCGGTGCCGCACATCGAGAAGAAGACGCTGGCCAATGGCCTGGAGATCTGGGTGGTGCCGCGCGATGGCCTGCCGCGGGTGGACGCGGTGCTGGCCGTGCGCAACGCCGGCCTCGCCGCCGACCCGGTGGAGATGCCCGGTTTCGCCAACATCCTCGCCGGCCTGCTCAACGAGGGCACCGCGAAGCACGACTCGAAGGCAATCGCGGAAACCGCGCAGGGCCTCGGCGGCTCGGTCGCGGCCGGTGCCAGCAACGACGGCATCAGCGTGTACGGCGATGCGCTCGCCTCGCACGCGGGCGAGATGCTCGCGCTGATGGGCGAGATCGCGCGCACGCCGACCTTCCCCGACAACGAGGTCAAGCTGGCCCAGGCCAACGCGCTGCAGTCGCTCAAGGCGGCCGAGGCGCAGCCGGGCTTCAAGGCCGAGCGTGCGCTCGCGCAGGCGATCTACGGCGACCATCCCTACGCGCGCACCCAGCCGACCGAGGCCGGGATCATGGCGGTCACCCCGCAGGCGCTGCGCGAGGCGCACGCCCGCCGCTTCCGTCCCGACCACGCGTTGCTGGTGGTGACCGGGCGGATCGCCGCGGCGGACGCGTTCCGCGCGGCGGAAGCCGCGTTCGGCGACTGGCAGGCGAGCGGTGCGGCCGCGGCCGACACGCCCGCCGCGCCGCGCACGGCGAAGCCGCAGCACGTGCTGGTCGTGCGCGAGGGCAGCGTGCAGTCGGCGATCCGCCTGGGCCGCCCGGCGATCGCCGCGACCGACGCCGACTACATCCCGCTGCAGCTGGCGGGCACCGTGCTCGGCGGCGGCTTCAGCTCGCGCCTGATGCAGAACCTGCGCGAGGACAAGGGCTACACCTACGGCGCGCGCGGCGGCCTCAACGTCCTGCGCGAGGGCGGTCGCGTCAGCGCGTCGGCCGACGTCCGCAACGAGGTCACAGGCGCTGCGCTGAAGGAGTTCATGGCCGAACTGTCGCGCATCGGCAGCGAGCCGGTGCCGGCGCAGGAGCTCGAGGACAACAAGCGCTACGTCGCCGGCGGCTACCTGATCACCAACCAGCTGCAGGGCGCCGTCGCGGCGACCCTGGCCAACAACTGGCTGGTCGGCCTGCCGGCGGAGTTCCTCGGCGAGTACGTGCCGAAGATCCGCGCGGTGGACGCGGCGCAGGTGCAGGCGATGGGGGCGAAGTACTTCGCGCCGAAGGACCAGTCGATCGTGGTGGTCGGCGATCCGAAAGCGGTCGCCGAACAGCTCAAGCCTTACGGCGAGTTCGAGGTGCGAGAAAAGTAAGGCGCCGCCCACGTCGCGTCGCGACGCCCGCTTCCGCGAGGAGGCGGGCGTTTCTCTCTTGGCGGACCGGACGGCCACGGCGTCCGGGCGCGACTAGAATGCGGCCATGACCGTCTTCACCCTGCACGAGGGCGACGCGCCGCTGCTGGTCAGCCTGCCGCACGACGGCAGCGAGATCCCGCCCGCGCTCGCCGCCCGCATGACCGAAGGCGCATGTCGCGCCCCCGACACCGACTGGCACGTCTCGCGCCTGTACGCCTTCGCCAGGGAACTCGGCGCATCGGTGCTGGTTCCGCGCCATTCGCGCTACGTAGTCGACCTCAACCGGCCGCCGGACGACGCCTCGCTGTATCCCGGGCAGAACACGACCGGCCTGTGCCCGGCGGTGCGGTTCAGCGGCGAACCGGTGTACCGCGAGGGCGAGGCCCCCGATCCCGCCGAGGTCGCCGCGCGCGTGGAACGGTACTGGCGGCCGTACCACGACGCGCTGGAAACCGAGTTGCGACGCCTGCGCGCGCGCCATGGCCGGGTCGTGCTGTGGGAGGGTCACTCGATCCGCGGCGAATGCCCGTTCCTGTTCGAGGGCCGGCTGCCCGACCTCAACCTCGGCACCGCCGACGGACGCAGCTGCGCGCCCGCGCTGCAGGAGCGGCTGACCGCCGTGCTGCAAGGCCAGCAGCGCTACGACTGGGTCGTCAACGGCCGTTTCAAGGGCGGCTACATCACCCGCCACTACGGCGATCCCGCCCACGGCGTCGACGCCGTGCAGCTGGAGATCAGCCAGCGCCTCTACATGGACGAGGACAGCTTCGCCTGGGACGAAGCGCGCGCGCGGGAAACGCAGGGCGTGCTGCGCGCGCTGCTCGGAGCCGCGCTGGAACACGCGCGCGGCTGACCGGTTTCAGACCGCGCAGCTCAGGACGTTCCGCCGCGACGCTGCTGGCGCCGTCGCCACGGCCGGGGGCAGTGGGGCGCCGGTCAGACTTCCAGCGTCGCCAGGTCGCCCTTGGTCTCGAGCCACGCCTTGCGGTCCCCCGCGCGCTTTTTCGCCAGCAGCATGTCCATCAGGCCGCGGGTGGCGTCGGCGTCGTCCACGGTGAGCTGCACCAGGCGGCGGGTGTCGGGGTGGATGGTGGATTCGCGCAACTGTTGCGGGTTCATCTCGCCCAGGCCCTTGAAGCGGGTGACGTGCACCGCGCCCTTGAGCTTCTCGCGCTCGATCTTCTCCAGCAGCAGGCGCTTCTCTTCCTCGTCCAGCGCGTAGAACACCTGCTTGCCGACGTCCACGCGGAACAGCGGCGGCATCGCCACGAACACGTGGCCGGCCGCGACCAGCGCCGGGAAGTGCTTCAGGAACAGCGCCGACAGCAGGGTGGCGATGTGCAGGCCGTCGGAATCGGCGTCGGCGAGCACCACGATCTTGCCGTAGCGCAGGCCGGAGATGTCGTCCTTGCCCGGGTCGCAGCCGATCGCCACCGCGAGGTCGTGCACTTCCTGCGAACCGAGCACGCTGCCCGAGGCGACTTCCCAGGTGTTCAGGATCTTGCCGCGCAGCGGCAGGATCGCCTGGAAGTCCTTGTCGCGGGCCTGCCGCGCGCTGCCGCCGGCGGAGTCGCCCTCGACCAGGAACAGCTCGGTGCGCGACAGGTCCTGCGAGATGCAGTCGGCGAGCTTGCCGGGCAGGGCGGGGCCCTGGGTGACCTTCTTGCGGGTGATCTGCTTCTCGGTCTTCAGGCGCGCTGCGGCGCGCTCGATCGCCAGCTGCGCGATCTTCTCGCCGAGTTCGACGTGCTGGTTGAGCCACAGCGAGAACGCGTCGTGCGCCGCGCTTTCGACGAAGCCCGCGGCCTGCCGCGAGGACAGCCGCTCCTTGGTCTGCCCGCTGAACTGCGGGTCGGTCATCTTCAGCGACAGCACGAAGGACACCCGGTCCCACACGTCCTCGGGCGCCAGCTTGACGCCGCGCGGCAGCAGGTTGCGGAAGTCGCAGAACTCGCGCAGCGCGTCGGTGAAGCCCGTGCGCAGGCCGTTGACGTGGGTGCCGTGCTGCGCGGTCGGGATCAGGTTGACGTAGCTCTCCTGCACCAGCTCGCCTTCCGGCACCCAGGCCACCGCCCAGTCGGCGGCCTCGGTCTCGCGCGCCAGCGCGCCGACGAACAGTTCGGGCGGCAGTAGCTCGCGTCCCTCCAGTTCGCCGCGCAGGTAGTCGCGCAGGCCGTCCTCGTAATGCCACTCGCAGCGCTCGTCGGCGGCGACGTCGTGCAGGCGCACGGTCAGGCCGGGGCAGAGCACCGCCTTGGCGCGCAGCAGGTGCTTGAGCGCGCGCACGTTGAACTTCGGCGTGTCGAAGTATTTCGGGTCGGGCCAGAAGCGCAGGCGGGTACCGGTGTTGCGGCGGCCGACGCTGCCGACCGATTCCAGTTTCGACACGGCGTCGCCGTCGGCGAATTCCATCCGGAACTCGCTGCCGTCGCGCTTGATGAAGACCTCCACCTTCCGCGAAAGCGCGTTGACCACGCTCACGCCGACGCCGTGCAGGCCGCCCGAGAAGGTGTAGTTGCGGTTGCTGAACTTGCCGCCCGCGTGCAGCCGGGTGAGGATCAGCTCGACGCCCGGGATCTTCTCTTCGGGGTGGATGTCCACCGGCATGCCGCGGCCGTTGTCGGCCACCTCGCAGCTGCCGTCCGGGTGCAGGACGACCTCGATCGCGTTCGCGTGCCCGGCCAGCGCCTCGTCCACCGCGTTGTCGATCACCTCCTGCGCCAAATGGTTGGGGCGGGTGGTGTCGGTGTACATGCCGGGCCGGCGCTTGACCGGATCCAGGCCCGACAGGACTTCGATGTCGGCGGCGTTGTAGCGGGAATTCATGCGGTGCGTCGTGCGGAAAGCGAAGCGCTCAGGATAGCGTGATCCCCGGCGCGGGCGCCGCGACCAGGGTCGCTGCGCGCGTGATGCCTGCGCGGAAGCCGGGAAGGCCGGTGGGGGAGTGCCCGGCAGGACCGTATGCGGCATGGATGCCGCATCCGAGCCTCCATGGATGGATTCACGGCGTGTCCTGGCGGGCGCTCCCCCGCCGGCCTGGCGACATCGGGCCCAGCCCCTTCCTTGCCGATCAAGCACTTGCGCGGTCCCCGGTCGCGCCGGGCCGGCGCTCCCGGTAGACTATGGCTTTCCGGAAGCCCGCTTCCCCGATGACCTCCCCAAGCTCCAGAACGCCGCTCGTCTTCGTCACCGGCGGCGTGGTGTCCTCGCTCGGCAAGGGCATTGCCGCGGCGTCACTGGCCGCCATCCTCGAATCGCGCGGCCTGCGCGTGACGATGATGAAGCTCGACCCGTACATCAACGTGGATCCGGGCACGATGAGCCCGTTCCAGCACGGCGAGGTCTACGTCACCGACGACGGCGCCGAGACCGACCTCGACCTCGGCCACTACGAGCGCTACCTGCGCACCCGCCTGTCCGGCCGCAATTCGATCACCACCGGCAAGATCTACGAGTCGGTGATCCGCAAGGAGCGCCGCGGCGACTACCTGGGCGGCACCGTGCAGGTGATCCCGCACATCACCGACGAGATCAAGCGCCGGATCGACGAGGCGACCAACGGCTTCGACGTCGGCCTGGTCGAGATCGGCGGCACCGTGGGCGACATCGAGTCCCTGCCGTTCCTGGAGGCGATCCGCCAGATCCGCACCGAGCGCGGCCCGGACAAGGCGCTGTTCATGCACCTGACTTTGGTGCCGTACATCGCCGCCGCCGGCGAACTGAAGACCAAGCCGACCCAGCACTCGGTCAAGGAACTGCGCTCGATCGGCATCCAGCCGGACGTGCTGGTGTGCCGCAGCGAGCAGCCGCTGCCCGATGGCGAACGGCGCAAGATCGCGCTGTTCACCAACGTGCCGGAGAAGGCGGTCATTTCCGCCGTCGACCAGGACAACATCTACCGCATCCCCATGTGGTTCCACCAGCAGGGCCTGGACCAGATCGTGGTCGAGCGCCTGCGCCTGGAGGACAAGGCGCGCGCGGCCGACCTGTCCGAGTGGGAGGCGGTGCTGGACGCCACCGAGCACCCGGTCGACGAGGTCACGATCGCCGTGGTCGGCAAGTACGTCGACCACCAGGACGCGTACAAGTCGGTCGCCGAGGCGCTCAAGCACGGCGGCCTGCGCCAGCGCACGCGGGTGCGGCTGAAGTGGATGGAGTCGCAGGACGTGGAGCGCGATGGCGCGGCCACGGCGCTGGCCGGGGTGGACGGCGTGCTGGTGCCGGGCGGCTTCGGCGACCGCGGTTTCGAGGGCAAGGTGCTGACCGCGCAGTACGCGCGCGAGCAGGGGCTGCCGTACTTCGGCATCTGCTACGGCATGCAGGCGGCGGTGGTCGACTACGCCCGTCACGTGCTCGGCCTCGCCGACGCCAACAGCACCGAGAACGACAGGCAGTCGCCGCATCCGGTGATCGGCCTGATCACCGAATGGCGGACCTCCAGCGGCGAGATCGAGCGGCGCAGCGAGGAATCCGACCTCGGCGGCACCATGCGCCTGGGCCTGCAGGAGCAGCGGATCAAGCCGGGCACGCTCGCGCACAGGCTGTACGGCAAGGACGTGGTCGGCGAGCGCCACCGCCACCGCTACGAGTTCAACAACCGCTACCGCACCCAGCTCGAGGACGCGGGCCTGGTGATCGCCGCCAAGTCCATGGACGACCTGCTGGTGGAGATGATCGAGTTGCCGCAGGACCGCCATCCGTGGTTCCTGGCCTGCCAGGCGCACCCGGAATTCCTGTCCACGCCGCGCGACGGCCACCCGCTGTTCGTCGGCTTCATCCGCGCCGCCCGCGAGCACAAGGCCCAGGCCGGCGGCCGCCTGCTGAAGGAAGCCAAGGCATGAAGCTGTGCGGCTTCGAGGTCGGCCTCGACCGGCCCTTCTTCCTGATCGCCGGGCCCTGTGTGATCGAGTCGCTGCAGCTGCAGCTGGACACCGCCGCGCAGCTCAAGGAGATCACCTCGGAGCTCGGCATCCCCTTCATCTTCAAGTCCAGCTTCGACAAGGCCAACCGCACCTCCGGCACCAGCTTCCGCGGCCCGGGGCTGGAGGAGGGGCTGAAGGTGCTGGCGGAAGTGAAGCGCCAGCTCGGCGTGCCGGTGCTGACCGACGTCCACGAGTACACGCCGATGGACGAAGTGGCCTCGGTGGTGGACGTGCTGCAGACGCCGGCCTTCCTGTGCCGGCAGACCGACTTCATCCAGAACGTGGCGCGCGCCGGCAAGCCGGTGAACATCAAGAAGGGCCAGTTCCTCTCGCCGTGGGAGATGAAGCACGTCACCGACAAGGCGAAAGCGACCGGCAACGCGCAGATCATGGCCTGCGAGCGCGGCGCCAGCTTCGGCTACAACAACCTGGTCAGCGACATGCGCTCGCTGGCGGTGATGCGCGACACCGGTTGCCCGGTGGTGTTCGACGCCACCCACAGCGTGCAGCTGCCCGGCGGCGCCGGCGGCAAGTCCGGCGGCCAGCGTGAGTTCGTGCCGGTGCTGGCGCGCGCGGCGGTCGCGGTCGGCATCTCGGGAATCTTCATGGAAACCCATCCCGATCCCGACAAGGCGCTCAGCGACGGCCCCAACGCCTGGCCGCTGGGCCGGATGCGCGCGCTGCTGGAAACCCTGCTCGAACTCGACCGGGTGACCAAGCGCAACGGTTTCCTCGAGCAGGCCTGAGCCGCGCCCGTTCCATCACCGGCGGTCGCCACCGCCCCAAGCATCGCAAAGCAGACGACGGACCCATGACGACCATCGCCAAGATCCACGCCCGCGAAATCCTCGACAGCCGCGGCAACCCCACCCTCGAAGCGGAAGTGACCCTCGCCGACGGCAGCTTCGGCCGCGCGGCGGTGCCGTCCGGCGCGTCCACCGGCACCAAGGAGGCGGTCGAGTTGCGCGACGGCGACAAGACCCGTTACCTCGGCAAGGGCGTGCGCCGCGCGGTGGAGAACACCAACACCACGATCGCCACCGCCCTACGGGGGTTCGACGGCGACCAGGAAGCGCTCGACCGCCGGCTGATCGACCTCGACGGCACCGAGAACAAGGGCCGCCTGGGCGCGAACGCGCTGCTCGGCGTGTCGCTGGCGCATGCGCACGCGGTGGCGGCGTCGCAGGGCGTGCCGCTGTGGCGTTCGCTGGCCGGCGATCGCGCGCCGGTGCTGCCGGTGCCGATGATGAACATCATCAACGGCGGCGCGCACGCCGACAACAACGTCGACCTGCAGGAGTTCATGGTGCTGCCGGTCGGCTTCGATTCCTTCTCCGAGGCGCTGCGCTGCGGCACCGAGATCTTCCATGCGCTGAAGGCGGTGCTGAAGGGCCGCGGCCTGTCCACCGCGGTCGGCGACGAAGGCGGTTTCGCGCCGGACCTGCGCAGTAATGCCGAAGCGCTCGACACCATCCTCGAGGCGATCGGCAAGGCCGGTTACACCGCCGGCGAGGACGTGTTGCTCGGCCTCGACGTCGCCTCCAGCGAGTTCTACGACAACGGCAAGTACAACCTCACCGGCGAAGGCAAGCGGCTGACCAGCGAGCAGTTCGTCGACTTCCTCGCCAACTGGTGCGCGCAGTACCCGATCGTGACCATCGAGGACGGCATGTCCGAGCACGACTGGGCCGGCTGGAAGCTGCTGACCCAGCGCGTCGGCGACAAGGTGCAGCTGGTCGGCGACGACCTGTTCGTGACCAACCCGCGGATCTTCCGCCAGGGCATCGAGGAGGGCGTGGCCAACGCAATCCTGATCAAGGTCAACCAGATCGGCACCCTGACCGAGACCCTGGAGGCGATCGCGATGGCCGACGCGGCGCGGTACGCCGCGATCGTCTCGCACCGCTCCGGCGAGACCGAGGACACCACCATCGCCGACATCGCGGTCGCCACCACCGCGACCCAGATCAAGACCGGTTCGCTGTGCCGCTCCGACCGCGTCGCCAAGTACAACCAGCTGCTGCGCATCGAGGAGCAGCTGGGCGCGCAGGCGCGCTACGCCGGCCGCGACGCGTTCGTCTCGCTCAAGCGCTGACGCGACGACCGTCACGCCATGCGCGGCCTGCGGATCATCGTCGTGCTGCTGCTGGTGCTGCTGGCGTGGCTGCAATACCGGCTTTGGTTCGGCAATGGCGGCCAGCGCGAGGTGGCCGCGCTGCGCGCGCAGGTGCAGCGGCAGGCGCACGACAACGCCGGGCTGCGCCAGCGCAACGAGGCGCTGGCCGCGGAAGTCGAGGACCTGAAGTCGGGCGAGGCCGCGGTCGAGGCGCGCGCGCGCAGCGAGCTCGGCATGATCAAGCCGGGCGAGACCTTTTACCGGGTGGTCGAGCCGCAGCAGGCGCCGCCGCCGCGGCCGCAGGCCGACGACGGCAACGACCCACCGCAACCCCGGCCGGAGCCTGTGCCGTGAGCGCGGATCGGGCCGGCCCCGGGCTGTGGGCGATCGTGCCGGCCGCCGGCCGCGGCACCCGTTTCGGCGGCGAGTTGCCCAAGCAATACGTGGCGGTCGCCGGCCAACCGCTGCTCGCGCACAGCCTGCTGGCGCTGCTCGCGCATCCGCGCATCGCCGGCGCGGTGGTCGCGCTGGCGCCGGGCGACGCCCACTGGCCGGGCTGGGACACGCTCGCCGGCAAACCGGTGCGCGCCTGCACCGGCGGCGGCGAACGCGCGGACTCGGTGCAGGCGGGGCTGGCGGCGCTGCCGGACGACGTGGCCGACGACGACTGCGTGCTGGTCCACGACGCAGCGCGCCCGAACCTGCGCCTGGAGGACCTCGACCGCCTGCTCGCGCGCGGCCGGGCCGATCCCGTCGGCGCGGTGCTCGCGGCGCCGGTGCGCGACACCCTCAAGCGCGCCGGCGACGACGGCCGCGTCGACGCCACCGAGCCGCGCGAGCGGCTGTGGCGCGCGCTGACGCCGCAGCTGTTCCGGCGTGGCGACCTCGCGCGCGCGCTGGACGCTGCGGCGCGCGACGGCGTCGTCGTCACCGACGAGGCGATGGCGATGGAGCGCATGGGGCTGCGCCCGCTGCTGGTCGAGGGCGCCGAGGACAACTTCAAGATCACCACCGCCGCCGACCTCGCCCGCTTCGAATTCCTGTTGCGGGGCGCGGGGCCAGAGGAGCAGGACCATGGATGACGCCAGCGACACCCGCAAGATGGCGCCGGAAGCGGCGAGGGCGCTGCGCCCGGGAGACGATCATTACACCGCCTTCGTCGGCCCGCCCGCCCAGTACGACTTCATGGGCGCCACCCAGTTCCGGCTGCTGACCGCGCTCGGCTTGCGCAGCCACCATCGCGTGCTCGACTTCGGCTGCGGTTCGCTGCGGGCCGGGCGGCTGCTGATTCCCTACCTCGACCGCGGCGGCTACCACGGCGTCGAGCCCAACCGGTGGCTGGTGGAGGAGGCGATCGAGCGCGAAGTCGGCAGGGACCTGGTGCGGATCAAGGCGCCGCGCTTCGACGACAACGACGCGTTCCGCGCCGACGTCTTCGGCCAGTCCTTCGACTTCATCGTCGCCCAGTCGATCTTCTCGCATACATCGGCGGATCTCGTCGTGCCGGCGCTGCGCAACTTCGCTTCGGTGCTGGCCCCGGGCGGGCTGGTCTGCTGCACGTTCGTCGCGGCGCCGGCGAGCGAGCGCGAACGCCACAAGCCGGGCTGGACCTATCCCCAGTGCGTCCGCTTCACCGACGAGGAGGTCGGGGCATTCTTCGCCGAGGCGGGACTGCGCCGGCTGCGCCTGGACTGGTACCACCCGCGCCAGGTCTGGTACCTGGGCGCGCGTGACGCCGCGGACCTGCCGTCCGGCGACGACCTGCGCCACCTCACCGGCGCGGTGTCGCGCGCCCCCGAGTTCGCCGCGAGCCTGGCGATCGGCCGGACTCCATGACCATCCGCATCGGCCACGGCTTCGACGTGCACGCCTTCGGCGAAGGCGACCACCTGATGCTGGCCGGCGTGCGCGTGCCGCATACCCGGGGGGTGCTCGCGCACTCGGACGGCGACGTCGCCATCCATGCGCTGTGCGACGCGATCCTGGGCGCGCTAGCGCTCGGCGACATCGGCCAGCATTTCCCGCCCTCCGACCCGCAGTGGAAGGGCGCCGACAGCCGCGCGTTCCTGCGCCACTGCGCGGCGCTCGCGCGCGCGCGCGGCTGGCGGCTGGGCAACGCAGACGTCACCGTCGTCTGCGAACGGCCGAAGGTCGGCCCGCACGTGCCGGCGATGCGCGCGGCGCTGGCCGAGGACCTCGGCGCCGACCTCGACGCGATCAGCGTGAAGGCGACCACCACCGAGCGACTCGGCTTCACCGGCCGCGGCGAAGGCATCGCCGCGCATGCGGTGTGCCTGCTGGTGCGCGGGCCGGGCTGAGCGCGTGGAGACGCCCCTCCTGCCGCGGGCGCACGGGGAGCCGGTGCTGCGCGCCGTCGTCCGCAGCACGCCGGAAGACTTCCGCGTCGAGGAACTCGACGGCTTCGCCGCCAGCGGCAGCGGCGAGCACCTGCTGCTGACGATCGAGAAGCGCGGCATGAACACCGTCTTCGCCGCGCAGCGAATCGCGCGCTGGGCCGGCGTCCCCGAGGCTGCGATCGGCTACGCCGGCCTCAAGGATCGCCACGCGGTGACGACGCAGCGCTTCAGCGTGCACCTGCCCGGTCGCGACCCGCCGCCGCTGGAGGCGCTGGAAGGCGAGGGCTTGCGGGTGCTGGACGCGACCCGCCACGCGCGCAAGCTGCCGCGCGGGGCGCTCGCCGGCAACCGCTTCGGGCTGCTGTTGCGCGAAGTCGAAGGCGAGCCGGCGGCGATCGACGCGCGCCTGCGGGCGATCGGCGCGCGCGGCGTGCCGAACTACTTCGGCGAGCAGCGCTTCGGCCACGGCGCCGGCAATGTCGGCAAGGCGCTGGCGATGTTCGGCGGCCGCCGCGTGCGCCGCGACCAGCGCGCGATCCTGCTCTCGGCCGCGCGCTCGGAACTGTTCAACCGGGTG
>DASRZN010000075.1:0-6732 GCA_035686325.1 Lysobacteraceae bacterium
GGGCTAGGGGCTAGGGGCTAGGGGCTAGGGGCTGGGACGGGATTCGCGGCCTTCTTTTGCCGACCCCTCATCCCTAGCCCCTAGCACCTAATGGATCGAGACGCGTTCGGCGTTGCCGAACTGGTCGCTGCCGGAGACGACTACGCGGTCGCCTTCCTTGAGGCCGTCGAGGATCTCGACTGCGTTGAGGCTGGCGACGCCGGTGCGGATCGGGCGCCTGGCGGCGCTGTCGCCGTCCATCACCCAGGCGCTGGTGCCGCCGCCCTGCTCGAGGAAGGGGCCGCGCTCGACCATCAGCACGTTGCGGCGGCTGCCGAGCAGGATGCGCGCGGACAGGCGCTGGTTCTGGCGCAGGCCGGGCGGCTGTTTGTCGCTGAAGCGGATGCGCGCGGTGACCTCGCCGTTGACGACTTCCGGCGACACCGCGGCGACTTCGCCCGGGTACGGCTCGCCGCTGCCGCTGGTGAGCTGCGCCGGCATGCCGATCGCGAGGTCGCGGGCAAAGCTCTCCGGCACCTTGATCTCGACCTCGAACTTGCTCAGGTCGACCACGCTCAGCACCGGCGCGTTCTGGGCGACGTTGGCGCGCTGCGCGACCTGGACCTGGCCGACCTGGCCGTCGAACGGCGCGCGCAGGGTCAGCGCGTCGACCTGGCGCTGCAGTTCGGCGACGAGCGCGCGCTGGCGGTCGGCGAGCAGGCGCTTGTTGCGCAGGTCGAGGGAGGCGCCCTGGCCCTGCAGGCCGAGGTCCTGGCGCGCGTGGGCGAGGCCGATCTCGGCCTTCTTCAGGTCGTCCTGCGCGCGCGCGACGTCGATCTGCGCGACCGCGCCGCCCTCGAAGCCGCGCTGGTTGCGCTCGAGGTCGCGCAGCGCCGCCTGGCGGTCGATCTGCGCCTGGTCGAGCAGCTTGCGCGCGGTCGAGCGCGCCAGTTGCGCGTCGAGTTCGGCGCGGCTGGCTTCGGCTTCCAGGCCGGCGAGGGTCGCCTGCTCCTGGGCGAGCTTGCTGCGCAGCTCCGGGCTGTCGATCTCGGCCAGCGCCTGGCCTTGCTCGACCACGTCGCCGGCGACCACCTTCAGCGTCACCGTGCCGCCGGCGATCGCGTACAGGACCGGGCTGTTGGCGGCGATGACGCGGCCGTCGGCGGCGATGTCGCGGACCAGGTCGCCGCGGGTGACGGTGGCGATGCGCACGCGCGAGGCGTCGACCGAGCGGCTGCCGCCGGCCCAGCTGGACACGACCCAGCCGGCGGCCAGCACGACCGCCAGGCCGGCGCCGCCCGCCAGCAGCCAGCGCTTCAGGTCGCGCGCGCGGGCGGGGGCGGCGGAAGACAGGGGGCGGTCCTGGGCGGAGGTGTCGCGGATGCTCATGCAGGGCTGGGATGCGAAAGGGTGACGCACGGTTACTCGCAGGACTCGTGCCAATCGCAAGTTACTGATGTCAAAGGGAACGTCGGGCGAGTGTCCGGCTGAACACGCGGACACCACGCTGTCCGGCGGACAGTGGCGACTCCGGGCCTCCGCTAGACTGGATGCCCCCAGCAGGAGCACGCCCCAGCATGTGCGGCATCGTCGGCGCGATCGCGGATCGCGATGTGGTTCCGGTCCTGATCGAGGGCCTCAAGCGGCTGGAATACCGCGGCTACGATTCGGCCGGCATCGCCGTGGTGGACGGCGACGTCCGCCGCGTGCGCCGCACCGGCCGCGTCGCCGAGATGGAAGCCGCCGCGCAGGCGGAGAAGTTCACCGCCCGCCTCGGCATCGGCCACACCCGCTGGGCGACCCACGGCGGCGTCACCGAGGGCAACGCGCATCCGCACGTGAGCCACGGCGAGATCGCGCTGGTCCACAACGGCATCATCGAGAACCACGAGGAGCAGCGCGACCGCCTGCGCGCGCTCGGCTACGACTTCGAGTCGCAGACCGACACCGAGGTCATCGCCCACCTGATCCATCATCACCGCGCCCAGGGCGCGTCGCTCATCGAGGCGGTGCAGCGCGCGGTACGCGAGCTCAAGGGCGCGTACGCGATCGCGGTGGTGGACAAGCGCGACCCCGACACCATGGCCGCGGCGCGCATGGGCTGCCCGCTGCTGGTGGGCCTGGGCGAGGGCGAGAACTTCGTCGCCTCGGACGTCTCCGCGATCGTCTCCGCGACGCGGCGGGTGATCTTCCTCGAGGAAGGCGACACCGCCGAACTGACCCGCGACGCGGTGCGCGTCTTCGATGCCGACGGCGCGCCGGTGGAGCGCGAGGTGCACGTGTCCGACGTGTCGCTGGCCTCGCTCGAACTCGGCCCGTACCGGCACTTCATGCAGAAGGAGATCCATGAGCAGCCGCGCGCGGTGGCCGACACCATCGAGGCGGTGATCGACAACCGCGGCTTCCCGGCCGAGCTGTTCGGCGCCGGCGCGACGGACGTCCTGCGTGACGTCGAGGCGGTGCAGATCCTCGCCTGCGGCACCAGCTACTACGCCGGGCTGACCGCGCGCTACTGGATCGAGGCGATCGCCGGCCTGCCGTGCGCGGTGGACATCGCCAGCGAGTACCGCTACCGCGACGTGGTCGCCAATCCGAAGCAGCTGGTGGTGACGATCTCCCAGTCCGGCGAGACGCTGGACACGATGGAGGCGCTCAAGTACGCCAAGTCGCTGGGCCAGCAGCGCACGCTGTCGATCTGCAACGTGCCAGAGAGTGCGATCCCGCGCGCCAGCAAGCTCGTCTACTACACCCGCGCCGGCGCCGAGATCGGCGTCGCCTCGACCAAGGCCTTCACCACCCAGCTGGTCGCGCTGTTCACCCTGACCTGCACCCTGGCGAAGCTGCGCGGCCGGCTGTCGCCGGAGCAGGAAGCCGGTTACCTCGACTGCCTGCGCCAGCTGCCCGGCAGCGTGCAGCACGCGCTCAACCTGGAGCCGCAGGTCGTGGCCTGGGCGGAGCGCTTCGCGCCGAAGCAGCACGCGCTGTTCCTCGGCCGCGGCATGCACTACCCGATCGCGCTGGAAGGCGCGCTCAAGCTCAAGGAAATTTCCTACATCCACGCCGAGGCCTATCCGGCCGGCGAGCTCAAGCACGGGCCGCTGGCGCTGGTGGACGCGGCGATGCCGGTGGTGGTGATCGCGCCCAACGACGCGCTGCTGGAGAAGGTCAAGTCCAACATCCAGGAAGTGCGCGCGCGCGGCGGCGAGATGTACGTCTTCGCCGACGCCGACAGCCGCTTCGGCGAGTCCGAACAGGTCAACGTGATCCGCACCCCGCGCCACGTCGGCGTGCTGTCGCCGATCGTGCACGCGATCCCGGTGCAGCTGCTGGCCTACCACGCCGCGCTGGCGCGCGGCACCGACGTCGACAAGCCGCGCAACCTGGCGAAGTCGGTGACGGTGGAATAACGGCGCCGGCTCAGGCAGAAAAAAGCCCGGCATGCGCCGGGCTTTTTGTTGCATGCCACGCCGCTCAACGCGGCGCGTAGCGCACCGTCAATCCGAACTCGCGGCCGGGCTGGTTGTAGTACGCCACCGTCTCGTAGTCGCGGTCGAAGGCGTTGCGCACTTGCGCCTGCACGGTCCAGTCGGGCGTCAGCGCGTAGCGCGCGCGCAGGTCGAGGGTGGCGTAGCCGCCCACGCGCAGGACGTTGAGCGCGTCGTCCGGGCGTTCGCCCTCGGCGATCCAGGTGGCGCCGAGGCCGAACTTGCCGAACGCGCGGTCCACGTCCACCCGCGCGGCGCGGCGCACACGGCGCGGCAGCAGCCGGCCGTCGTAGCCGTCGCTCAGGTTGCGCGGGTCGGCGAGGCTCGCCTGCGCTTCGACGCGCCAGCCGGCCACGGTCGCGCCGGCGGCGAGCTCGGCGCCGCGGATGCGCGCGCGATCGATGTTCTCGGCGCGGAACGCCGTGCTGTCGTAGCTGATCAGCGCGTCGATGTCGGTCTGGAACGCGTCCAGCCGCCAGTGCCAGCCGTCGCGGCGCTGGCCGATGCCGGCCTCGAGGCTGCGTGAGGTTTCCGGCGCGAGGTCCGGGTTGCCGTAGAACGGGTAGTACAGCTCGTTGAAGGTCGGCGCCTTGAACGCGGTGCCGACGCTGGCGGTCAGCCGCAGGTCGTGGGCGAAATCGCGGCCCCAGGCCAGGCTGCCGGTGTCGTGGCCGCCGAACTGGTCGTTGTCGTCGTGGCGCAGCGCCGCCTGCAGGTCGTGCGCGCCGAAGCGCCCCTGGTACTGGACGAAGCCGGCGCGGTTGCCGCGCGCGCGCTCGTACGCGGCGAAGGCGCTGCGCACTGCGCCGCGGTCGCGCAGCCAGTCCAGCCCCGCGGTCAGGCGATGGCCCTCGGCGAGCGTGAGGTCGGCCTGCAGGCCGGCGCTGTCGCGGGTGCTCGAGAAGCGGTCGCTGTACACGCCCTGCAGGTAGTTCTTCGACGCGTCGAGGTTGCGACCGGCGCTCAGCTGCAGCGCCAGGTCGCCGCTCGGCGCGTAGCGGAGCTTGCCGCCGACGACCTGCTGCACCGTGTCCGAACTGTCCGGCAGGCCGAAGTCCGGGTTGGCGTCGTACTCGTTGCGGCCCTCGTTGCGCAACGCGTTGCCTTCGATCGTCCATGCCTCGCCCGGGGTCAGCCCGGCGCGCAGCGAGAGCGCGCGGCTGCGGTAGCCGTCGCGGTCGGGATCCGGCGCACCGGTGCCGCACCCGGCGAACAGCGGCGCGCCGATGCCGCGGCAGGCATCGATGCCGTCGTCGTGTTGCCAGCTGCCGTCCACGTCGAACCAGCCGCGTTGCGAGCGCAGGCCGATGCCGGCGCTGGCCTCGCGCAGGCCGTGGCTGCCGACGCCGGCCGCCAGCCGCGGATGGGTGCCGGGCGCGCCGCGGCGGGTGAACACCTGGATCACGCCGCCGATCGCGTCCGAGCCGTACAGGCTGGAGCGCGGGCCGCGCACGATCTCGACGCGCTCGATCTGCGCCATCGGCAGGTCCTGCAGCGAGACCAGGCCGGAGGTCGCCGAGCCGACGCGCACGCCATCGACCAGGACCAGCACGTGGTCGGATTCGGCGCCGCGCAGGAACAGGGTCGAGACCTTGCCGCGTCCGCCCTGGTTGACGAGGGTGATGCCGGCGCGCCCTCGCAGCAGTTCCGGCACCGAATGGGCCTGGCTGCGCTCGATCTCGGCGCGGTCGATGACCTCGACCGGCGCGAGCGCGTCGTTGACGGTGGTGGCGGTACGGGTGGCGGTGACGACGACTTCGTCCAGACGGTCCGCGTCGGCGGACTGGGCGGAGGCGACAGGGGACAGCGCCGCGGCGACGGCGAGCACGAGCACACGGGAATGCATGGACGGTTCCTCCGGCGCGCACGCCCGCGCGCCTGCAGGTTTGGGCAGGAGCCGCGAAAGGAGGAAAGCGGGGACGAGGACGCGCGACGGCGCCGCCGCCACGATGCCCTCCGCATCGCAACCAAGAACGCCTCGGGCCGGTCTCCGGACTCGCGGATGGGAAAGTCGCCTTTCCCGCCACAGGCGCCTTCCCGTGCGATGCACAGTGGCGCGTGCCTGCGGCGTATTCCGCCTACCGTTGCGGGGGCAGTGCCGGAGTGGCCGCGTGGGCGGCGTCACCGGCTTCCCGTTTCAACCCGCGGGCGGACGCCCTTGGGTCACCTGAAGCGGCGCGCAGTGTAGGACGCCGGCGGGGGCGGATGCAAAGTCCCGCGGAGCAGGCGCTGCTCCGCGCGGGCGGTCAGTCCTGCGAGGCCGCCTCGCGCTCGTCGTCGAACAGGCGCGGCGTCGGCACCGCGTCCTCGCGCACGTGCAGGGTGGTGGTGACCGGCGCGGCGGCCGGCTTGTGCCGCGGCGGCGGCAGCTGCGCGATCGCGGCGTCGGCGGCGAGCACCAGTTCGCCGCGGCGCGCTTCCGGCACCTCCTGCCAGTGGCAGTCCAGCAGCGCGCCTTCCAGCGCGTACAGCAGGTTGAGGCTCGGCTTGAAGCCGGCGCGCTTGACCCGCATGAACGCCTCGACCGTGCCGACCGCGGCGATGTCCTCGTGGGTGCGCAGGCCGACCTGGCGCAGCCAGGCCGCCGACTTCGGTCCGATGTTGCGCAGCTTGTTCACACGCTCGCCTCCAGCCAGGCCGCGGCGATCGCCTCGAGGCCTCGCTGGTCTTCAACGTCGAAACGGCCAGGAACCGGACTGTCCAGGTCGAACACGCCGATGAGCGTGTCGCCGGCGTACAGCGGCACCACCAGTTCCGAGCGCGACGCGGAGTCGCAGGCGATGTGGCCCGGGAAGGCGTTGACGTCCTCGATCCGCTGTGTCGTGCGCGTGCGCGCGGCGGCGCCGCACACGCCCTTGTCCAGCGGGATGCGCACGCAGGCGGGCAGGCCCTGGAACGGGCCGACCACCAGCTCGGTGCCGTCGAAGAGATAGAAGCCGACCCAGTTGAGCTGCGGCAGCGCGTGGTAGACCAGCGCCGACAGGTTGGCGGCGTTGGCGATGCGGTCGCGCTCGCCGTGCAGCAGCGCGCGCGCCTGGGCCAGCAGCTGCGCGTACTGCTCGGGCTTGCTGCCGCTGAGGACGGAGGCGGTGAAACTCATTGGCCAAGTGTAGCAACGCCGGTGTCCGCTAAGCTTGCGTGCATGAATGGCGACTTCACCGGCGTCTACGTCAGCGGCACCGACACCGGTATCGGCAAGACCGCGTCCAGCTGCGCGCTGCTGCACGCGCTGCGCGCGCGGGGCCTGCGCGCGGTCGGCATGAAGCCG
>DASRZN010000076.1:0-4281 GCA_035686325.1 Lysobacteraceae bacterium
CCTGCTCGTAGCGCTGGCGCAGCGCCGCCTCGTCGGCCGGCGCCGGCTCCGGCAGCGCGCTGCCGTCGATGTCCACGTACTCGATGGTCACCGTCTCCGGCGCGCGGTACTCGGCCTTGTGGCCGTCGTACCAGCGCTGGATCTCGGCAGCGCTGACCGGCGCGGTGTCCGGCTCCGGCGCCGGGAGTGCGACGAAGGCGACATCGCGCTTCTCGCCCAGCAGCTTGAGCACCCGCTGCATCTCCGACGGGGTGACGAAGGCGCTTTCCGCGACCGCGGTCGGCACCAGCGATTGGGCCAGGCTCAGGCGGATGTCCCGCTCGAACTCGCGCGGCGTGCGCGGCGGGTTCTGCGAGGCCAGCAGCAGCTGGTAGCGCTGCGCGTCGAAGCGTCCGTCGACCTGGAAGGCGGGAATGCCCTGGATGGTTTCGCGCACCAGCTCATCGCTGACCGCGACGCCCTTGCGGTCGGAGAACATGCGCAGGATGTGCTTGTCGATCAGGCGGTCGAGCACCTGGCGCTTGTTGGCCAGGCTCTCGAACTCGCGCGCGTCGAAGGCGTCGCCCTGGCGCTGGCGCTCCTGCTGGCGGGCGTCCTCGAACTCGGAGCGGAACTCGTCGGGCTGGATCGCGTCGCGCTGCCACAGCATGGTGACCGGCCACACCGCCGGCGCGGACGGCCACCAGGTCGGCGGCGCCTCGATGCGGGCGACGGTCGCGTCGTTGCTCTGGAACAGGTACTGCTCCATGCCGAAGAAGGCGAACGGGATCGTCAGCAGGCCGAGGATCACGGTGGCGATCCAGCCGGAGGTCTTGTCGCGGAGTGTCTGCAGCATTGGGCACGGCGCAGCGGGAACGTAGCCACGCAGTGTAACCGCAATGTGACGGCGGGTCGCGCCGGCGGGCGGGCAACGAAAAAGCCCGCATCGCTGCGGGCTTTCCGGTGCAACAGATGGCGGAGCGGACGGGACTCGAACCCGCGACCTCCGGCGTGACAGGCCAGCATTCTAACCAGCTGAACTACCGCTCCGCGGAGCCGCGCATCATACAGACGCGATTCGGCGCGTGCAACAGATCCGTGGTGGGCGCTGAGGGGATCGAACCCCCGACCCTCTCCTTGTAAGGGAGACGCTCTACCGCTGAGCTAAGCGCCCGACGGCGGCATGATACCGGCTGTCGCGCGCGGCGCGGCGACGCGCGACATCGGCGGGACCACCGGCAAACAAAAAGCCCGGCATCACTGCCGGGCCTTTCGGTACCGCGAACGGCGGGAACTCAGTTCACCGCGTCCTTCAGCGCCTTGCCGGCCTTGAACACCGGGTTCTTGGCGGCGGCGATGTTGATGGTGGCGCCGGTCTGCGGGTTGCGGCCGGTGCGGGCGGCGCGCTCGCGCACGGTGAAGGCACCGAAGCCGACCAGGGTCACGGTCTCGCCCTTCTTCAGCGCGCGGGTGATGACGGACACCATGGCGTCGATCGCGCGGCCAGCTTCCGCCTTGGACAGTTCGGCGCTCTCGGCGACGGCATCGACGAATTCGGCTTTGTTCATTTGCTGCTCCTGAGCGGGCCAGCGCCCGCCGCATGAATTCCTGGAAAGATCCGGACATCGCGCGCGGCACCCGCCGCTGCGTCCCCCGATCGCTTGCCGCGATGCCGTGCATCGCGGTGGCTCGTTATACCAGCGGCATTTTGGGGGCGCAACACGGCAAAACCGCGTCCCGCGCGATACGCGGGACGCATCCGGAGCAGGACATCCGGACCGCTCAGTGGGTCACATCCGGCTGCACCGCCGCCGGTTCCGGCTCGACCGGGGCGGGTTCGGCAGCCGCCGCGGCCTCGGCCTGCGCCTGGCGGGGCACCAGCGGGCGCTCCAGCGCGATGTCGAGCACTTCGTCGATCCAGCGCACCGGCACGATCTTCATCGCCGCACTGACCGACTTCGGCAGGTCGGCGAGATCCTTGCGGTTCTCCTCCGGGATGACCACCGTGCGGATGCCGCCGCGCATCGCCGCCAGCAGCTTCTCCTTGAGTCCGCCGATGCCCAGCACCTTGCCGCGCAGAGTAATTTCGCCGGTCATCGCGACGTCGTTCTTGACAGGGATCTTGGTCAGGATCGAGACCAGCGCGGTCGCCATCGCGATGCCCGCGCTCGGGCCGTCCTTCGGCACCGCGCCCTCCGGCACGTGCAGGTGCACGTCCAGCCGCTGCAGGAAGTCGAGGTCGATGCCGAGCCGGTCGGTGCGCGCGCGCACCACCGACAGCGCCGCCGACGCCGACTCGCGCATGACGTCGCCGAGCTGGCCGGTGAGGATCAGCTGGCCCTTGCCCGGCACCAGCGTGGACTCGATCTGCAGCAGGTCGCCGCCCACCTCGGTCCAGGCCAGGCCGGTGACCAGCCCGACCTCGTTCTCGGCCTCGGCGCGGCCGTAGTCGAAGCGCTGCACGCCGAGGTACTTGTTGAGGTTCTTGCCGCTGACGGTGATCGTGCGCGCCTTCGCCTTCGGGCCCGCCAGCGCGATCTCCTTGACCACCTTGCGGCAGATCTTGGCGACCTCGCGCTCCAGGTTGCGCACGCCGGCCTCGCGCGTGTAGTAGCGCACGATGTCCTGCACCGCGCTCTTCTGGATCTCCAGCTCCTCGGGCTTGAGGCCGTTCGCCTTGATCTGCTTCGGGATCAGGTAGCGCTGCGCGATGTTGATCTTCTCGTCCTCGGTGTAGCCGGGGATGCGGATGACCTCCATGCGGTCCAGCAGCGGGCCGGGGATGTGCAGCGAGTTGGAGGTGGCGACGAACATCACCTCCGACAGGTCGAGGTCGACTTCGAGGTAATGGTCGTTGAAGGAGTGGTTCTGCTCGGGATCGAGCACCTCCAGCAACGCCGAGGAGGGATCGCCCCGGAAGTCCATCGACATCTTGTCGATCTCGTCGAGCATGAACAGCGGGTTGCGGGTGCCGACCTTGGTCAGGTTCTGCACGATCCGGCCCGGCATCGAGCCGACGTAGGTGCGGCGGTGGCCGCGGATCTCCGCCTCGTCGCGCACGCCGCCCAGCGACATGCGCACGAACTTGCGGTTGGTCGCCTTCGCGATCGACTGCCCGAGCGAGGTCTTGCCCACGCCCGGCGGGCCGACCAGGCACAGGATCGGGCCCTTCATCTTGGCCACGCGCGACTGCACGGCGAGGTACTCGAGGATGCGTTCCTTCACCTTCTCCAGGCCGAAGTGGTCGGCGTCGAGCACCTCCTCGGCGGCCTTGAGGTCCTTCCGGACCTTGCTGCGCTTCTTCCAGGGCACCCCCAGCAGCCAGTCGAGGTAGTTGCGCACCACCGCGGCCTCGGCCGACATCGGCGACATCTGCTTGAGCTTGTTGAGTTCGGTGCGCGCCTTCGCCTCGACCTCCTTCGGCATGCCGGCCTCGCCGATCCTGCGCGCGAGCTCGTCGATGTCGTTCGGCGCGTCGTCGAGGTCGCCCAGCTCCTTCTGGATCGCCTTCATCTGCTCGTTGAGGTAGTACTCGCGCTGGCTCTTCTCCATCTGCGACTTCACGCGGCCGCGGATGCGCTTCTCCAGCTGCTGCACGTCGATCTCGCCCTCGACCAGGCCGACCAGCAGCTCCAGCCGGGCGGCGGTGTCGATGGCTTCCAGCAGGCGCTGCTTCTCGCCCAGGCGCACGCCGAGGTGGGCGGCGATGGTGTCGGCCAGGCGGCTCGGCTCGTCGATCCCGGCCAGCGTCTGCAGCAGTTCCGGCGGCAGCTTGCGGTTGCTCTTGACGTACTGTTCGAACAGGGTCATCAGCGAGCGCGCGATCGCCTCGACCTCGCGCGGCTCGCGCTCCTCGGTCGACTCGACCACCTGGGCGCGGCCGGTCAGGGTGCCGTCGCGCTCGACCACGTGGTCCACCCGCGCCCGCTCCAGGCCCTCGACCAGCACCTTGATGGTGCCGTCGGGCAGCTTGAGCAGCTGCAGCACGGTGGCCAGGGTGCCGATCGGGTACAGGTCGGCGGCGCGCGGATCGTCGGTTTCGGCCGAGGTCTGGGCGACCAGCAGGATCCGCTTGTCCGCCTCCATCGCCTGCTCCAGCGCCCGGATCGACTTGTCCCGTCCGACGAAGAGGGGGATCACCATGTGCGGGAACACCACCACGTCGCGCAGGGGCAGGACCGGCAGGGCGAGGGTCTCGGAATGGTCGGTCATGGGGACTCCAGTTGGGACGACGGGCGCGGAACCGGCCGGGACGGCGCTGTCCGGGACGATAGTCGCGCGGGGGTCAAGATCGCGCAACGC
>DASRZN010000077.1:0-5077 GCA_035686325.1 Lysobacteraceae bacterium
CGTCGGCGGCGTGCGCGAGCGGCAGGACGAGCGAGAGCGCGAGGGTGGCGGCGAGCAGGCGGATGCGGGGCATGGGCGGACTCCGGTGTCGGTTGTCGGACAAGGGATGCGGCGGGCGGGCGGAAGGTTTACCCGGATGTCGGGGGCGGCGTGGACGGGGCATGCTGGACCGCTTCGCTACAATCCGCCCCTGTCCGAAGTCAGGGGTGGTCCCGCGTGCCAGCCGAGCAACCGCGTCCCGTCGTGCTGATGATCCTGGATGGCTGGGGCCATCGCGACGCGCCGGAGGATAACGCGCTGGCGCAGGCGGAGCTGCCGCACTGGCGGCGGCTGTGGGCGGGCTGCCCGCACACCCTGATCCACACCGAAGGGCGCCACGTCGGCCTGCCGGACGGGCAGATGGGCAACTCCGAGGTCGGCCACATGAACCTCGGCGCCGGCCGCATCGTCTACCAGGACCTGACCCGGATCGACGCCGCGATCGAGGACGGCAGCTTCTTCGACAACCCGGCGCTGCGCGGCGCCTGCGAGGCGGCCGGCCACGCCGGCGGCACCCTGCACGTGATGGGCCTGCTGTCGCCGGGCGGCGTGCACAGCCACGAGCGGCACGTGTTCGCGATGCTGGAGCTCGCCCGCCGCATGGACGTGCCGCGGGTGCTGGTGCACGCCTTCCTCGACGGTCGCGACATGCCGCCGAAGTCGGCCGCGCCCAGCCTGGAGGCGCTGCAGGCGACCTGCGAGCGGCTCGGCAACGCGCGCATCGCGACGGTCTGCGGCCGCTATTACGCGATGGACCGCGACCAGCGCTGGGACCGCGTGCACCGCGCCTGGGACGCGGTCGTCAACGCCCAGGCCGAGTTCCGCGCGCTGGATGCGCAGGCGGCGCTGGCCGCGGCCTACGCGCGCGGCGAGACCGACGAATTCGTCGCGCCGACCGTGATCGCGCCGCCGGAAGGCGAGCCGCCGGCGATGGCCGACGGCGACGCGGTGGTGTTCATGAACTTCCGCGCCGACCGCGCGCGCCAGCTGACCGCGGCCTTCGTCGCCCCTGACTTCAGCGGTTTCCAGGCGCGGCGGCCGCAACTGGCGCGCTTCGTCTGCCTGACCGAGTACGACGCGCGGCTGCCGGCGCCGGTCGCGTTCCCGCCCGAGGACCTGCGCGACGGCCTCGGCGAACTGCTCGCCGCGCATGGCATGACCCAGCTGCGCATCGCCGAGACCGAGAAGTACGCGCACGTCACCTTCTTCTTCAGCGGCGGCCGCGAGGACGCCTATCCCGGGGAGACCCGCATCCTGGTGCCCAGCCCGCGGGTGCCGACCTACGACCAGCAGCCGGAAATGAGCTGCCCGGAGGTCACCGCGAAGCTGGTCGAGGCGATCCGCGCGCGCGCGTTCGACGTGATCGTGTGCAACATCGCCAACCCCGACATGGTCGGCCATACCGGCAACCTGCAGGCGGCGATCCAGGCGACCGAAGCGGTGGACGTGGCGCTCGGCCAAGTCGCGGCCGCGGTCGCGGAAGTCGGCGGCGCGCTGCTGGTCACGGCCGACCACGGCAACGTGGAGATGATGCGCGACCCGCTCACCGGCCAGCCGCACACCGCGCACACGATCGGCCCGGTGCCCTTCGTGTACTGCGGCGCGCGCGCCGGCGCGCGGTTGCGCACGGGCGGCGCCCTGCGCGACGTGGCGCCGACCATCCTCGACCTGCTCGGCCTGCCGAAGCCGGACGCGATGACCGGGAGTTCGCTGTTCTGCGCCTGATCCGCGCGCGCGCCACCGTCGCCACGGCGGCGCGCCGCCTCGCCGCCGTGCTGATGCTGTCCGCCTGCGTCGCCGGCATCGCCGCCGCGCAGGACAGCCGCGACGCGCAGCGCCGGCTCGAACAGGCGCGCAAGGAACTGAAGGACGTGGCCGCCGAGCGGCGCCGGATCGAAGGCGAACGCGGCGAGGCGTCGCGCGCGCTGCGCGCGGTGGACGAGCGACTGGGCAAGTCCAGCCGCGCGTTGCGCGAGACCGAGGCCGAACTCGCGCGGCGCGAGGACGCACTGGCCGACCTGCAGCAGCGCCGCGACGCGGCCGCGGCGTCGATGGCCGCGCAACGCCGCGAACTCGCGCAGTTGCTGCGCGACGCCTACACGCTGGGCGGCGCCGCGCCGCTCAAGCTGCTGCTGGCGCAGGACCAGGTCGCGGACGCCAACCGCCTGCTCGCCTACCACCGCTACCTGCAGCGCGCGCGCACCGCGCGCATCGCGGCGCTGACCGCGCAACTGCGGGAGTTCGCCGAGCTCGAGACCCGCCTCGCGCAGGAGCGCGAGCAACTCGCACAGGCCCACGCCAGGCAGCAGCGCGAGCTGTCGCAGCTCAAGCGCGATCGCGGCACGCACGCGAAGGACGTCGCCCAGCTCGAGCGACGCTACCGCGACCGCGCCAGCCGCGAGCAGGCGCTGGGCCGCGACGTGAAGGGGCTCGAGCGCCTGCTCGCCCGCCTGCGCGCCGCCGCCGCCCGCGCCGAGGCCGAGCGCCGCGCCGCCGCAGAGCGCGCCGCGCGCGCGGCCCGCGCCGGAGGCAAGGCGCACGGCAAGCCGCCGGCGGTCGCCAGCGCGAAGCCGATCGCGGTCGGCGGCCTCGGCTGGCCGCTGTCCGGGCAGCTGCTCGCCGGCTACGGCGGCACCCTGCCCGACGGCCGCCGCAGCACCGGCATGCTGATCGCGGCGCCCGCCGGCAGCACCGTGCACGCGGTCGCCGACGGCAAGGTCGTGTTCGCCGACTGGATGAACGGCTACGGGCTGATCCTGATCGTCGACCATGGCAACGGCACGATGAGCCTGTATGCGCACAACGAGGCGCTGCTGCGCGACGCCGGCGACGGCGTCCGCCGCGGCGATGCGGTCGCCAGCGTCGGCAATTCCGGCGGCCAGGGCCGGCCGGGCCTGTATTTCGAACTGCGTCGCAACGGCGAGCCGGTCGACCCGGTGACCTGGCTGCGCAAGCGGCAGTAGCGCCGCGCGCCCGCGCACCGCGCCGCCTGCACGCGCGCTGCGCGCATAATCGCGGCACGCCGCCGTCCGGAGCCCGCATGCGCCTGCGCCCGTCCCTGCTGACCCCGCCCCTGCTCGCGATCGCCCTGCTCGCCGCGCCGGTCGCGCGCGCGCAGGACGCCGCGCCGGCCGCCGCGGCATCCGCCGCGGATCCCGACGCCGCCGAAAGCGCCGCGAGCAAGGTGCCGCTGGCCGAGATCCGGCGCTTCGTCGACGTCTACAACGCAGTGCGCCAGGCCTACGTCGAGCCGGTCGCGGACGACGCGCTGATGCAGTCGGCGGTGCGCGGGCTGCTGCTCGACCTCGACCCGCACAGCGAATACCTGGTCAAGTCCGACGCCGAGATCCTCGACGAGGAAACCAGCGGCGCCTACGACGGCATCGGCGTCGAGGTGCAGCCGATGCCCGAGGGCACGGTCAAGATCATCGCGCCGATCGACGGCACCCCGGCCGCGCGCGCCGGCATCCGCTCCGGCGACGTGATCGTCGCCGTGGACGGCAAGCCGCTCGCCGACGGGGGCGACGGCGACAGCCCGCTGCGCGGCAAGCCTGGCACCCAGGTCACCCTGACGCTGCAGCGCGACGGCGTCGCCAAGCCCTTCGACGTCAGCCTGACCCGTGAGACGATCCGCGTCACCAGCGTGCGCGAGCGCATGCTCGAGCCGGGCTACGGCTACATCCGCGTCGCCGCGTTCCAGTCCGACACCGCCAGCGACTTCGAGCAGGCGCTGGCGACGCTGCAGCAGCAGGCGGGCGGCCGCCTGCGCGGCCTGGTGCTCGACCTGCGCAGCAACCCCGGCGGGTTGCTGGTCTCGGCGGTGCAGATCGCCGACGACCTGCTGGACAAAGGCGGCATCGTCAGCACCCGTGGCCGCCTGCCGATGAGCGACAGCGAGTTCAACGCAACCCCGGGCGACCTCATGCGCGGCGCGCCGGTGGTGGTGCTGGTGGACGCCGGTTCGGCGAGCGCCGCCGAGGTGCTGGCCGGCGCGCTCGCCGACAACCGGCGCGCGCGCATCGTCGGCAGCCGCACCTTCGGCAAGGGCTCGGTGCAGACGGTGCTGCCGCTGGACAACGGCGATTCGGTGAAGCTCACCACCGCGCGCTACTACACACCCAGCGGCAAGTCGATCCAGGCGCGCGGGATCGAACCCGACGTGGTCCTGCAGGCCGGCGCGAACGGCGTGACCGGCGCCCGCAGCGACTACGCCGAGGCGCTGTTGCCGGGCCACCTGCGCGGCGACGGCGAGGAAGCCGGCAGCAACGCCGGCGAGGTGCTGGAAGGCGACGCGCCGGTCACCGCCGCGCTGGCGGAACTGAAGAAGCAGGTCGCGGCGGCGCCGGCGACCGGCGGCAGCAAGGGCCAGGGCTGACGCGCGGGCGCGCGGCTCAGCGCGGCTTGGCCGGCAGCGGGAACGGCGTCACCACCGTCTCGCCGGTGGCGGCGTCGCGGATCGCCGACTGGCCCTTTCTGTCCACTTCCTCCACCCGCAGCACCGCCTGCATCGGCAGGTGCAGCACGCGGGTCGCGCCGAACTCGTCGCGCAGGCGCTCCTCGGCCGGATCCACGACCACGCCGGTGTTGACGTCGAACACGAGTTCGGAGACCTCGACGAACCCCCACAGCGCGCCCGAGCCCACGTGCCGTGCGTACAGCGCGTAGACCTTGCCGTGGTTGAGGAAGGTGACCTTGTAGAGCGTCTTCATGCGGCCAGTGTATGGGGCGCGGCGGGCGCCCGTTCAAGGTGCGCAGGGTCAGTAGCCGCGTCGCTTGCGCAGTCGCCGCGCGATCGCCGCGCGCACCAGCAGCGCGAACAGCACGCCGAAGGCGAAGCCGGCCACGTGCGCGGCCCACGCCACCGCGCCGAACGCCGGGCCGATGTAGGCGAACACCACCTGCAGCAGCACCCAGATCCCGATCAGCAGCGAGGCCGGCGCGCGCACGAATTCGAGGAACAGGCCGAGCGGCAGCACCACCCCCAGCTTCGCCCGCGGGAACAGCGCGAGGTAGGCGCCGATCACCGCCGAGACCGCAC
>DASRZN010000078.1:0-14280 GCA_035686325.1 Lysobacteraceae bacterium
GGAGATGGTCATGCCGGGCGACAACATCAAGATGTCGGTGTCGCTGATCAACCCGGTGGCGATGGACGAGGGCCTGCGCTTCGCGATCCGCGAGGGCGGCCGCACCGTCGGCGCCGGCGTGGTGGCGAAGATCCTGAAGTAGGGCTTGCGCCCGGTTATTGCGGCCAAGGCCGCAATAACTCCCGCCGTTGGAGCGACCTTGCGGTCGCTCAACGCCGGGGAAGGCAAGAGCCGAAACGGGCAGGGGCGGCGCGAGCCGCCGTTGCCGTTTCGGCGGGAACCAAAACGTACGCCAGTAGCTCAATTGGCAGAGCAGCGGTCTCCAAAACCGCAGGTTGGGGGTTCGAGTCCCTCCTGGCGTGCCACCTGCGGAGTCCTCCGCACGGGCGGCGCCACGGCGCGGTCCCCTGAAACGCGATCCGCGAGAGAGAACGAGCGTTGGTGAACAGTCGCATCGAACAAGCCAAGGGCGCCGCGCCCGCCGGCGACATCGTCAAGTACGCGCTGGCGATCCTGCTGGTCGCGGCGGGCGTGTTCGCCTTCTACTGGTTCCAGTGGCCCACGGGCATGCGGGCGCTGGCGGTGGTCGCCGGCCTGGTCGCCGGCACGGTGGTGTTCCTGACCACCGGCAAGGGCGCGCAGACCCTCGAGTTCCTGTCCGAGTCGCGCTTCGAACTGCGCAAGGTCGTCTGGCCGACCCGGCAGGAGACCACGCGCACCACCTGGGTGGTGATCGGTGTGGTGGTGCTGATCAGCGTGATCCTCGCGCTGTTCGACGTGATCATCCAGTGGGCGATCAAGCTGGTGCTGGGGCAGTGATGGAAACGCAAACGAACAAGCGCTGGTACGTGGTGCACGCCTACTCCGGCTTCGAGAAGTCGGTGGCGCAGGCGCTGCGCGACCGCATCGCGCGGCTGGGCATGGCAGAACGCTTCGGCGAGGTCATGGTGCCGACCGAGGAAGTGGTGGAGATGCGCTCCGGTCAGAAGCGCCGCTCCGAGCGCAAGTTCTTCCCGGGCTACGTGCTGGTGCAGATCGCCACCCACGACGACGGCGGCATCCCGCGCATGGACAGCGAGAGCTGGCACCTGGTCAAGGAAACGCCGAAGGTGATGGGTTTCATCGGCGGCACCGCCGACCGCCCGTTGCCGATCCGCGACGAGGAGGCCGACGCCATCCTCCAGCGGGTGCAGGAAGGCGTGGAGAAGCCGCGCCCGAAGGTGCTGTTCGAAGCCGGCCAGATGGTCCGCGTCGTCGACGGTCCGTTCAACGACTTCAACGGCGTGGTCGAGGAAGTCAATTACGAGAAGAGCCGCCTGCGCGTGGCGGTGCTGATTTTCGGTCGTTCCACCCCGGTCGAGCTGGAGTTCGGCCAGGTGGAGAAGGCCTGAGGGCCGGGAGACGGGAGACGGGAAGAGAGAGGAACGGCAGCGGTTTCGTCTCCCTCTTCCCGTCTCCCGTTCCCGAACACAACGAAGCGGGGAGCCCCGCAGTCCGGTCAGGACGTGCAGGCGTTAGCACCCGAGGAGCAAAGCAATGGCAAAGAAAGTCGTCGGTTACATCAAGCTGCAGGTCAAGGCCGGCCAGGCCAACCCGTCGCCGCCCGTGGGCCCCGCCCTCGGCCAGCGCGGCCTGAACATCATGGAGTTCTGCAAGGCGTTCAACGCGGCCACGCAGAAGCTCGAGCCGGGCCTTCCGATCCCGGTCGTGATCACGGCCTACTCGGACCGTACCTTCACCTTCATCACCAAGACCCCGCCCGCCACCATCCTGCTGAAGAAGGCCGCCGGCATCCAGTCCGGCTCCAAGCGCCCGAACACCGAGAAGGTCGGCAAGGTCACCCGCGCCCAGCTCGAGGACATCGCCAAGGCGAAGGAACCCGACCTGACCGCGGCCGACCTGGACGCGGCGGTGCGCACGATCGCGGGCTCGGCCCGTTCCATGGGCCTGACGGTGGAGGGCTAAGCGATGGCGATGACCAAGCGACAGAAGCAGATCAAGAACGCCGTCGTCCCGGGCAAGGCGTATCCGGTCGACGAGGCCCTGAAGATCGTGAAGGACAACAGCAAGGCGAAGTTCGTCGAGGCCGTCGACGTCGCCGTGCGCCTGGGCGTGGACGCCAAGAAGTCGGACCAGCAGGTGCGCGGCTCGACCGTGCTGCCGGCCGGTACCGGCAAGAGCGTGCGCGTGGCGGTGTTCGCCCCCGCGGGCGCCAAGGCCGACGAGGCCCTGGCGGCCGGCGCCGACGCGGTCGGCATGGACGACCTCGCCGAGAAGATGCAGGCGGGCGACCTCAACTATGACGTCGTGATCGCCACCCCGGACGCGATGCGCGTGGTCGGCAAGCTCGGCCAGGTGCTGGGCCCGCGCGGCCTGATGCCGAACCCGAAGGTCGGCACCGTGTCGCCGAACCCGGCCGAGGCGGTCAAGAATGCCAAGGGCGGCCAGGTCCGCTACCGCACCGACAAGGCCGGCATCATCCACGTCACCATCGGTAAGGCCGACTTCGACGCGGACAAGCTGAAGGACAACCTGCAGGCGCTGCTGCTGGACCTGATCAAGGCCAAGCCGGCCACCGCCAAGGGCCAGTACCTGCAGAAGATCTCGGTCAGTTCGACCATGGGTCCCGGCGTGATCGTGGACCAGTCGACGCTGGCACTGAAGTAACCGTTTCACCCGCGGGCGGTTCGCCGACCGCGAAATTTTTGAGGGCCTCGCCTAGGTCGGCAACGACCGAGGCGACGCCGTCAAAGACCGCAGGTGCGGTCTGCGCGCAATGACGACGGGCACGGAAGCTCGCCCATGGCAGGGAGTCGTCGTCATCGCAAGCGGGATCGCTTAATCGCGGCCTTCGGGCCCGGCCTGCGCAGATGGTGCCGCCCCCTCTGGAAGTGTTCGTCTGGAAGGGCCACCACCGGGACGTGCGAGCGTCCCCGGCGCCAGGGAAAGGCGTCGCTCAGGACCGCAAGCGGCAGGAGCCGCGAGCGGAGTCCCACAAGTGAGGAGTGCCAATGGCTCTCAATCTGACCCAGAAGCAGGAAGTCGTCGCCGAGCTGGCAGAAGTCGCCGCCAAGGCCCACTCCCTGGTCGCCGCCGAGTACGCCGGCACGACGGTCGAGCAGATGACGGCGATGCGCAAGAAGGCCCGCGAAACGGGCGTCTACCTGCGCGTCGTCAAGAACACGCTCGCCTCGCGCGCGGTCGCGGGTACCGAATACGAGTGCGTCCAGGACGCCCTCGTCGGTCCGCTGCTGTATGCGTTCTCGACCGAGGAACCCGGCGCCGCCGGGCGCCTGATCAAGGAGTTCTCGAAGGGTAACGACAAGCTCAAGGCCAAGGTCGTGTCCGTGGAAGGCAAGCTGTTGCCGGCCGCGCACGTCGACGTGCTGGCCTCGCTGCCGACCCGCGAGCAGGCCCTGGCCATGCTGGCCCGCGTCCTGGCCGAACCCGCGGCGATGTTCGCCCGCGCGGTCAAGGCCGTGGCCGACCAGCAGGGTGGCGGCGAAGCCGCCCCGGCCGAGGCGCAGGCCGAACCGGCCTGACCCGACGATCCCATCAACGAAAACCATTTCCAGAGGTAAAAGCACATGTCCCTTTCCAACGAGCAGATCGTCGACGCCATCGCCGCCAAGTCGCTGATGGAAGTGATGGAGCTGGTCAAGGCCATCGAAGACAAGTTCGGCGTTTCCGCCGCCGCCCCCGTGATGGCTGCCGGCCCCGCCGCCGCCGCCGCGGCCCCGGCCGAGGAGCAGACCGAGTTCACCGTCGTGCTGAAGTCGGCCGGCGACAAGAAGGTCGAGGTCATCAAGGCGGTCCGCGCGATCACCGGCCTGGGCCTGAAGGAAGCCAAGGACCTGACCGAGGCCGGTGGCGTCGTGAAGGAAGGCGCGTCCAAGGACGACGCCGCGAAGATGAAGAAGGACCTCGAGGCCGCTGGCGCGACCGTCGAAGTCAAGTAACGCAGTACCTTGCATCACGGGCGTCTTGCGTGATGCACCGGGGCTGGGGCCGCAAGGCCCCGGCCTTTGGCCGTTGAAGGACAGCCGGGAAAGACCGGCGGCAAAACCCAACAGAGTTGGTAGTTGGAAGCAGCTTCAGAGGGCGTGCGGGTGCCGGCAATACCCGCGGCTTCCAACTGACAGTTCCCTTTCTTCGAGGGATGGCGGTCCGGATCCAGGCAATCGAACAGGCAACAGGCTCTCGTCCCGGCAGCGGGGCGCGCAGGTGCGGTCGGTGCCGCTCGGTCCATCCATCCCGGTTCAAACGAGGCGGTAGCTCCCCATGACGAAAGCTTCCACGACAGCGTCCAAGACCTATTCGTTCACCGAGAAGAAGCGTATCCGCAAGGACTTCGGCAAGCGCCGTTCGATCCTCGAGGTGCCCTTCCTGCTGGCGATCCAGGTCGATTCCTACCGCGAGTTCCTGCAGGAGCACACCGATCCCGCCAGGCGCGACGACAAGGGCCTGCACGCCGCGCTGAAGTCGGTGTTCCCGATCGTCAGCTACAACGGCTACGCCGCCCTCGAGTACGTCGGCTACAAGCTCGGCGAGCCGGTGTTCGACGAGCGCGAGTGCCGCAACCGCGGCCTCAGCTACGGCGCGCCGCTGCGCGTGACCGTGCGCCTGGTGATCTACGACCGCGAGTCGTCGACCAAGGCCGTGAAGTACGTGAAGGAGCAGGAGGTCTACATGGGCGAGATCCCGCTCATGACCGAGAACGGCACCTTCATCGTCAACGGCACCGAGCGCGTCATCGTCTCCCAGCTGCACCGTTCGCCGGGCGTGTTCTTCGACCACGACCGCGGCAAGACCCATTCGTCGGGCAAGCTGCTGTACAGCGCCCGCATCATTCCCTACCGCGGCTCCTGGCTGGACTTCGAGTTCGACCCGAAGGACGCGCTGTTCACCCGCATCGACCGCCGCCGCAAGCTGCCGGTGACGGTGCTGCTGCGCGCGCTCGGCTACTCCAACGAGGAGATGCTGCGCGAGTTCTTCGAGATCAACTCCTTCCACATCCTGCCGGAAGGCGTGCAGCTCGAGCTGGTGCCCGAGCGCCTGCGCGGCGAGACCCTGAACTTCGACCTGGCAGACGGCGACAAGGTCATCGTCGAGGCCGGCAAGCGCATCACCGCGCGCCACGTGAAGCAGCTCGAGGCCTCGGGCATCGCCGCGCTGGCGGTGCCGGACGAGTACCTGCTCGGCCGCATCCTCGCGCACGACGTGGTCGACGCGAAGACCGGCGAGCTGCTCGCCGCCGCCAACGAGGAAATCGGCGAGGACCACCTCCTCGCGTTCCGCAAGGCCGGCATCGAGACGGTCGGCACGCTGTGGGTGAACGACCTGGACCGCGGCCCGTACCTGTCCAACACCCTGCGCATCGACTCGACCAAGACCCAGCTCGAAGCGCTGGTCGAGATCTACCGCATGATGCGTCCGGGCGAGCCGCCGACCAAGGACGCCGCGCAGAACCTGTTCCACAACCTGTTCTTCACCTTCGAGCGCTACGACCTGTCGGCCGTGGGCCGGATGAAGTTCAACCGCCGCATCGGCCGCAAGGAAACCACCGGCGCGCCGGTGCTGTACGACGCCAGGTACTACGCCGACCGCAAGGACGAAGAGTCCGCGCGGATGCGCGAGCTGTGCGGCGATGGCTCGGACATCCTCGACGTGATCAAGGTCCTGACCGAGATCCGCAACGGCCGCGGCACCGTGGACGACATCGACCACCTGGGCAACCGCCGCGTGCGCAGTGTCGGCGAGATGGCGGAAAACGTGTTCCGCGTCGGCCTGGTGCGCGTCGAGCGCGCCGTGCGCGAGCGCCTGACCATGGCCGAGGCCGACGGCCTGACCCCGCAGGAACTGATCAACGCCAAGCCCGTCGCGGCGGCGGTGAAGGAGTTCTTCGGCTCCTCGCAGCTGTCGCAGTTCATGGACCAGAACAACCCGCTGTCCGAGGTCACCCACAAGCGTCGCGTCTCGGCGCTGGGCCCGGGCGGCCTGACCCGCGAGCGCGCCGGCTTCGAGGTGCGCGACGTGCACCCGACCCACTACGGCCGCGTCTGCACCATCGAGACCCCGGAAGGCCCGAACATCGGCCTGATCAACTCGCTGGCCGTGTTCGCCCGCACCAACCAGTACGGCTTCCTCGAGACGCCGTACCGCAAGGTCGTGGACGGCAAGGTGACCGACGAAGTCGAGTACCTGTCGGCGATCGAGGAGAACGAGTACGTCATCGCCCAGGCCAACGCGCCGCAGGACGAGGAGGGCAACCTGACCGCCCAGTTCATCGCCTGCCGCTTCCAGGGCGAGTCGCTGCTCAAGCCGCCGAGCGAGATCCACTTCATGGACGTCTCGCCGATGCAGACCGTGTCGGTCGCGGCGGCGCTGGTGCCGTTCCTGGAGCACGACGACGCCAACCGCGCGCTGATGGGCGCGAACATGCAGCGCCAGGCGGTGCCGACGCTGCGCGCGCAGAAGCCGCTGGTCGGCACCGGCATCGAGCGCGCCGTGGCGCGCGACTCGGGTGTCACGGTGAACGCGCGCCGCGGCGGCGTGATCGAGCAGATCGACGCCGGCCGCATCGTGGTCAAGGTGCACGAGGACGAGATTTCCGGCGAGACCGATGCCGGCGTCGACATCTACACCCTGATCAAGTACACGCGCTCCAACCAGAACACCTGCATCAACCAGCGCCCGCTGGTGAACGTCGGCGACCGCATCGAGCGCGGCGACGTGCTCGCCGACGGCCCGTCCACCGACATCGGCGAACTGGCGCTGGGCCAGAACATGCTGGTCGCGTTCATGCCCTGGAACGGCTACAACTTCGAGGACTCGATCCTGCTCTCCGAGCGCGTGGTCGAGCAGGATCGCTACACCACGATCCACATCGAGGAGCTGACCGTCCAGGCCCGCGACACCAAGCTGGGCCCGGAGGAGATCTCCGCCGACATCCCGAACGTCTCCGAGCAGGCGCTCAACCGCCTCGACGAGTCGGGCGTGGTGTACATCGGCGCCGAGGTCCGCGCCGGCGACATCCTGGTCGGCAAGGTCACGCCCAAGGGCGAATCGCAGCTGACCCCCGAGGAGAAGCTGCTGCGCGCGATCTTCGGCGAGAAGGCCTCGGACGTGAAGGACAGCTCGCTGCGCGTGCCCCCGGGCATGGACGGCGTGGTCATCGACGTCCAGGTGTTCACCCGCGACGGCATCGAGAAGGACAAGCGCGCGCGCCAGATCGAGGAAAGCGAGATCAAGCGCGTCAAGAAGGACTTCGACGACCAGTTCCGCATCCTCGAGGCGGCGATCTTCGCGCGCCTTCGCGGCCAGTTGCTCGGAAAGGTCGCCAACGGCGGTCCCGGCCTGAAGAAGGGCGACACCGTGTCGTCGCTGGTGCTCGATGGCCTCAAGAAGTCCGACTGGTTCCAGCTGCGCATGAAGGACGAGGACGCCGCCGAGGCGATCGAGCGCGCGCAGAAGCAGATCGAGGTCCACGAGAAGGAGTTCGAGAAGCGCTTCCAGGACAAGCGCGCCAAGATCACCCAGGGCGACGACCTCGCCCCGGGCGTGCTGAAGATGGTCAAGGTCTACCTTGCGGTGAAGCGCCGCATCCAGCCGGGCGATAAGATGGCCGGCCGCCACGGCAACAAGGGCGTGGTGTCCACCATCGTCCCGGTCGAGGACATGCCGTACATGCAGAACGGCCAGACCGTCGACATCGTGCTCAACCCGCTGGGCGTGCCGAGCCGAATGAACATCGGCCAGATCCTCGAGACCCACCTCGGCTGGGCCGCCAAGGGCCTGGGCGAGAAGATCGACCGGATGATGAAGGCGCAGGCGTCGCTGGCCGAGTTGCGCAAGTTCCTCGACCAGATCTACAACCACGACAACACCCTTGCCGAACAGCGCGTGGACCTGTCGCAGTTCAGCGACGAAGAGCTGCTGGCACTGGCCCGCAACCTCGTGGACGGCGTGCCGATGGCCACCCCGGTGTTCGACGGCGCGGCGGAGTCGGAGATCAAGCGCATGCTCGACCTCGCCGACCTGCCGACCAGCGGCCAGACGACGCTGATCGACGGCCGCACCGGCGAGGCGTTCGAGCGCCCGGTCACGGTCGGCTACATGCACATGCTGAAGCTGAACCACCTGGTCGACGACAAGATGCACGCGCGTTCGACCGGCCCCTACTCGCTCGTTACCCAGCAGCCGCTGGGCGGCAAGGCGCAGTTCGGCGGCCAGCGCTTCGGCGAGATGGAGGTCTGGGCGCTGGAAGCCTACGGCGCGGCCTACACCCTGCAGGAAATGCTGACGGTGAAGTCCGACGACGTGCAGGGCCGCAACCAGATGTACAAGAACATCGTCGACGGCGAGCACGAGATGGTCGCCGGCATGCCGGAGTCCTTCAATGTGTTGGTGAAGGAAATCCGCTCGCTCGCGATCAACATGGAGCTGGAAGAGCATTGAGGAAGGTAGCCGGGAACCGGTAGCCGGCCACCGGAAAGCGCGCGATCCGCTGCTTTCCGGTTCCCGATTACCGGCTACCGGCTCCCGAGTATCCGAAGCCCATCCTCGACACGAATTCCTCCTCCTCGGAGAACCCAAATGAAAGACCTGCTCAACCTCTTCAACCAGCAGCGGCCTGCGCTCGACTTCGACGCGATCAAGATCGCGCTGGCCTCGCCGGACCTGATCCGCTCCTGGTCCTACGGCGAAGTGAAGAAGCCGGAAACCATCAACTACCGCACCTTCAAGCCGGAGCGCGACGGCCTGTTCTGCGCCGCCATCTTCGGCCCGATCAAGGACTACGAGTGCCTGTGCGGCAAGTACAAGCGCATGAAGCACCGCGGCGTCGTCTGCGAGAAGTGCGGCACCGAGGTGACCCTGGCCAAGGTGCGCCGCGAGCGCATGGGCCACATCGACCTGGCCTCGCCCGTCGCCCACATCTGGTTCCTCAAGTCGCTGCCCTCGCGCATCGGCCTGATGCTGGACATGACCCTGCGAGACATCGAGCGCATCCTGTACTTCGAGGCGTTCGTGGTCACCGAGCCGGGCCTGACCCCGCTCGAGCGCGGCATGCTGCTCAGCGAGGAGCAGTTCATGCAGGCGCGCCAGGAGCACGGCGACGACTTCGACGCCGCGATGGGCGCCGAGGCGGTGTACGAGTTGCTGCGCACGATCGACCTGCAGGCCGAGATGGTGCGCCTGCGCGAGGAAATCGCGAACACCGGGTCGGAGACCAAGCTCAAGCGCCTGACCAAGCGGATCAAGCTGATCGAGGCCTTCCTCGAGTCCGGCAACCGCCCGGAGTGGATGGTCATGACCGTGCTGCCGGTGCTGCCGCCGGACCTGCGTCCGCTGGTCCCGCTGGACGGCGGCCGCTTCGCGACCTCCGACCTCAACGACCTGTACCGCCGCGTCATCAACCGCAACAACCGCCTGCGCCGCCTGCTCGAGCTCAACGCGCCCGACATCATCGTGCGCAACGAGAAGCGCATGCTGCAGGAGTCGGTGGACGCGCTGATGGACAACGGCCGCCGCGGCCGCGCCATCACCGGCACCAACAAGCGCCCGCTCAAGTCGCTGGCCGACATGATCAAGGGCAAGCAGGGCCGGTTCCGCCAGAACCTGCTCGGCAAGCGCGTGGACTACTCCGGCCGCTCGGTCATCGTGGTCGGCCCGTACCTCAAGCTGCACCAGTGCGGCCTGCCGAAGAAGATGGCGCTGGAGCTGTTCAAGCCCTTCATCTTCTCCAAGCTGCAGCGCCGCGGCCTGGCCACCACGATCAAGGCGGCCAAGAAGCTGGTCGAGCGTGAAGAAGCCGAGGTCTGGGACATCCTCGAGGAGGTCATCCGCGAGCACCCGGTGCTGCTGAACCGCGCGCCGACCCTGCACCGCCTGGGCATCCAGGCGTTCGAGCCGGTGCTGATCGAGGGCAAGGCGATCCAGCTGCACCCGCTGGTCTGCACCGCGTTCAACGCCGACTTCGACGGCGACCAGATGGCCGTGCACGTCCCGCTGAGCCTCGAGGCCCAGCTGGAGGCGCGCGCGCTGATGATGGCGTCGAACAACATCCTGTCCCCGGCCAACGGCGAGCCGATCATCGTGCCGTCGCAGGACGTCGTGCTCGGCCTGTACTACATGAGCCGCGCCCTCGAGAACAAGAAGGGCGAGGGCATGGCGTTCGCCAACGTCGCCGAGGTCAAGCGCGCCTACGACAACCGCGTGGTCGAGCTGCACGCCAAGTGCAAGGTCCGCATCACCGAGACCGTCATCGGCGAGGACGGCGAGCGCACGAAGAAGACTTCGGTCGTGGACACCACGGTCGGCCGCGCGCTGCTGCAGGAAATCCTGCCGGACGGCCTGCCGTTCGCGCTGGCCAACGTCGAGCTGACCAAGAAGAACATCAGCCGCCTGATCAACTCGTGCTACCGCCGGCTCGGCCTGAAGGACACCGTCGTCTTCGCCGACAAGCTGATGTACACCGGCTTCGCCTACGCGACCCGCGCGGGCGTGTCGATCGGCATCGACGACATGATCATCCCGGAGGAGAAGAAGGGCATCCTGGACGAGGCGGAAGCCGAAGTCCTGGAGATCCAGCAGCAGTACCAGTCGGGCCTGGTCACCGCCGGCGAGCGCTACAACAAGGTCGTCGACATCTGGTCGCGCACCAACGAGCGCGTTGCCAAGGCGATGATGGACGCGATCGGCACCGACACGGTGACCAATGCCGAAGGCAAGCAGGTCCCGCAGAAGTCGATGAACTCGATCTACATCATGGCCGACTCCGGCGCGCGTGGCAGCCAGGCGCAGATCCGCCAGCTGGCCGGCATGCGCGGCCTGATGGCCAAGCCGGACGGCTCGATCATCGAGACCCCGATCACCGCGAACTTCCGCGAGGGCCTGAACGTCCTGCAGTACTTCATCTCGACCCACGGCGCCCGCAAGGGCCTCGCGGACACCGCGCTGAAGACCGCGAACTCCGGTTACCTGACCCGTCGCCTGGTCGACGTCGCCCAGGACGTGGTGATCACCGAGACCGATTGCGGCACCCGCGACGGCCTGACCATGACCCCGATCGTGGAAGGCGGCGACGTGGTCGAGCCGCTGAAGGATCGCGTGCTCGGCCGCATGGTGGCCGAGGACGTGTTCCTGCCGGGCAACGACGAGGATCCGTTCGTCACCCGCAACACGCTGCTCGACGAGCAGTGGGTCGCGAGGCTGGAGGACGCCGGCGTGCAGGCGATCAAGGTCCGCTCGACCATCACCTGCGAGAGCGCGTTCGGCGTGTGCGCGCACTGCTACGGCCGCGACCTCGGCCGCGGCCACCTCGTCAACCACGGCGAGGCGGTCGGCGTGGTCGCCGCGCAGTCGATCGGCGAGCCCGGCACCCAGCTGACGATGCGGACCTTCCACATCGGCGGCGCGGCGTCGCGTGCGGCGGCGATCGACAACGTGACGGTGAAGACCACCGGCTCGGTGAAGTTCAACAACATGAAGACGGTGGCGCACGCCAACGGCCAGCTGGTCGCGGTGTCGCGCTCGGGCGAGGTGTCGGTGCTCGACGCCCACGGCCGCGAGCGCGAGCGCTACAAGCTGCCCTACGGCGCCAACATCTCGGCGCGGGACGGCGGCGAGGTCAAGGCGGGCCAGACCGTGGCCCACTGGGACCCGCACAACCATCCGATCGTGTCGGAAGTGGCCGGTTTCGTACGCTTCATCGACTTCGTCGACGGCGTCACCGTCATCGAGAAGACCGACGAGCTGACCGGCCTCGCCTCGCGCGAGATCACCGATCCGAAGCGTCGCGGCACCCAGGGCAAGGACCTGCGCCCGATGGTCCGCATCGTCGACAAGAATGGCAACGACATGAACATCCCGGGCACGGACCTGCCCGCGCAGTACCTGTTGCCGCCGCGCTCGATCGTGAACCTGCAGGACGGTTCGCCGGTCGGCGTGGGCGACGTGGTCGCCAAGATCCCGCAGGAAGCGTCCAAGACCCGCGACATCACCGGCGGCCTGCCGCGCGTGGCCGACCTGTTCGAGGCGCGCAAGCCGAAGGATCCGGCGATCCTGGCCGAGCGTTCGGGCGTGATCAGCTTCGGCAAGGACACCAAGGGCAAGCAGCGCCTGATCATCAAGGACACCGACGGCAACGAGCACGAGGAGCTGATCCCGAAGTATCGTCAGATCATCGTGTTCGAAGGCGAGCACGTGGAGAAGGGCGAGACGATCGTGGACGGCGAGCCGAGCCCGCAGGACATCCTGCGCCTGCTCGGGGTGGAGCCGCTCGCCGCGTACCTGGTCAAGGAGATCCAGGACGTCTACCGCCTGCAGGGCGTCAAGATCAACGACAAGCACATCGAGGTGATCATTCGCCAGATGCTGCGCAAGGTCGAGATCACCGACGCGGGCGACACCAGGTTCCTGCAGGGCGAGCAGGCCGAGCGCCAGCGCGTGATCGAGGCGAACGCCTCGGCCGCGACCCGCAACGAGCTGCCGGCGAGGTTCGACCCGGTGCTGCTGGGCATCACCAAGGCCTCGCTGGCGACCGAGTCGTTCATCTCCGCAGCCTCCTTCCAGGAGACCACCCGCGTGCTGACCGAGGCCGCCGTGCGCGGCACCCGCGACAGCCTGCGCGGCCTGAAGGAGAACGTGATCGTCGGTCGCCTGATCCCGGCGGGTACCGGTCTCGCGTACCACACGGCGCGCCGCCGCAACGCCTCGGGCCTGACCGAGTCGGAGATGGAGGCGCTGTCGGGCGCGGTGACCGCGGAAGGCGAGGCCGAGGAGGCCGGCGCCGAGGCGGCGGGCGAGGAGTAAGCCGAGGGGGGCGCCCGCCCGGGCGCCCCGTCGCGGTCGGCGGCCTCCTCCGGGTGCCGCGGTGTGCGCCGACAGGGCAAGGCCGCCTTGGGGTGGCCTCCCGCACGGGACTCCGTTACAATGCCGCGCGTTTTTCGAGGGATCCGGCGACGGGTCGCCTCCAGATCACGAAATGAGGCGCAGGGAGCGCCTCGTTTTCGGCCCAGGACGGGCGGGATCGCAACTTGGCGGGAGCGGTGCCGTTGGCGCCGCCCGGCTCGGTGGATAGGCCGCGTTTGACCGAAAAGTCGAGCGCGGGCTATACTTTTTCGTCTCGGCGGGCCGGATTCGCATTCCGGACTGCCGTTTGTTTTCCAGAAGTTCGGTTTTCCAGCGGTGCTGCCGCTGCCCTTCCAGCCCGACGTCGTCGGGTCCAACCAAGAGTTCCCGATGGCAACGATCAACCAGCTGGTGCGCAAGGCGCGCAGCCCGGAAACCTACAAGAGCAACTCCCCCGCGCTGGCGAACTGCCCGCAGCGTCGCGGCGTCTGCACCCGCGTCTACACCACGACGCCGAAAAAGCCGAACTCGGCCCTGCGCAAGGTCGCCAAGGTGCGCCTGACCAATGGCTACGAAGTGATCTCCTACATCGGCGGCGAAGGCCACAACCTGCAGGAGCACTCGGTCGTGCTGATCCGCGGCGGCCGCGTCAAGGACCTGCCGGGCGTGCGTTACCACACCGTGCGCGGCTCGCTCGACGCCGCCGGCGTGGCCAAGCGCAAGCAGGCCCGCTCCAAGTACGGCGCCAAGCGCCCGAAGTCCTGATCGGTTTTGCGCAGACGGGCCGGACCCGTCACCCGATGACTCCGGCGGGCTTCGGCCCGCCCCCAAGAGATAAGACCCATGTCGCGTAAAGGCTCCACCCCCCAGCGTTCGGTCCTGCCGGACCCCAAGCACGGCAGCGAGACCATCGCCCGCTTCATCAACATGGTGATGCAGAGCGGCAAGAAGTCCATCGCCGAGAAGATCGTCTACGGCGCCATGGACGTGATCGGCGAGAAGAACCCGAACGCCCTCGAGCTGGTCGAGAAGGCGCTCGGCAACGTGTCGCCGTCGGTCGAGGTCAAGTCGCGTCGCGTCGGTGGCGCCACCTACCAAGTGCCGGTCGAAGTGCGCGCGTCGCGCCGCATGGCGCTGGCGATGCGCTGGCTGATCGAGTCGGCGCGCAAGCGCGGCGAGAACTCGATGCCGCGCAAGCTGGCCGCCGAGCTGATCGACGCTTCCGAGAACCGCGGCGGCGCGATCAAGAAGCGCGAGGAAACCCACCGCATGGCGGAAGCCAACAAGGCCTTCGCGCACTACCGCTGGTGATCTGACGGCCCCGGCGACGGGGCCCGCGGCGCCAGGCGCCGCATCGGCGCCGGACCCCGGTCCGGCGCGCGGTTTCCCGGCCCGGACGCGACGCGCCGCCGCCGACCGCTCACCTGC
>DASRZN010000079.1:0-15567 GCA_035686325.1 Lysobacteraceae bacterium
GAGCACGCCGCCGCTGCCGACCAGCCACATGCTGCCGCCGCGCGCCGGGGCGATCCCGCGCACGTAGGCGTTGGCGGGCGAACCGGGATCGTCCGCGCGCCGAGACAGCACCGAGAACCGCGTCCAGTCCGGCTGCAGGTACCACAGGCCGCTGTCGCTGCTGGCGAACCACAGCCCGCCCTCGCTGTCCTCGAACGCGCCCGACCACGACGGCCGGATCATGCCGTGCGCGTACTGGCTGTACAGCGGCACGTTGCGCACCTCGCCCTCGGCGTCGCGGCCGAGCCCGTCGGCGATGTCCAGCCAGCGGTTGCCGTCGCGGTCGCGCAGCAGCAGGCCGTACACGCGCTTGCCGTAGCCCGGCCACGGCGCGCGCTCGATGCGGCCGTCGCGGTGCAGCGCGCTGACCCCGCGCGGCGTGCCGATCCAGAGCGTGCCGTCGGGCTCGATGGCGAGGCCGTTGGTGGCCAGCGACGAGGTCGCGGCGGGCGGCAGGCGCTCGAAGTCGCGCCCGGTCCAGCGCGCGACGCCGTTCTTGGTGCCGACCCACAGGGTGCCGTCGGGCGCGACCGCGAGCTGGCCGACCGAGGCGTCGGGCAGGCTGCGCGGATTGCCCGGTTCGGGCATGAAGCGGGTGATCCGGCCGTCGGGCGTGCGCCGGTGCAGGCCGCCGTCGCCGGTACCGAACCACAACGCGCCGTCGGAGGTGGACGCGATCGTCCACACCTCGTCGCTGCCGATGCGCGGGTCGCTGGCGCGATCGAAGTAGCGCACCTCGCGTCGGTCGACGTCGAGCATCGCCAGGCCGGCGCGGCTGGTGCCGATCCAGACCCGGTTGCGCGCGTCCACGTGCACCGCCCACACGAAGTTGTCGCGCAGGCCTTCGCCGACCCGCCATACGCGGAAGCCGAGGCCGTCGTAGCGGGCGAGGCCGTCGCTGGTGGCGATCCACAGGTAGCCGAACTGGTCCTCGGCGACGCCGTTGATGCGGTTGGACGGCAGGCCGTCGGCGACGGTCAGCTGCTGCGGCTGCGGCGTTTCCGGCAAGCCGGCGCGCGCCGGCAGGATGAATGCGAGCGCCAGCAGCGCGACGCTCCATGCGAGCGCCAGCGGCATTCCCTTGCCCATGCGAGGCCTGCCCATGCGCCCGATCTCCCCCGCGGCTGCGCGCCGCGCCCCGCCTTGATGGTCGCAATGGCGGGCGACGGCCGCAACCGCGTGGGTTTGGACATGGTGCGCGCCGGCGGCGCGGGGCTGGCCTAGAATCGGAGAGCCCCCCTGCGGAGAGACGCGATGCGCACGATGCCGCGCTGGCCGCTGGCCCTGCTTTCCGCGTTGCTGCCGTTCGCCGCGACGGCGGAACCCGCGGGCTACTCCCTCGATCCGGTGCACACGCGCGTGCTGTTCGCGGTCAGCCACGCCGGCTTCTCCGACGCGCTGGGCACGATCTCCGGCAGCCGCGGCCAGCTGTGGTTCGACCCGGACGACTGGAGCAGCGCGAAGCTGGCGGTGACCGTGCCGGTGGCGCGCTTCGATCTCGGCGATCCCGGCTGGAACCGCGCGGTCGGCAAGCGCAGCCTGCTCGACGTCGGCGCGCATCCGGTCGCCACCTTCGTGTCCAGCCGCATCGAGCCGCAGGGCGCGGACAAGGCGCGGGTGTGCGGCATGCTGACCCTGCGCGAGGTCGGCCGCGAGGTGTGCATGGACGTCGTCTTCCACCAGCTCAAGCGGCATCCCCTGCCGCCGTTCCACCGCACCGCCGGTTTCTCGGCGACGGCAACGCTGAGCCGCAGCGCGTTCGGCATCACCACCTGGCCGACCGTGATCGGCGACGCGGTGCAACTGCGGATCGAGGCCGAGGCGGTCGCCGACGCGGGCGTGCGCGCGGAGACGATCGCGCCGCCGGCCCTCGACAATGCGCAGCCGCCCCCCGAACAAGCGGCACCGCTGCCGGCGCCACCGTCGACGCGGGCGCAAGAAGACACGCCGCCCGCCGAAGCCGAACCGGCACCCCTGCCCGAGACCCCATGAGCGCGCGCAACCCGCCCGACCGCTGGGGCGCGGTCAGCCAGGCCCTGCACTGGCTGATCGTGGTCCTGCTGGTCACGATGGCCTGGCTCGGCCTGACCATGACCGACCTGCCCAACACGCCGCACAAGGCGCGCCTGTACGGACTGCACAAGTCGATCGGGCTGACCCTCCTCGCCCTCGCGGTGCTGCGCCTCGGATGGCGGCTGTATGCCGGTGCGCCGCGCGAACTGGAGGGCATTCCGCGCTGGCAGCGGCGGATCGCGCAGGCGACCCACGCCGCGCTGTACCTGCTGCTGTTCGTGATCCCGCTCAGCGGCTGGGTGATCAATTCGGCGTCGGGCTTCCCGCTGCGCTGGTTCGGCCTGTTCCGGGTGCCGGCGCTGACGGCGCGCGACGCCGCGCTCAACGCGCTGGCCAAGGACTGGCACGTGGCGCTGTTCTGGACCCTGGTCGCGCTCGCGTCGGTGCACGCGGCGGCCGCGCTCTACCATCACCTGTTCCAGCGCGACGCCACACTCGTGCGGATGCTGCCCCGCGGCTGGCTGCGCTCGCCCTCGCCCTCGCCCCACCGGGAGTCTCCGCCATGACCAGGACCCTGCTGCTCGCCGCGGCGCTCGCGTTCGCCCCCGCCGCCGGCGCCGCCGACTACGTGCAGGCGCCGGGCTCCACCCTCGCCTTCGCCGGCAGCTACCAGGAGGAGGTATTCATCGGGCGTTTTCCGGCCTTCCAGACACGCCTGAGCTTCGACCCGGCCAGGCCCGCCGAAGCGCGGCTCGAGGTGGACATTCCGCTGACCAGTGCAAGCACCGGCAACCCCGACTACGACGAGAACCTGCGCGGCGACGCCTTCCTCGACGTCGCCCGCTTCCCGCGCGCGCGCTACACCGCGACCGGCTTCCGCGCGCTCGGCGACGATCGCTACGCCGCCGACGGCACCCTCTCGCTGCACGGCGTGAGCCGCCCGGTCACGCTCACCTTCACCTGGACCCCCGGCGCGCAACCGGTGCTGGCCGGGCGGGCGACCGTCAAGCGACTGGACTTCGGCGTCGGCGCGGGCGAATGGGCGGACACCGCGATGCTGCCGGACGAGATCGCGGTCAGCACCCGGGTGCGGTTCGTTCCCGCGCCCTGACGGGCCTCAGCCGGCCTCCGCCAGCGGCGTCGTCGCGGCGAGCACGGCACCGACCGCCGCGAAGACCGGCACCGACAGCCAGGCGGTCCCGCCGGTGCCGAACCACGCGCAGGCCAGCGCCGCGGCCGCCGCGCCCGCAACGAACACCAGCACGTGCGCGGCCAGGGCCAGGCCGGTCAGCGCACGGACGAGGCGCCCGGGCCGCGCCGGCCGGACCGCCGGCCGTGCCAGCGCCGGCAATCCGGCCAGCACCGCGAACGTGCCGACCGCCAGCAGCGCCGCCCACGCCAGCGCCCAGGCCGCGAGCATGCCGACGAGGCCGGCGACCGGCGCCTGGTGGAAGCGCGCGCCGAGCAGCGCGCCGGCGGAGACCACCAGCAGCGGCTGCGCCATCAGCACCAGCGCGCCCAGCAGGGAACGCGCGCTGCGGGCGCGGACGCGGGCACGCCGGCTGGCGTCGTCGGCGCGGTCGATCGGAGCGAGGGGGGCGTCGGGGTCGAGTTGGTTCACGAAGGATGCGGATGGTGACCGAAGTGGGTGTGCAGCACGTACAGCGCGAACACGCAGCGCACGCGGTCGGCCGGGAACGCCGCCGCGCCGAAGACGCAGCCGCCGCGCGCGGATTCGATGCGGCCGAGGCGCTGCTCGCCGCGCAGCAGGAGCAGGCCGCCGCGCAGTCCGTCGGCCATGCGCACGGCGAGCGGCCCGGCCGCGTCCTGCAGGTCGAACTCGACGCCGTCCCGGCGCAGCCCGAAGCGGAAGCGGCGCGCCGCGCCGGCCAGCACCTGCCCGTCCTCGCGCAGCGACCAGCGCGTGTCGAGGCGCAGGCTGCCCGCCAGCGCGGCCGCCAGGCTGGCCCCGCCGGCGATCGCGTCGGCGGTGTCGTCGCGGCGCAGCAGGTAGCGGCCTTCCGGCACGTGCAATTCGGCGGTGCCGAGCCGGCGCGGGCGGATCTCGCCGACCTCCACGCCGTCGTAGGCGACCTTGTAGGAGACGACCACGTCGTCGATCCGCCGGATCGAGGCGGCGCCGGTCACGCGCAGGCCTCGCGCACTTCGTCGACGCCGAACGGCCAGTCCAGCTCGCGCCCGCTGCCGGTCTCGCGCAGCACCGGCACGCGCGCGCCGTAGGCGGCCTCCAGTGCGGCGTCGCCGTCGATGAAGACGGAATCGAAGGCCGGCAGGTGCGCCTGCGCGAGCACGTCCAGGGCGAGGTCGCACAGGTGGCAGTCGTCGCGCTGGAGCAGGATGAACCGCGGCGTCGGCATGGGATGCGGGGCGGAAAAAGGGGGCGGGGGGCGCGGATAGAATAGCGGCGAACGCCTTCCCCGCCCGAGCCGCATGGCCGTCAGCACTTTCGACCTCTACAAGATCGGCATCGGCCCGAGTTCCTCGCACACGGTCGGGCCGATGCGCGCGGCCGCGCGCTTCGTCAGCCACTGGCTGGCCGAGAACGGTGCGCTCAGCCGCACCGCGCGGGTGCGCGCCGAGGTGTTCGGCTCGCTGGCGATGACCGGGCGCGGCCACGGCACCGACAAGGCGGTGCTGATGGGCCTGGAAGGCCACTGGCCGAACGAGATCGACCCGGACGTCATCCCCGCCGCGCTCGAGCGCATCCGCGCCGAGAAGCGGATTCGCCTGCTCGGCGTGCACGCGATCGGCTTCGACGAGAAGCGCGACCTGGTGATGAACAAGCGGCAGAAGCTGCCGTTCCACACCAACGGCATGCGCTTCACCGCCTACGACGCCGACGGCAACGAGATCGCCACCCGCGATTACTACTCGGTCGGCGGCGGCTTCGTCGTCAACCAGGACGAGGCGGCCGAGGACCGCATCGTCGCCGACACCACGCCGCTGCCCCATCCCTTCTCCACCGGCGCCGAACTGCTGGCCGAATGCGAGCGCAGCGGCCTGTCGATCGCGCGGATGATGTTCGAGAACGAAAAGGCCTGGCGCGACGAGGACGCGATCCGCGCCGCCCTGCGCGAGATCTGGCAGGCGATGCAGGCCTGCGTCGCGCGCGGCATCCGCGCCGAGGGCACGCTGCCCGGCGGCCTGCACGTCGCCCGCCGTGCGCCGGCGCTGCACGCGGAGCTGTCGGCGCGTCCGGAAGCGGCGATGCGCGATCCGTTGACCGTACTCGACTGGGTCAACCTGTACGCGCTCGCTGTCAACGAGGAGAACGCCGCCGGCGGCCGCGTCGTCACCGCGCCGACCAACGGCGCGGCCGGCATCCTGCCGGCGGTGCTGCATTACTACGAGCGCTTCTGCGCCAGCGAGAAGGACGCCGCCGCGCGCGAGCAGGGCATCTTCGATTTCCTGCTCACCGCCGCGGCGGTCGGCATCCTGTACAAGGAGAACGCCTCGATTTCCGGCGCCGAGGTCGGCTGCCAGGGCGAGGTCGGGGTCGCCTGCTCGATGGCCGCGGCCGGGCTCACCGCCGCGCTCGGCGGCAGCCCGGGGCAGGTCGAGAACGCCGCCGAGATCGGCATGGAGCACAACCTCGGCCTGACCTGCGACCCGATCGGCGGCCTGGTGCAGATCCCCTGCATCGAGCGCAACGCGATGGGCTCGGTGAAGGCGATCAACGCCTCGCGCATGGCCCTGCGCGGCGACGGCAAGCACAAGGTCTCGCTGGACAAGGTCATCCGGACCATGCGCGACACCGGCCGCGACATGCAGGACAAGTACAAGGAAACCTCGCGCGGCGGGCTGGCGGTGAACGTCATCGAGTGCTGAGCGCCGCCGCGCCGGGCCGCCCGATCGTCTTTTTCCCGCCCGATTGCGCCGGCGCGCCGCGACCGGGGTAGGATCGGCCGCAGGGGGTCCGGCACGCATGACGTTCCTGCGTCGACCGATGCGCTGGCTGTGGGCCAGGTTGCTGCCGCTTTGGCTGCTGGCCTGGCTGGGCTGTTGCCCGCCGGCGCTCGCGCTGGCGCCGGACAAGGCCTTTACCCACTACGTGCGCGACAGCTGGTCGATCGAGGACGGGCTGCCGCAGATCAGCGCGATCGCGCTGGCGCAGGACCGGACCGGCTACCTGTGGATCGGCACCCAGGGCGGGTTGGCCCGCTTCGACGGGGTGCGTTTCGTCGGCTACACGCCGCGCGAGCAGCCGGCGCTGGCCGGGCTGTGGGTGCGCGCGTTGCTGGTCGACCGGCGCGGACGGCTGTGGATCGGCACCTACAAGGGGCTGGCGCGCGAGGAGGACGGGCACTTCACGCCGATCCCGCCGGCCGCGGAGGGGATCGCCGAACTCGACATCACCGCCCTCGCCGAGCGCGACGACGGCAGCATCGTAGCCGGTACCCCGGACGGCCTGTTCCGGGTCCCCGCCGACGGCGGCCGCCTGCATGCCCTGCCCGGCCCGCGCCCGGCGCTCAGCCTGCTGGCGCACCACGACAGCCTGTGGGTGGGCACCGCCGGGGCGGTGGTGCGGGTGCGCCCGGACGGGCAGCAGCGCCTGCCGCTGCCGGCCGGGGCCGCCGGCGCCGCGGTGACCCGCCTGGTCGCCGCCCAGGGGCGGCTGTGGGCGGGCACCACCCAGGGCCTGTATGCGCTGGACGCGGCGGGGCACTGGCAGGCGGTCGCCACCGGCAGCGCGCTGGACGGCGCCCCGGTCACCGCGATGCTGGCCGACCGCGACGGCAACCTGTGGGTGGCCGCCAACACCGGCCTGGCGCGCTTCCGCGACGCGGTCCTGGCCGAGTTCGTCGGCGACCGCCAGCCGGGTGCGTTCCGCCAGGTCATCTCGATGCTGGAGGACCACGAGGGCAGCCTGTGGCTGGGCAGCCAGCTGGAAGGCATCGCCCGGGTCTGGAACGGCTGGACCCGCCGCTACAGCGTCGCCGAGGGCCTGCAGGACCAGATCGTCTGGTCGCTGTCGCCGGATCCGGACGGCCGCATCTGGGTCGGCACCAACGACGGCCTGGCCGTGCTCGAGGACGGCCGCTTCCGCATGGTCGTGCCCGGCGCGCGGCTCCCGCACCCGCACGCCTACAACCTGCTGGCCGAACCCGACCAGGTCTGGATCGGCACCCGCCGCGGGCTGGTGGTGTGGCGCGACGGCAAGCTGGAAGAGCCCGCCGCCTTCGCGCCGATGGCGGCGGCGCAGATCGACGGCATCGTGCGCGCCGCCGACGGCAGCCTGTGGTTCCCGACCACCGACGGGCTGTTCCACTGGCGCGACGGCGTGCTGAAGCGCTACGGCCAGAACGAGGGCCTGCGCGATCCGCGGGTGCGGGTGATCGCCTTCGACCGCGACGGCCAGCTGCTGATCGGCACCCAGACCGGCCTGTACCGGCTGCGCGACGACCGCGCCTGGCCGCTGGACGGCGAAGGCGGCCTGCCGCCCGGTCTCGACGTCTCCGCGCTGCACGTGCTCGGCGACGGCCGGATCGTGGTCGGCGCGCTGGACGGGCACCTGTTCGTCCGCGCCGGCGGCCGCTGGCACACGCTCGGCGCGGAGCAGGGCATGCCGGCCAACGCGCCGTTCTTCATCACCGAGGACGCGCGCTACCTGTGGATCGCCGGCATCCGCGGCATCGGTCGGGTGCCGCTCGCCGACCTGCCGCGCACCGCCCGCGACGAACCGCGGCCGGTGCACGGCGAAATGCTGCTCAACGAGCGCGGCGACGCCAACGCCGGCCAGCAGGGCTACTGCTGCAACGGCGCCGGCATGTCCAAGGGTTTCATGCGCGACCACGTGCTGTGGCTGCCGTCGCGCGACGGCGTGGTCGCGCTCGACACCCGCGCGATCCGCAAGAACCCGGTGCCGCCGGTGCTGGTGATCGAACGCCTGCACACCCCCGCCGGCTGGCAGGACCTGCCGGCCGCGTCCGGCAAGCCGCTCGAGCTGCCGGCCGATGCGCGCGACCTCGGCTTCGAGTTCACCGCGCTCAGCTTCCAGGACGCGCACAGCGTGCAGCTGCGCTACCGCCTGCGCGGCTACGACCGCGACTGGCACGGGATCGAGGCCGGCGCCGCGCGCAGCGCCAACTACACCAACCTGCCGCCCGGCGACTACATCTTCGAGGTGACCGGCGCCAACAACGCCGGGGTGTGGGCCGCGCAACCGGCGCTGCTGCGGTTCGCGATCGCGCCGTACTTCCAGGAAACCTGGCTGTTCCGCGGCCTGCTCGGCGCGCTGCTGCTGGTGCTGGTGTATTCCGGCTACCGCTGGCAGCTGCTGCGCCACGCGCGCCAGCGCACCCAGCTGGAGGCGCAGGTGCACGCGCGCACGCTGGAGCTGCACGCGGCCAACGCGCGCCTGGAGATGGCCAGCCAGACCGATCCGCTGACCGGCCTGCGCAACCGCCGCTACCTGGCCAACCAGATCCCGGCCGACATCGCCTACTACGACCGCCAGCGCACCCGTCATTCCGAATACGACCAGGTGCTGGTGTTCGCGCTGGTGGACATCGACCACTTCAAGCGGGTCAACGACCAGCACGGCCACCGCGCCGGCGACCAGGTGCTGCTGCAGGTGGCGCAGGTGCTCGGCTCGCTGGCGCGCAGCAGCGATTACCTCGCGCGCTGGGGCGGCGAGGAGTTCCTGCTGGTGTTCCGGCCGATGGCCGGGCGCCACCTGGAGGCGATCGGCCAGCGCGTGCGCGACGCGATCGCCCGCCATCCCTTCGACATCGGCACCGGCACCCCGCTGCAACTGACCTGCTCGGTCGGCCTGGCCGAATACCCGCTGTTCCAGGGCGCGCAACACGGGCTGGGCTGGGAACAGATCGTCGAGCTGGCCGACGCCGCGCTGTACTGGGTCAAGCACCACGGCCGCGACGGCTGGGCCGCGTTCCGTCCGACCGAGTTCACCGATCGCGCGGCGCTGATCCGCGAGCTGCACGCCGGCGCGCACGCGCTGATGCAGGGCGCGCGCCTGCAACTGCTGAGTTCGCGCCCGCAGCCGTTCGAGGACGATCGGACATGATCCGCGCACTGCGGCAGGCGGGGCTGGCGCTGGGCTTCCTGGCGGCCTACCTCGGCTGTGCGTGGTTCGCGCTGCAGTCGATGTCCCTGCCCGGCCAGGTCGCGCTGTACTGGCCGGCCTCGGGCCTGGCGCTCGTGCTGGTGGCGCTGCGCGGTCTGCGCTGGTCGTTGCTGGTGCCGGTGGCGGTCGCGCTGGTGCACCTGTGGCTGGCGCCGGTGCCCGCAGACTTCCTGTCCTGGTCGATGGGCGCCAACTTCGCCGGGGTGCTCGCCGGCGGCTGGCTGGCACGGCGCGATCCCGGCCTGCGTCCGGGCACCGTCCGCTACGGCTTCCGGATGCTCGGCGGCGGCGTGCTGATGGCGACCATCAGCGGGCTGGTCGGCGGCTACGGCATGTACCGCGCGGGCATGGTCGAGTGGGCGGCGTTGCCGGCCGCGCAGCTGCGCTGGGGCCTGGGCGACGTGCTGGGGGTGGCCTCGCTGTCGCCGGCGGTGATGTTCGCGGCGGACTACCTGCAGTACCCGCGCCGCCCGCGCCCGCATCCGGGCGGCCCCGGCGAAAGCCTGCTGTGGAACATCGCGCTGGCCGCCGGCTTCCTGCTGATGGCCTGGGGCATGAGCCTGCGCCAGCACTTCCCGCTCGGACTGACCAGCCTGCCGCTGGCGGTGATGCTGTGGAGCGCGCTGCGCTTCGGCCCGCTGCGCACCGCGGTGTCGAGCACGCTGACGGTGGCGCTGATCGCCGGCTTCGCCAGCCTCGGCCTGGCCGGCTTCGATCGCGGACTGACCACCTTCGAGGTCGCCAGCCTGCTGGTCTACCTGTGCCTCCTGGCGATCCTGCCGATGGTGCTGACCCTGACCGTCAACGAATATCGCGCCGCCGCGCGCCGGCTGCTGCACCGCGCCAGCACCGACGCGCTCAGTGGCCTGCCCAACCGCGGCAACTTCGAGGCCGGCGTGCGCGAGGTGCTGCGCGACCCGGCCAACGTGCCGCTGGCGCTGGCCTACCTCGACCTCGACAACCTCAAGCTGATCAACGACACCGCCAGCCACCGCGCCGGCGACGCGCTGATCGCCAGCGTCGCCGACGCCTTGCGCGCGCGCATGCAGGAGGGCGACCTGCTCGGCCACCTCGGCGGCGACGAGTTCGTGGTGCTGCTGCACAACGTCACCCCGACCATCGCCCGCGAGCGCGCGCAGGGCCTGCTGCACGCGGTGGAGGAATGCCGCTGCCGGTTCGACGGCGAGGAGTACGGCACCACCGCCAGCATCGGGCTGGTGCCGTTCCAGCCCGGCCACGTCGAATTCGCCGAGGTCCTGTCGCAGGCCGACGCCGCCTGCTTCAGCGCCAAGGAGCTGGGCGGCGACCGGGTGGTGCCGGCCGGCAGCAGCGCCGGCGGCGCGCTCTCCGACCCGACCTCCGGCATGCGCTGGACGGTGCGCATCCGCGAAGCGGTGCAGCACGGCGGCTTCCTGCTCTACGCGCAGTCGATCTCGCCGCTGCAGCGGCGCGAGGACGGCGCCCACTTCGAGCTGCTGCTGCGGATGCGCGACACCCGCGGCGGCACGCCGCACCTGCCGGACCGCTTCATTCCCGCGGCCGAGCGCTTCCGCCTCGCCGTGCGCATCGACCGCGAAGTGGTGCGGATGGCGATCGCCCAGCTCGAGCAGCACCCGGAAGCGGCCGCCAAGGTGGCCATGTGCGCGATCAACCTGTCCGCCGGCACCCTGCTCGACGAGGGCTTCGTCGGCTTCGTCGCCGAGCGCCTGCACCGCAGCAGCTTCCCGCCCGACCGGCTGTGCTTCGAGATCACCGAAACCAGCGCGATGCGCGATCCCAACCGGGCGCAGCGGGTGATCGACGACCTGCGGGCGCTCGGCTGCCGCTTCGCGCTGGACGACTTCGGCACCGGCTTCTGCTCGTTCGGCCACCTGCGCGCGCTGGACGTGGACTTCATCAAGATCGACGGCAGCTTCGTGCGCGACATGGAAACCTCGCCGCTGGCCGGCGAGGTGGTGCGCTCGATCACCCGCATCGCGCACATGCTGCGCAAGCGCACCATCGCCGAGCACACCGAAAGCCTGTCGGTGCGCGACGCCCTGGCCGCGCTCGGGGTGGATTACGCGCAGGGCTTCGCGATCGACCGGCCGCAACCGCTGGACGCCTACTTCGGCACGCTGGTCCGCTGAGCAAGCCCCGCCCGCCGGCGCTGCGGCTATGCTGGCCGCCTGCGCGCCGAACGGGGAGCGGGGTGGGCGAGTCGAAGGGATGGCTGCGCGACTGGCTGGCGACGCTGCTGGCGCGGCCCGACGAAATCATGCTCGAACAGGGCGCCGGCGGCGAGCTGCTGGTGGCGCGCGTGCGCGCGCTGCTGTCGGCGCTGGTGCTGCTGCTGCCGCTGGCCAACGCGCTCGGCGGCGCGCGCATCGTCGAGACCCTGATCGGGCTGGGCGCGGCGGTGGCGATCAACCTGGTCGCCCAGGTGTGGCTGGCGCTGGCGCGGCGACCGCGCCGCCACGGCTGGCTGCCGTACGCGACCGGCACCTGGGACATCAGCGCGACCACCGGCGTGCTCGCCCTGCTCGCCCTCGCCGACCGGGCCTCCGCGCTCAACAGCATGGTGGTGTGGGCGTTCTACCTGCTCGCGATCGCGCTCACCGCGCTGCGCAACGACGGCCGGCTGACCCTGTACGTCGGCTCGCTGGCGATCGTCCAGTACGGGCTGCTGGCGTGGATCCTCATCGCCGGCGCCGACCCCGACCAGCTGGTGTCCGCCGACTACGGCACGGTCTCGGCCGGCGCCCAGGTCGAGCGCCTGCTCCTGTTGCTGCTGATGGGCCTGCTGACGCTGGCGATCGTGCAGCGCATGCAACGCCTGATCCAGCTGTCCGGGCGCGACGGCCTCACCGGCCTGCCCAACCGCCTGTGGCTGGCCCAGCGCATGCCCGGCATCTGCGAGGAGGCGCGCGCCGAAGGCGGCTCGCTGACCCTGGTGCTGCTCGACCTCGACCGCTTCCGTCGCATCAACGACGAGATCGGGCACCGCGACGGCGACCGCGCGCTGCGCCACGTGGTCACCCTCCTCGCCGAGAGCCTGGAGCCGGAGGAGCACATGGCGCGCATCGGCGGCCAGGAGTTCGTGCTGCTCCTGCGCTGCCCGCTCGGCAGCGCCTGGGAGCGGGTCGAGCGCCTGCGCCGCGGCCTGGCCGCGCGCCCCTTCGTGCCCACCTACGGCGCGGAGCCGCAGCGGATCACCTTCAGCGCCGGACTCGCCGCCTGGCCGCAGGACGGCGCCGACCTCTCCGGCCTGCTGCACAGCGCCGACCGCCGCCTGCGCCAGGCCAAGCGCGGCGGCAGCAACCGGGCGGTCGCGCGCGACGCCTGAACGCGCCGGCCGGGCGCGGTCGCTTCACTCCGCGCGCGTTTGCCCCTACGCTGCGCCAGCGCCGCGCTCCCGCGGCCGCGTCGCAAGGGGACGACCGCGTGAGCCTGAAACTGCGCCTGGTGGTGATGAATTTCCTCCAGTTCTTCGTCTGGGGGGCGTGGCTGATCACGATCGGGCGCTTCTGGTTCGAGAACCGCCACTGGTCCGGCACCAGCTTCGGCGCGATCTTCTCGACCATGGGCATCGCCGCGCTGTTCATGCCGGCGCTGATGGGCGTGGTCGCCGACAAGTGGATCAGCGCGCAGAAGCTGTACGGCGCGCTGCACCTCGCCGGCGCGGTGATGCTCGCGCTGCTGCCGACCGCGGACAGCCCGCAGCAGATGTTCTGGATCATGATGGCGACGATGGTCTGCTACATGCCGACCATCTCGCTGGCGATCGCGGTGGCCTACAACGCGCTCAAGCAAGCGGGCCTGGATGTGATCCGCGACTACCCGCCGATCCGGGTGTGGGGCACGATCGGCTTCATCGCCGCGCTGTGGACGACCAGCCTGCTCGGGCTGGAGACGTCGCCCGGCCAGTTCTACATCGCCGCGGCGGCGGCGATCGCGCTCGGCCTGTACGCGTTCACCCTGCCGCCGGCGCCGCCGCGGCTGGGACGCGCGGAGAGCCGCGCGCTGGTCGACGTGCTCGGCCTGTCCGCGTTCCGCCTGTTCCGCGACCGCAACATGGCGGTGTTCTTCGTGTTCGCGATGCTGCTCGGCGCGGCATTGCAGCTGACCAACGCCTACGGCGGCACCTTCCTCGGCGAGTTCAGCACCGACCCGCGCTACGCCGACACCCTCGCGGTGCGCTACCCCGCGATCATCATGTCGATCTCGCAGGTGTCGGAGACGCTGTTCATCCTCACCATCCCGTTCTTCCTGAAGCGCTTCGGGATCAAGGCGGTGATGACGATGAGCATGCTCGCCTGGTTCCTGCGCTTCGGCCTGTTCGCCTACGGCGACCCGGGCGCGGGACTGTGGATGATCGTGCTCAGCTGCATCGTCTACGGCATGGCCTTCGACTTCTTCAACATCTCCGGCTCGCTGTTCGTCGAGGGCCAGAGCGATCCGCGGATCCGCGCCAGCGCGCAGGGCCTGTTCATGCTGATGACCAACGGCATCGGCGCGATCCTCGGCAGCGCGATCAGCGGCTGGATGATCGACCGCTGGTTCACCGACGCCGCCGGCGCCAAGGACTGGCACGGGATCTGGGTGACGTTCGCGCTGTACGCGCTGGCGATGGCGGTGCTGTTCGTGCCCTTGTTCCGCGCACCGCGCGGCACGCCGCACGCCGCGCCGGCGCATGGCGCCGCCGACGTCAGCAGTCCCTAGCCGCGCATGGCGCGGGTCGTCGTCGTCGGCTCGTTCAACGTCGACCACGTGTGGACGCTGGACGCGCTGCCCGCGCCCGGCGAGACCCGCGCCGGCCGCTACGCCAGCGGTCCCGGCGGCAAGGGCTTCAACCAGGCGGTGGCGGCTGCGCGCGCGGGGGCGGCCACGACCTTCCTGTGCGCCCTCGGCGAGGACGCCGGCGCCCGCAAGGCCCGCGAGCTCGCCGCCGCCGACGGCATCGACCTGCGCGCCGAGCGCAGCGACGCGCCGACCGGCACCGCGGGCATCTGCGTGGACGGCGACGGGCGCAACATGATCGCGATCGGCGCCGGCGCCAACGCCGCGCTGTCCGCCGGCTTCCTCGCCCGCGAGGAGGACGCCTTCGGCGGCGCGCGGGTGGTGCTGGCGCAGCTGGAATCGCCCGCGGACGCGGTGGCCGAAGCGCTGCGCCTGGCCCGGGCGCATGGCGCGACCCCGATGCTCAACCCGGCGCCGGCCAACGCCGCCACCAGCGCGGACCTGCTCGCCGCCTGCACGGTGCTGACGCCGAACGAGAGCGAATTCGCCGCATTGCTCGAGCGTCATCTCGGGCGCGCACTTTCCGCCGACGCGGTCGCCGCCAGCGCCGACGACCTGCTGCACGCCGCCTGCCGGGCGCTGCTGCCGCACGGCACGGTGGTCGTCACCCTCGGCGCGGCCGGCTGCTTCGTTTCCCATCCGGACGACGCGCGGCGCGGCGACACCGCAGCCTGCTACCGCGTGGCCGCCGAGTCGGTGCGCGCCGTGGACACCACCGGTGCCGGCGACGCCTTCAACGGCGCGCTCGCGGCGGCGCTGGCGGTGGAGCCGCGGCGCCCGTTCGCCGAGCACGTGCGCTTCGCCGGGCGCTACGCCGCGCTGTCCACCGAACGCCCCGGCGCCGCGCCGTCCATGCCCGCCCGCGCCGAGGTCGACGCCCGCTTCGGCTGACCTGCGCGCTGCGGCTGCCGTGGTCCGACAGAGGGGCGGCCGGCCGGAACCCAACGGTGGCGAGCCTGCGGCCGATCGCGCCCAGCGATCCCGCCGCCCAGCGCGCCATGCATTGCGTATTGAGAACGATTCGCATTATCATCGCGTCTTCACATCGCTGACCAGCCCTGCCATGCCCCGCTCCCTCCCCCTCGCCGCCGCCCTCGGTGCGCTGCTGGCTGCCCCCGCTTTCGCCCAGGACCCGGCCGCCGCCGGGGACGACCAGGCGGTGACCCTCGACCGCGTGGTCGTCTCCGCCAGCACGATCCGCCTGCCGTATTCCGATGCGGCCCTGCCCAACACGATCACCGTCATCGACGGCGAGCAGCTCGCCCGCCAGCTGGCGTTGACCCAGGACCTGTCGCAGGTGCTGGCCAACCTGATCCCGGCGTTCGCGCCGTCGCGGCAGAAGATGTCCAGCTTCGGTGAGTCGCTGCGCGGCCGGCAGCCGCTGTACATGGTCGACGGCGTGCCGCAGTCCACGCCGCTGCGCGACGGATCGCGCGACGCGCACACGATCGACCCCGCGATGATCGAGCGCATCGAGGTGATCCACGGCGCCAACGCGCTGCAGGGCCTCGGCGCGTCGGGCGGCATCATCAACGTCATCACCAAGCGCGCGCCGCGCGAGGACGGCGCGAGCTTCCGCGAGCTCAGCCTCGGCGCCAGCGTCGCGCTGCCGCGCGAGCACGACGACG
>DASRZN010000080.1:0-2762 GCA_035686325.1 Lysobacteraceae bacterium
CGACGCGCTGCCGCCGTTGCCGGGATGCGCGGCGGTGCGCGGCGCGGCGGTGGTGAACAGCGGCGCGCCGGCGTTGCCGTTGTAGTCCACGCCCGCCGCCTGTTGCGCGTTGAGGCTGGCGGCGAAGGCGGTGGCCACGCGGCCGAGTTCGGCGCGCGCCGGATCGAGCACGCTGCCGCGGAATTCGAGCAGGCCGCCGAGCTCGCCGGCGACGCTGCCGGACCCCAGCGCGACCGCGCCGGTCGGCGAGGCGATCGCCAGCTGCAGGCGGTCCGGCCGGTAAGGGTCGGCGACGGTGGACAGCGCCTGCGATCGCTGGCCGAGCACCAGCGCCTGGCCACCGGCGGTGAACACGTTGAGCGCGCCGTCGTCCTGCGCCACGGTGCTGGCGCCGACCAGGCCGGCGAGCTGGTCCACGCGCAGCGCGCGCGCGTCCAGCAGGTCGGGCGAGGCGTTGCTGCCCGCGGCGACGATGTCGCGGTTGAGGTTGGCGATTTCGGTGGCCAGCCGGTTGACGTCCGAGACCGCGCCGGTGATGCGCTGGTCGGTCTCGTGGTCGAGCTGGGCGAGGCGGCCGTCGAGCGTCTGCCAGCGGTCGGCCAGGCGGGTCGCCGCCGACAGCAGCTGGCTGCGCGCGGTGCGCGAAGTCGGCTCGGAGGCGACGCCGTCCATCGCGGTGAAGAATTCGGACAGCGGCTGGGTCAGCGAGGTGGAACCGTCCGACAGCAGCGCATCCACGCGGTCGCTCAGGCTCGACAGCTGCTTGAGCCGGCCGAGTTCGCCGCTGCTGTCGACCTGGCGGGCGAACACCAGGCCGTCGGCCAGGCGCTCGAGGTTCTGCGCGTACACGCCGGCGCCGACGTACGTCTGGGCGGTGCCGCTGCCGGGGCGGGTCGCGAGGTCCACCCGCTGGCGGCTGTAGCCCTCGGTGTTGACGTTGGCGACGTTGTGGCTGACGGTCGCCAGCGCGCGCTGGAACGCGAGCAGCGCGGAGCTTCCGGTGGCGAGCAGGTCGGCCATCGCTTATCCCTGGTGGCCCGCGCGTGGCGTCGCCATGGCGACGGAGCCGTCGCCCGGCAACGCGGCCAGCGCGCGGCGGATGGTGGGGCCGTCCGCGATCGCGGCGATCTTGGCGGCGTAGGACGGATCGGTGGCGTAACCCGCGCGCTGCAGCGCCTGCGCGAACGCGCGGGTATCGCCGGTGTTGCGGGCGGCGGCGTAGCGCGGCCTGGACAGCAGCTGCGCGTAGTCGGCGAAGCTTTCCGCCGGCGAGCCGTAGGCGCGGAACTCGGCCTGCTGGCCGACCCGCACGCCGTTGACGAACTCGTGGGTGCCGGCGCGCACGCGCCCGCCGTGCCAGCGGCCGCCGGCCTTGATCCCGAACAGGTTGTGCGAGTCGCCGCCGGCCAGGCGCCGGCCCCAGCCGGTTTCCAGCGCGGCCTGGGCGACCAGCGCCTTCGCCGGCACCCCGAGCGCGGCGGCGGTCTTCTGCGCGTGCGGCCACAGCGAGCGGACGAAGGCTTCGGGCGAACTGCAGTCCAGCGGCGCGTCCGGATCGCAGGCGGCAGGCGCGTCGGCCAGTTGCGGCGGAGCCGGCGTGGCGGCGAAACCGCCGAGCGAAACGCCGTGGTCGGTGGGCGCCAGCGCCGGCGCGGACACGCGCAGGCCGGCGGGCAGCGGCAGGCCGGACGGGGTGGCGGCGACCGGCAGCTCCATCGCCACCGGCACCTGTCGCAGCGGCAACGGCCCGGCAGGCGCGGCCTGCGCCGGCGCGGGCGTGGTGCCGCGCGCGAGCTGGCGGGCGATGATCGGCGCCAGCCCGAGGCCGCGGCCGCGGGTCAGTTCCTTCGCCAGCTGCTGGTCGTACATGTCGCGGTAGGTGCCGTTGTCGCCCAGCAGCGGATCGCCCATCGACGCGCTGCGCAAGGACTTGATCAGCATCCGCGCGAACTGTTCCTCCAGCCCGCGCGCGGCTTCCTCGATCCGCGCGGGCGGCGTCGCGGTGTTCGGGGCCAGCGACAGCGGATTGGCGGCGGGAAGGCGCATGTCGGACTCCATGCAAGCGATGTGCCACGGATGGCACGCGGCGGCCGGACGCCTCCCTGCGGTCTGGTTCCTGTCGGTTAACGGCCGGGCGCGGCGGGCCTGAAGCGCCCGGTCAGATCACCTGCAGCTCGGCGCGTAGCGCGCCGGCCTGCTTGAGCGCCTCCAGGATCGCGACGATGTCGCCCGGCGCCGCGCCCACCGCGTTGACCGCGCGCACGATGTCCTCCAGCGAGGTGCCGCCGCGGAACATGACCATGTGACTGCCGTCGGTGCTGGCGCTGATCTCGGACTGCGGCGCGACCACGGTCTGCCCGCGGCCGAAGGCCTCCGGCTGGCTGACCTGCGCGCTTTCGGTGATGGTGACGGTGAGCGAGCCGTGCGCGACCGCGGCCGGCAGCACGGTGACCTGGCCGCCCATCACCACGGTGCCGGTGCGCGCGTTGACGATCACCTTGGCGGCGGCGGCGCCCGGGTCGACTTCCAGCGACTCCAGCGCGGCGAGGAAGCCGATGCGGTCGCCCGCCGGCGGCGACACCTCGATCGTCACGCCGTCCAGCGCGCGCGCGCGGCCGGCGCCGAAGGCGCGGTCGATCGCGGCGACGATGCGGGCGGCGGTGGTGAAGTCGGCCTCGTTGAGGTTGAGGGTGACGTTGCCGGTCTGCGCGCCGGGCGGGATCGCCGCCACCGCGCGCTCGACGATCGCGCCGTTGGGGATG
>DASRZN010000081.1:0-26573 GCA_035686325.1 Lysobacteraceae bacterium
GCGACAGCCTTCCGCTGAGCCAGCCCGCGCTCACCCGGCGCGGCTGCACGCCGTCCGTCGCGATCCGTTCCGGGGCGACCCCGCAAAACGCCTCGTAGTCGACCAGGCCGTGCTGGGTCCGCTGGTCGCCGCACAGCGGACAGGCGGGGTCACGCCGGACCTCGAACTCGCGGAAATCCATTTCCCCCGCATCGAACCGCAGCAGGCGCCCCGACATCGGCCGGCCGACGCCGGTGACGAGCTTGATGGCCTCGGCGGCCTGCAGCGACCCCATGATCCCGGGCAGCACACCGAACACGCCGCCCTCGCCGCACGAGGGGGCGAAGCCCGGCGGCGGCGGCGAGGGATACAGGCAGCGGTAGCAGGGGCCGCCGTCGTGATTGAAGACCGACAGCAAGCCCTCGAACCGGAACACCGACGCATACACGTTGGGCGTCCCGGTCAGCACGCACGCGTCGTTGACCAGGTAGCGCGTCGCGAAGTTGTCGGTGCCGTCCACAACGAGGTCGTAGTCCGCCACCAGCGCGATCGCGTTGGACGCATCGAGTCGAAGCGCGTGCTCGACGACTTCGATGTGGGGGTTCATGGCGGCGAGGCGCGCCGCGGCACGCTCGACCTTCGGCAACCCGACATCCCCGGTGCCGAAAAGCACCTGACGCTGCAGGTTGCTCACCTCGACCGCATCGAAGTCCACGATGCCGAGCCTGCCGACGCCGGCGGCGGCGAGGTACAGGCCCGCGGGCGATCCGAGGCCGCCCGCGCCCACCAGCAGGATCCGCGCGCCCTTCAGGCGACGCTGCCCCTCGCTTCCGATCTCGGGAATGATCAGGTGCCGGCTGTAGTGCCGGATTTCCTCGCGCCTGAGCTCCTCGCCCAGGCGTGCCGTGGCGCGTGCCGTCATTGGCTAGCCTCCCGCGATGGCCGGCAGGATGGTCATGACGTCGCCCTCGCGCAGCGCCGTTTCCTCGGCGTGCCGGTGCCGGATGTCGGCCGAGTTGACGAAGACGTTGATGAAACGGCGCAGGCGTCCGTCGGCAGCGAATAGCTGCGGCCGCAAACGAGGATGGCGGCAAGCCGCCGCGTGCAACGCTTCGCCGACGGTGGTGGCCGGCACCTCGATCGCCGCGGCCCCGCCGGTGAAGCGGCGCAGCGCCGTGGGCACCACGATAGTGACCGTGGCCGCGTCCCGGGCGCCCTGGAGGTCGCCGTGTCCGATGGCGCTTTGTGCTGGCATGTTCCTTCCTTCCCGTTGGCAAGGTGGTGGCTGCCCCATGCGAGGCAGCCACCGACAGGCACTTAGACCTGCTTCTCGCTTCCGCAGCTCACGATGGAGCCCATCGAGCTCGCGCCGCACACGATGCAGAGCACCGTGGAGGCACAGTCCGACAGCAGCTGGGTCTGCTGCGGCAGTTCTTCGGCAAACAGGTCCAACGACGACTCTTCGTTCGACAGATCGAAGTGGTGGTTCATTGTTGTCACTCCTTTGTCCGGACCAACTTATGGGTGTGATCCATTGACCCCCTTCCGTTCCCGCGCCCGGCACGCCGCACGAGGGAACTTCAGCCGCAAACCTTCCCTGGCGCGAGCGCATCGCCACCGGCAACTGCCATGGCGGATGACGCGCACGCACGACGAGCCGACGAGCGCGGCAACTGCCCCGCCGGCGCTTATCGCGGATGTTCGGAGACGACGGACTGCATGCCGCAACGTGTGCGGCGCCAAGCGACACGGCGAAAGAATCGAAGCCAGATCACGCGGACGCGGCCCTGCTCATCCTCCATGAAGTACCCCCGACAACTTCCTTGAACACGACACTCCTCCCCAAAGGAGCGCGCATTGCAGAACGCACGGCGAACCTACAATCGCAAAATCGAAACTGTCAACACGCAATGCAGCACGCACGCGTGAATCCACGCGTTGCATTGCGTGCGCTTGCGGTCACCATGCGCAACCGCATCGCGCTGCATGCCGCGCGTATCCGGCACATCCACGCGAACGCAGGAAATCCGCGATGTGGAAACGGAGCGCCGAGACGCGTGCGTGGATGCCGGTCCGGATGCGTGCGCTTTCGGTCACCAGTGCGCAACGGTCACTGTTCAATGCGGCGCGCGGAGCGCAGGTACGGCGCTCACGGCACGTGCGCTTTCGGTCACCCGCGCTTGCAGGCCCGCGTCAGCGGAGGCGGAACGCAGGAGGCAAGCGATGAGAGGACACCGCATGCGATGTCATCCGCGCGGTTCGCGTCGCGGCGCGCTGGCGAAAGGCGCGATCGCCTTCGAATGCGATCACGCCGCCGCTTCACCCGCGCGGACGACGCGGCAGGTTCTTCTCGACGATCGCCCACAGGATCAGCAGGTAGCTGGCCAGGCGGATCAGGTAGTACAGCCGGGCTTCCTCAAGGCGCGCGCCGTTGAGGGCGAACATCGCGCGGTTGAACGCTTCCATCAGGAACGACAGCGCGAAGTACAGGAACAGGCGGTCGCGACTGTCGCGCCAGAAGCGCAGGAACAGCAGCGCGACGATCGCGCAGCCCATGGCGATGGCGCCGAGCAGGAAGTAGGACATCTCAGCGCTCCTCCACGATCAAGCCGTACAGCAGCAGCGCCACCGCGCCCAGCGCGACCAGCAGGCGCGCGTTCCACAGCGCGCCGGGGTCGCCGGTGGCCGCGGCGACCACGACCATCAGGTTGACCAGCGCCAAGCCGACGAAGCACAGGCCGCTCCAGAACAGCATGCGCGAGCGCGTGCGGCGCGCGCCGAGCAACAACAGCACGGCGCAGGCGAAGGCGGCCAGCGCGCACAGGGCATAGATCAGGATCGCCATGCTCAGGTGTCCTTGCGCAGGAGGAAGGCGTCGGCGAAGCGCCGGGCCCGGCGGTCGGGGGTGGAATGGATCAGTTCGGCGACCGCGACGACGTGGCGGGCGTAGACGCGAGCGAGTTCGCCGACCACCGCGGCCAGTGCCGGATCCGCGGTCTCGAACCGGTAGCCGCCGTCGTCGGCCACGGCCAGCTCGGCGCGCACGAGGTCGGCGAGGAGGGCCGCCGCGCGCGGCGGATCGAGGTAGAGGCGGCCGGCAAGCGCGACCGCGTCCCAGCCGCGCGCCGGGTCGGCGTGCAGCAGCAGCAGCGCCTCCAGGTGCGGCACCGAGGGAATGGCGCCCAGCAGGAACCGCCGGACCTCGTCGGGAATGTGCGGCGCGGTCATCGCGCGCAAGGGTCGGGGATTCGCGCCGGGCAGGCAACCCCGCCCGGAGGCGGCGCAGCCCTGAAACGCGAGGAGCCCGCGCGTGGCGGGCTCCTGCGGTCGTCGCGCGGGCGGCTGAGGGCTACTCGATATCGAGGAAGCTGCGCAGCTGTTCGGAACGGCTCGGATGGCGCAGCTTGCGCAGGGCCTTGGCCTCGATCTGGCGGATGCGCTCACGGGTGACGTCGAACTGCTTGCCGACCTCCTCCAGGGTGTGGTCGGTGTTCATGTCGATGCCGAAGCGCATGCGCAGCACCTTCGCCTCGCGCGGGGTCAGCCCGGCCAGCACGTCGCGCACCGTCTCGGTGAGGTTGGTGTTGGTGGTGGCCTCGATCGGCGACTCGACGTTGGTGTCCTCGATGAAATCGCCCAGGTGCGAATCCTCGTCGTCGCCGATCGGCGTCTCCATCGAGATCGGTTCCTTGGCGATCTTCATCACCTTGCGGATCTTGTCCTCGGGCATGTCCATTTCCTTGGACAGCTCCTCGGGCGTCGGCTCGCGGCCGAACTGCTGCAGCATCTGCCGCGAGATCCGGTTGAGCTTGTTGATCGTCTCGATCATGTGCACCGGGATGCGGATGGTGCGCGCCTGGTCGGCGATCGAGCGGGTGATGGCCTGGCGGATCCACCAGGTGGCGTAGGTCGAGAACTTGTAGCCGCGGCGGTACTCGAACTTGTCCACAGCCTTCATCAGGCCGATGTTGCCTTCCTGGATCAGGTCGAGGAACTGCAGGCCGCGGTTCGTGTACTTCTTGGCGATCGAGATCACCAGGCGCAGGTTGGCCTCGACCATCTCCTTCTTGGCCTTGCGCGCCTTGGCCTCGCCATAGGCCATCTGCCGGCTGATGTCCTTGATGTCGGCGAGCGTGACCTGCATCGCCTGCTCGATCGCGATGGTCGCTTCCTGCTCCGCCACGATCTGGTCCTTGACGTCGCGCAGGCCGCTGGACCACTTCTGCTTGCGCTTGAGCAGCTCGTCCACCCACTCGAGGTTGGTGTGGTTGCCTTCCCAAGCGCGGATGAAGTCCTTGCGCGGCATCTTCGCCACGCGGGTGGCGAGGTCGAGGATGCGGCGCTCGTGCTCCTTGATCTGGCCGAGCACGTCGCGGACCTTGCGCACCAGCGTGTCGGTCAGCGGCAGCGGCAGCTTCAGGGTCATGAACTGCTCGGACATTTCCTCGCGCAGCTTGATCGCCGCCTTCGCCGCCGCGCCGTTCTTGGCGTAGGAGCGCTGGAACTTGGCGAAGGTCGCCGCCAGCAGTTCCATCCGGCGCGCGACCTCGGCCGGATCCGGACCGGTCGGCGCGGCTTCCTCGCTGTCGCCGTCCTCGTCCTCGTCGTCCTCGTCGCCCTCGGCGTCGCTGTCGGACTCGGACTCGGCGACCGGCACTTCCGGGGCCGGCTCCTCGACGTCGTTGAAGCCGACCACGATGTCGGCCAGGCGCTTCTTGCCGGCCTTGTGCAGCTCGTATTCCTCGAGCAGCAGCTGCACCGACCACGGGAAGCTGGCCAGCGCCGACAGCATCTGGTTGAGGCCTTCCTCGATGCGCTTGGCGATCGCGATCTCGCCCTCGCGGGTCAGCAGCTCGACCGTGCCCATCTCGCGCATGTACATGCGCACCGGGTCGGTGGTGCGGCCGCCTTCGGAGTCGAGCGCGGACAGCGTCGCCGCGGCTTCCTCGGCGGCGGTGTCGTCGACCTCGCGGCCGCCGGTGTTGCCGTCGGCGAGCAGCAGGGTCTCGGCATCGGGCGCGATCTCGTGCACCTCGATGCCCATGCCGTTGATCATGCCGATGATGTCTTCGATCTGCTCCGGATCGACGAGGTCGTCGGGGAGGTGGTCGTTGACCTCGGCATAGGTCAGGTAGCCCTGCTCCAGGCCCTTGCTGATCAGTTGCTTGATGTCGGACTGCGGGGCCTGACGTTCGTTGGCCATGGGGCGCGCCACCGGAAAAGAAGGAAAGACGGAACCGTGCATTATACCGCGAGCGGGTGATCGCCCCCTGCGCCCGCCGCAAATTTCGACGGAGAAGCGGGGGAAGGCGGCCGGGTGGCGGGCTCAGGCCCGCAGCAGGAAGGTCACCGGGCCGTCGTTCACCAGACTGACCGTCATATGGGCCCCGAACCGGCCGCTTTCCACCCCTGGCGGGTGCCGTTGGCGGCAGGTTGCGAGCAGGTCGTCGAAGATGCGTTCAGCTTCGGCCGGCGCCGCCGCCGTGCTGAAACCCGGCCGCATGCCGCTGGAAGTGTCCGCGGCGAGGGTGAACTGGCTGACCAGCAGCAGCCCGCCGCCGGTGTCGGACAACGAGCGGTTCATCCGCCCGGCGGCGTCGGCGAAGACCCGGTAGCCGAGCAGGCGGGCGGCCATGCGTTCGACCTGCGCCGGCCCGTCGCCCGGCTCGACCCCGACCAGGGCCAGCAGGCCGGGCCCGATCGCGCCGACGGTGGCGCCGTCCACCTCCACCCGGGCTTCGGTGACGCGCTGGATCAGGGCGAGCATGGCGGGTCCGATGGATGGAGGAAGGACAACGATAAGGGCGGCCGGCACCGGCGCGCAGCCTGCCTCAGGCGACTGCACGCCGCGGTCCGCGGCGGACGGCCCCGCTAGACTTCCGCGGTGACCGAGCTCGCCGCCGCCCTCCTGTACGCCCTCGCCTGGCTGGTCGGCCACCTGCCGGCGACGCTGCGCCGCGCGCTCGCCGGCGCCGTCGCCCGGCTGTGGGGCCGGCTGGACGCGCGCGAGAGCCGGGTCGCCCGCCGCAACCTCGAGCTCGCCTTCCCCGCCATGCCGGTCGCCGAGCGCGCCGCGCTGCAGCGCGCGATCCTGCGCAACACCGCGCGCCAGGCGCTGGACACCCTGCGGATCTGGACCGGCGCGCCGGCCGCCAACCTCGCCCGGATCCGCGAACGGCACGGCGTCGAACTGTTCGACGCCGCGCTCGCGTCCGGTCGCGGCCTGATCGTGGCCGCGCCGCACCACGGCAACTGGGAACTGCTCAACCAGTGGCTGGCGGCGCGCACGCCGCTGGCGATCCTGTACCGGCCGCCGGAGTCGGCGGTCGGCGAGGCCTTCCTGCGGCGGGTGCGCGCCGACGCCGGCGAGCGCGTCACCCAGGTCCCGGCCGAAGGCGCCGCCGCGGTGCGCCAGCTGCTCAAGCGGCTGCAGGCCGGCGGCGTGGTCGGCATCCTGCCCGACCAGCAGCCGAAGGCCGGCGAAGGCGAATTCGCGCCCTTCTTCGGCCTGCCGGCGCTGACCATGACCCTGCTGCCGCGGCTGGCGGCGCGCACCGGCGCGACCGTGCTGTTCGCCTGGTGCGAGCGGATCGGCGACGGCGAGGACTACGCGCTGCACGTGACGCAGGCGCCGGCGGCGATCGCCGATCCCGATCCGGAGGTCGCGGTCGCCGCGCTCAACGCCACAGTGGAGGCGATCGCCGGCCGCGACCCGGCGCAGTACCAATGGACCTACAAGCGCTACACCCTGCGCCCGTCCGGCCGCGGCGAGGACAATCCCTACCGCGCCATCGAGCGGCGCCGGCGGTGATTCAGCCGTACGGCTTCCACGGCCGGCGCAGGCGGAACCACAGTTCGCGGCGCCGTCGCGCGAACGCCGACTGCGGGCGCCGCGCGGGATCGGCGCACAGCGCCGACAGTCCGGCGAGCAGGTCCTGCCAGCGGCGCAGGGTCGCGGCGACGGTGAAATCGGCGCCGCGCGCGGCACCGTTGGCGACCATCGCCGCGTACAGGCCGGGCTCGTCGAGCAGGCGCGCGAGCGCGTCCATCGCCGTCGCCGGATCGGCGGCCTCGAGGTAGTCGAGCGGATCGCGCCGCAATTCGCGGTAACCGGCTTCCGGGCCGAGGATCGCCGGCACGCCGGCCAGCCAGGCGTTGAACAGCTTCCACGCCGGCTTGTGCGGGACCAGGCCCATGTCCGCGGGGCGAACCGCGAGCAGGACGTCGACGTCGCGGTAGTCGTGCCAGGCGGGCGGCCCGCCGCAGGCATTGGCGTAGTGGCAGCGGAATGCGAGGTCGCGTTCGGCGAGGAACCGCTGCCACGCTTCTCCAGCGAAGCCCGGGTGCAGGTTCTGCGGCGTGCCGGGGAACAGCACCGTGCGCACGCGCGCGCCGCGCGCCGGATCGCGCGGCAGCAGGCCCGCCTGCGGCCAGTGCGGCACGTGGCGGGTGCGCGCGCCGTCGGCTGACGACGCGTTCTGCACGATCTCGACGTCGGCGAAGCCGACCGGGTGGCGGTCGCTGCGCACCGCGACCAGCAGCGCGCGCCCGCGCGGGTCGAAGGCGCGGCGTACCGCGCGCTTGTCGCCGGCGTAGAACACCACCACGCCTTCGTCCGGGACCCGGTTGTCCATGCGCACGGCGACGCCGGCGTCGCGCAGGCGCGCGTGGGTCTGCGCGATCCAGCATTCGTCGCCGCGCACCAGGCGCTGCGGCTCGGCGTCGGGACGCAGCGCGCGCCAGCCGGCGAGCTCGGCGTCGGACACGTCGGCGTAGAAGGTGACGGGCACGTCGGCCATGCGTCGCTGCCAGGTTGCCTGGGGGCGGGGCTACACTCGGCGCGCCCCGAAGGAGCCATGATGCCCGCTCGCGTGTTGTTCGTCCCGGTATCCGGCAGCGCAGGCAGCGGCGAAGTGCAGCGCTGCCGCCTGCTGGCGCAGGCGCTGCAGGCGCGCGCGCCGGACTGCGAGGCGCATTTCGCGCTGGCGTCGGGCACGCCGGATCCGGGCTTCCCCGTGCATTGGCTGGCGGAATCGCCGACGCGGGTGCCGGCGGAGGTCTCGGCCGCGATCGGCGCGCTGCGGCCGGCGGTGGTGGTGTTCGACGGCAACGCGCGGGTGGAGAGCCTGCGTGCGGCGCGCGCGGCGGGCGCGCGCACGGTGCTGCTCAGCTCGCGGCCGAGCGCGCGCAACCGCGGATTGCGCGGGCGGCGCATGGCCCTGCTCGACGAACACTGGCTGGTCGGCGCCGAGTTGCTGGGCGCGCCCGGCTGGCGCGAGCGCTGGGCGCGCTGGCGGCATCCGCGGGTCGCCGTGCGCCGTTTCGCGACGCTGTTCGCGCCGCCCGTGCCGGTGGACGCGCTGCGCCTGCGCTGCGGGCTGCCGCCCGGCGCGGTCTACGCGGTGGTCTGCACCGGCGGCGGCCGCCACGTCCTCGGCGACGGGCGCGATGCGGCCGCGCTGTTCGGCGCGGCCGCGACCGCGCTGGCGCGGCACGGCATCGCGACGGTGGCGGTCGCGTGCGAGGCGTCGGCACCGGCGCACGTGCTGCCGCGCCTGCCGAACGCCGAGCTGATGGGCCTGCTCGCCGGCGCGCGGGTCGCCCTGCTCGCCGGCGGCAGCCTGCTGGTGCAGGCGCTGGCGCTGGAGGTGCCGACCGTGGCCGTGCCGCTGCAGGAGGAACAGGCCGCGCGCGTGCGCTGGCTGGCGGCGCGCGGCGCGGTGCGCGCGGCGCCGGCGTCGGCTTCGCCCGAGGCGCTCGCCGACACGCTGCAGGCGCTCGCCGACGATCCCGACACGCGCGCGGCACTGCGCGCCGGCGCGCGCACGCTCGGCCTGCGCAACGGACTGGACGACGCGGTCGCCGCGCTGGCCGCGCTGGCGGGCGCCTGAGCTACTCGTAGTCCGCGCCGCGCCAGTCCTTCACCGGCGGCGGCGTGCAGCCGGGGCGCAGCGCGGACGCGTCGATCAGCCACCACCGGCGGCGGTTGGACACGCCCGCGTACTCCGCATGCGCCTGGTCCACGCACGGCCCCATCGCCGCTTCCAGGATCAGCACCTTGCGCGAAGGATCGGCGCGCAGCCACGGCATCGCCGCGGCCAGCTGCTCGTGCGGCGGCATCACGAAGCCCCAGGTCTTCGCCGGCCGGTCTGCCATCAGCAGGTTCTGTTCCTTCCACGCGACCAGGCCGAGCTCGGTGCGCGGACCGATGCGCTCGCCGACCGCCTCCATCAGCCCGCGCGCTGAACTGGACGGATTGAGCAGCGGATAGGCGACCACGCCGTACAGCACCCACATGCCGGCGAGCACGTTGAACATCGCCGCCAGCGGCCGCCGCCGGAACCACAACGCGCCGGCCAGGCCCCAGCCGCCCATCGCCAGCAGCAGCCAGGCGATCGCGTCGGCCCCCGCGGCGAAGCCGCGTTCGGCGGCGAAGCGCGCCTCGAAGGCCGGATCGCCGAACAGCATCGCCAGCCCGCCGCCCAGGCACACCGCGACCAACGCCAGCGCGAATGTCCACGCCAGTCGCCGCGCCCAGGCCTTGCGCACGATGCCCGGCAGCAGCGGCGCCAGCGCCAGGCAGGCCATCGGCAGCGCCGGCATCACGTAGACGTCGCGCTTGCCGCTCGGGATCGAGAAGAACACCAACACAAATAGCCACCACGCCAGCGGCAGCAGGAAGCGCGGATCGCGCCGGCGCAGGCGGCGGCGCCACGCCGGCAGCGCCCACGGCAGCGCCAGCATCGGCGGCAGCCACATCGTCAGCATCACCCCGAGGTGGTACCAGGGGGGCTGCGGGTGGTCCCAGGATTTTGCGTAACGGCCCGCGGTCTGGCGGAACAGGATGTCCTGCACGTAGGCGTCGAACGCCGGATCGTGACGCGACAGCGCGACGCTCAGCATCGGCACCAGCCACACCGCCGCCGCCGCCGCGAACGCCAGCGGCCCCAGCAGCAGCCGCCAGTCGCGCAGCGGCACGCGGATCCCGCGCCAGCCGCGCCACGCGGCCCACAACGCCGGCAGCAGCATCACCAGCGCGAGCACGCCGACGCCCTTGGTGATCGTGCCCAGCCCCGCCGCGAACCAGCCGAGCCACCACATCCGCCAGTCAGGCCGCGCGCCGCGCGCCTCCAGGAAGAAGCGCAGCAGTCCGTAGTTGGCGAGCGTGATCCAGAACGTCACCAGCGGATCGATCTGCGCCTTCTTCGCCTGGTAGGTGAACTGCAGCGCGAACAGCAGCGCCCAGCCCGCGACCAGGCCGACCTTGCGCGTCCACAGCCGGCGGCCGAGGTCGACCACGCACCACAGCGTGCCGAGCGACGCGAGCAGCGACGGCAGCAGGAACGCCACGCGCCAGTCGCGCAGCACGCTGTACGCGGCCGCCTGCAGCCACATCAGCATCGGCGGCTTGTCCGAATACAGCTCGACGCCGCGATGCGGGAACAGCCAGTTGCCGCTCTCCACCATCTGCTTGGCGACCAGCGCGAAGCGCGGCTCGTCGGCCGGCCACGGATCGCGCAGGCCCAGGCCCGCGCCGATCACCAGCACGGCGATCAGCCAGAACAACCAGGTGTCGCGGGAGCGGGCGGTCTGCAGCATGCGGGGCACGGAAGCGATGCGGAACCGGAACGTTAGACGATTGCTCCCTGCCCCGCTCGCGGGAGGGCGAAAACCCGGCACCCCGCGACAGCCTGCGGTTCCCCCTCCCCCGCTTGCGGGGGAGGGTTGGGGTGGGGGCACGCCCTGTCCTAGCCCTTCACCAACCGCGCATAGAAGAACCCATCCATGCCGTCCTCGCCCGGGAAACGTTGGTGCCCCGCGCCGGTGTCGTGGCCGAAGCGCGCGTCCAGCGGTAGCAGGCGCGCGCCGGGCGTGCGCGCCAGGAACGCAGCGACCTGCGCGTCGTTCTCCGCGCGCAAGAGCGAGCAGGTCGCGTACAGCAAGGTGCCGCCCCCCGCCAGCGTCGGCCACAGCGCGTCGAGCAGGCGCGCCTGCAGCGCGGTCAGCGCGGCGACGTCGGACGCGCGTCGGTGCAACAGGATGTCGGGCTGGCGGCGGACCACGCCGGTGGCGCTGCACGGCGCGTCCAGCAGGATCGCGTCGAAGGGCGCGCCGTCCCACCAGGTCGCGACTTCGGCGGCATCCGCGCACTGCAGTCGCGCGCCGTCGCCGAGTTGCAGGCGGGCGAAGGTATCGCCGATCCGGCGCAGGCGGCGCGCGTCGGTGTCCAGCGCGAGCAGGCGCAACGCCGGATCGCGCTCCAGCAAGTGCGCGGCCTTGCCGCCGGGCGCGGCGCAGGCGTCGAGCACGGACGCGCCGGGCACGGGCGCCAGCGCGTCGGCGACCAGTTGCGCGCTGCCGTCCTGCACCGAAGCCGCGCCGTTCGCGAAGTCGGGCAGCGCGGCGACCGCGACCGGCGCGTCGAGGCGCAGGCCGTCGGGCAGCAGGTCGCTCGCCATCGCGTCGATGCCGGCGTCGCGCAACCGAAGCGCATACGCCTCGCGCGTGACCAGCCGGCGGTTGACGCGCAGCCACAGCGGCGCCGGCCGCGTGGCGGCGGCGAAGACGTCCTGCGCGTGTTCCGGCCAGTCCGCGGCGATGCGTTCGCGCAGCCATTGCGGCCAGCCGGCGCCCGGCTCCGCCGCCGGCAGCCCCTCGCGCTGCGCGCGGCGCAGCAGCGCGTTGACCAGGCCGGCCTGGTGCGCGCGGCCGAGCGTGCGTGCGGCCTCCACCGTCGCCGCCAGCGCGGCGTGCGCCGGCAGTTCCAGCACGAGCTGGGCGAAGCCGGCATGCAGCAGCGCGCGCAGCGGTGCGTCGCGCCGCCCGAGCGGCTTGTCCATCCACGCGGCGAGCGCGGCGTCGAAGCGCGCGCGCTCGCGCAGCGCGGCGAACACGATCGCTTCCAGCAGGGCGCGGTCGCGCGGATCGCCCAGGGTCGGCAGCGCGGCGGCCAGCTCCGCCTTCAGCGAACGCCCCTGCTCCGCCACCGCGTGCAGCACGCGCGCCGCCAGCACCCGCAGGGCGACGCCGGTGCCGCCGGCAGCGGCCGGATTCATGCGCGCGCCGCCAGGTCGCGGCGCGCGTTGAGGTAGTCGGCGGCGGTAATCGCGCGGCCGCCCGCGCGCTGCAGCACGCGCACCCGCAGCGCGCCTTCGCCGCAGGCGACGTCGAGGCCGTCGCGGCCGGCCTGCAGCAACGTGCCCGGCGACGCGTCGTGGGCGACGTCCAACGCGAGCGCGCCGTGGATGCGCAGGCGCTCGCCTGCGATGTCGGCTTCCGCGACCGGCCACGGATCGAACGCGCGCACCTTGCGCGCCAGCACCGCGGCCGGCAGCGACCAGTCGAGCCGCGCCTCCGCCTTGTCGAGCTTGTGCGCGTAGGTCACGCCTTCAGCGGGTTGCGGCCGTGGCACCGGGCGCATGCCCGCGCGCAGCAGGCCGAGGCCGTCGGCCAGCACTTGCGCGCCGAGTTGCGCCAGGCGGTCGTGCAGCTGGCCGGCGGTCTCCTCCGCGCCGATCGGGATGCGCTGCTCGAGCAGCACCGGGCCGGTGTCCAGGCCCTTCTCCATCTGCATCAGGCACACGCCGGTCTCGCTGTCGCCCGCTTCGATCGCGCGCTGGATCGGCGCCGCGCCGCGCCAGCGCGGCAGCAGCGAGGCGTGCACGTTCCAGCAGCCGAAGCGCGGGATCTCGAGGATCTTTTGCGGCAGCAGCAGGCCGTAGGCGACCACGATCATCAGGTCCGGCTGCAGCGCGCGCAGGGCGTCGCGCGACAGCTCGCCCTTCAGCGTTTCGGGCTGCAGTACCGGGATGCCACGCAGCAGCGCCTCGCGCTTGACCGGCGACGGCGCCAGTGCGCGTCCGCGCCCGGCGGGGCGGTCGGGCTGGGTGTAGACGGCGACGACCTCGCCGCGCTGGGCGGCGGCGCGCAGCGCGGGGACGGCGAACTCGGGGGTGCCGGCGAAGACCAGTCTCATCTGCACACCTGCTGGGAAGGAATGGTGCAAACGCGCCGGACGCCACGTCCGCGCGTTGCGGCATGCGCGCCCGACACCGCGACGCGCGGCCGGCCTCAGGCCGCTGCCTGGCGCCGCGCCTTGGCCAGCTTCTTGCGCACCATCTCGCGCTTGAGCGGCGACAGGTAGTCGACGAACAGCTTGCCCTCGAGGTGGTCCATCTCGTGCTGGATGCAGACCGCGAGCAGGCCGTCGGCCGCCAGTTCGAAGGGCTGGCCGTCGCGGTCCAGCGCCTGCACCGTGATCTCGCCGGCGCGGGTGACGTCGGCGAAGATGCCGGGCACCGACAGGCAACCCTCCTGGCAGACCTGCTCGCCGGCGCGGGCGACGATCTCCGGATTGACGAACACCAGCGGCCGGTTCTTCTCCTCGCTGACGTCAATCACCATGAACCGCCGGTGCACATCGACCTGGCTCGCGGCCAGGCCGATGCCGGGGGCGGCGTACATGGTCTCGAACATGTCGTCGATCAGCTGGCGGGTGGCCGGTTCGGCCAGCCATGCCGGGTCGACCGGCGCGGCGACGGTGCGCAGGCGCGGATCGGGGAACTCGAGGATCGGAAGCAGGGCCATGGCGGACGAAATGGGGGCGGCGGTCACATCCGCAAGCGGCGGCCGCGCCCGGAGGCGGGAAGTCGCCCCGATTGTACCCCCGCCGTCTTGCCAAGACGCGCGTCCTGTGGTCTAAAGTGACCGGGCTGGAAGGAGAAATCTCCAAGGGGAGCGGGTAGATGGCCGCCAAGCTTAAGCGCCTTTCTCAAGGGCTGCGGACGGTGTTCGCCGTTGCGTTGCTGACCGTCACGGCCTACGCCGCCGCCGTCGAGGTACGGGGCGACCACCCGGACACCTACGTCGTCAAGCGCGGCGACACGCTGTGGGACATCGCCGGACGCTTCCTGCAGAAGCCCTGGCTGTGGCCGGAAATCTGGCAGGCCAACCCGCAGGTCAAGAACCCGCACCTGATCTACCCGGGCGACGTGCTCAGCCTGGCCTACCTCGACCGCGTCGCGGTCAAGCCGGGCCCCCGCACCGAGGCCCCGATCAACGCGATCCCGCTGGCCGAGGTCGAGCCGTTCCTGAAGGACCTGCGGGTGGTCGACCAGTTCGACCAGCTGCCCTACGTAGTCGGCCTGGAAGAGGATCGCCTGCGCGGCGCCGAGGGCCAGCTCGCCTACATCAAGGGCCTGGCCGGCGCGCAGCCGGGCCAGCGCTTCCTGGTCGTGCGCCCGACCGTGCGCTACACCCGCCTGGACCGCACCGGCGCCTGCTGCGACCTGTTCCACGGCGACGACCTCGATGCCCGCGGCCGCCGCATGATCGACTTCCAGCAGTACTGGACCAACGTCCTCACCCCGGACGCCGGCACCGAGCTGCTCGGCTTCGAGCTGATGCGCCAGGGCGCCGGCACCCTCACCCGCGGCGAGGTCGGCGGGGTCGAGGCGAGCACCCTGCTGCTCGACACCGAGGGCCGCGAGGTGCGCGTGGGCGACCGCGTGATCCCGGTGGACGCCCGCAGCTACGACCTGCAGTTCATCCCGCACGCGCCGGCGCAGCAGCTCGAGTACGGCCGCGCACGGGTGCTGGCGGTGGCCGACATGCTGACCAGCGGCGGCCGCCGCGATGTCATCGCGCTGTCGGTCGGCAGCCGCGAGGGCGTGGACAACGGCACGGTGTTCTCGCTCTGGCGCCAGGGCAGCAACGTCGTCGACCGGGTCGAGTACGGCCCGGACCGCGATCCGGACACCGTCGGTTACGAAGCCAAGACGCGCCTGCCGGACGAGTTCGCCGGCCACGTGATGGTGTTCCGCACCTTCGACAAGGTCAGCTACGGCCTGGTGATGGATGCGATCAAGCCGGTGCGCGTGGGTTACGAGCTGAAGCATCCCGACGCGCCTTACTGACGCGCGGCAGTTTCCGACACACGCACGCGACGGCGCCCGAGGGCGCCGTCGTCGTTTCCGGCGCAGGCTGCCGGCATGGACGAGGCGACCGACGCGCTGCTGCGGCTGGTGCTCGCCGGCGGCGGGGTCGCCGCGCGGCGCGCGCTGCTCGAGACCCATGGCGGCGCGGTCGCGGCGCTCGCCGCCGGGACGTGCGCCTGGCGGGCGGCGGGACTGGGCGCGGAACAGGTCGCGGCCTTGCGCACGCCGGACGCGGCGGCGCTGGCGCGCGGCCGCGCCTGGCTGCAGGCCGCCGGCCACCACCTCATCGGCTGGACCGATCCGGACTACCCGCCGCTGCTGCGCCGGGGCGCGAACCCGCCGGTGGCGCTGTTCGTCGCCGGCGAGCCGGCCCGGCTGTGGCACCCGCAGCTCGCCGTGGTCGGCAGCCGCGCGGCCAGCGCGGGCGGGCTGGACAACGCGCGCGCGTTCGCCGCGGCGCTGGCCGCCGCCGGCTTCGGCATCGCCAGCGGCATGGCGGCCGGGATCGACACCGCCGCGCACGAGGCCACGCTCGCCGCCGGCGGCCTGACCATCGCCGTGCTCGGCACCGGCCCGGACGTGCCCTACCCGCGCGCCAACCGCGCCCTGCACGCGCGCATCGCCGACAGCGGCGCGGTGGTCAGCGAGTACCCGCCCGGCACGCGGGCGCTGAAGGAATATTTCCCGAACCGCAACCGGATCCTCGCCGGCCTGTCGCTCGGCACCCTGGTGGTCGAGGCGGCGCTGCGTTCGGGGGCGCTGATCACCGCGCGCCAGGCCGCCGACGCGGGCCGCGAGGTGTTCGCCGTCCCCGGCTCGATCCACAACCCGGTCGCCCGCGGCTGCCACCGGCTGCTGCGCGAGGGCGCGGCGCTGGTCGAGGACGCGGGCGAGGTGATCGCCGCGCTGGCGCCGCTGGCCGGTGAGCTGGGCGCCGCCCTGCGCGCGCGCCTGGCCGGGGCGCCCGCCCCGCCCGTCGCCACCGGCTCAGCCGCCGTTGCGGACCCCGTCGACCCCGACCACCAGCGCTTGTGGCGGGCCCTCGGTCACGACCCCACGGGTATGGATCAGCTGGCCGAGCGAACCGGATTGACGCCCGCGGAACTGTCCTCCATGCTGCTGCTCATGGAGCTGGAAGGCCGCGTGGTGCATGCCCACGGCCGTTATTCCCGCAAGCGCTGAGCGGCCGCCGGGCCGGCTCGGGGCGACGACGCAGGACGCGTCGCGACCGCCACCAGGGGCATGGGCGACCATGGGTGTGGCGGCGGCGCGCCGCAGGGCGCGCCACGACGCCGGCGGGCACGGAGCCCGACGGCGATCCCGGTCCGCCGGGTCCTCCTCAGCGTCCGCGAGGGCGCAGGCCGAGGGAAATGAAAGAGAGCATCCTGGACGTCCTGCTGTACCTGTTCGAACACTACATCGCCGAAGACACCGTCCCGCCACTGGGCGACCGCGACTCCCTGCAGAACGGCCCGCTGTTCCAAGAACTCACCCAGGCCGGTTTCAGCCCGGCCGAGATCCACAAGGCCTTCGACTGGCTCGACGCCCTCGCCGAGCGGCGCCCGTCCGTGCCCGCGCCGCGCGCGGACGGCCCGGTGCGCGTGTACGCCGGGCCGGAACTGGACAAGCTCGACGCCGAGTGCCGCGGCTTCCTGCTGTTCCTCGAGCAGCACGGCGTGCTCGACGCCCAGCAGCGCGAGCTGGTGCTCGACCGCGCGCTGGCGCTGGACCAGGACGAACTCGACCTCGACGACCTGAAGTGGGTCGTGCTGCTGGTCCTGTTCGACCAGCCCGGCTCGGAGGCGGCCTACGCCTGGATGGAAACCCAGATGTTCCTGGACGAGCCGGAACCGGTGCACTAGTCGCAGGGAAGGCGCATGGCCTTGGGGAAGGCCTTTTTGAAGGGGGGAAGGGCAATGAACGATACGGGAACCGACGTCGTCTACGCGGGCTTCATCCGCCGCCTGGGCGCACTCATCATCGACAACCTCATCCTGGGCGGCGCGTTCTACGCGGTCCTGTTCGTGGTCGGCATCGTGGTCGCCGTCGCGGTCCCGGCGAGCCTGGGGGACGCCGACGCGTTGGGGGCGATGATCGGGTTCGCCTACCTGGGCCTGCTGCTCCTCTACTACGTCGGCGCGGCGCTCTACTACGCGTTGCAGGAAAGCTCGAGCCACCAGGCCACGCTCGGCAAGCGCGCGCTCGGCATCAAGGTGACGGACGCGCGCGGCCGGCGTCTCGGCCGCGCGCAGGCGTTCGGACGCTGGTTCGCCGCGCTGCTGTCCTATCTCACCTTCTACATCGGCTTCCTGATGGCGGCGTTCACCGAGCGCAAGCGCGCGCTGCACGACGTCGTGGCGGACACCCAGGTCGTGGACCGCTGGGCCTTCACCGACGCGCCCGAGCGCCAGCAGCGGCACGCCGGCGCGGCGGCGATCGTGATCGCGGCCGTGGCGGTCCTCCTCCTGGTGGCCATCCTCGGCGTCCTGGCGGCGATCGCGATTCCGGCCTATCAGGACTACACGGTGCGGGCGAAGGTCGCGGCCGCGGCGTCGGCCGCGAAGCCGCTCGAAGGACAGATCGCGGCCTTCCTGCAGGCCCAGGGTCGCTGCCCGGTCAACGGGGAGGCCGGCATCGGCGCGCCCGACCGCTACGCCGACCAGCAGTGGGTCGCCTCCATCGCGGTCGGCGCCATGGACGCCACCGGCCACTGCGCCATCGAGGCGACCCTGCGCGACGCGCGGACGGAAGCCATCGACGGCAAGCGGGTCTGGCTCGAATACGACCCCGCAACCGGGGCGTGGCAGTGCTCCTCCGAGATCCAGGATCGCTATCTGCCGGTTTCCTGCCGAGGTTGACGCTCGGCGCCCACGGCCGCGGCCGGCTGGGAGCCGACACCCAGAGATCCAGAAGCCGGACATTTGCCCGCCGTTCCGCGACGTACGGCGCATTTGCGGCACGGCTGTCGGTCCGCGGCTTGACAGCCACGCCGGGCCGTGTGATTCCTAATAAATAAATGTGACGCCCGTGGCCGCGGCCGCGGGCGTTGCCTTGTCTGCCGCCTCATTGCGTTGCCTTCACGGCACGCCTCCCCCGCGCACGGAAAGCTCCGCCCCCATGGCCAAGAACCTGCTCATCGTCGAGTCGCCCGCCAAGGCCAAGACGATCAACAAGTACCTCGGCAAGGACTTCACGGTCCTCGCCTCCTACGGCCATGTCCGCGACCTGGTGCCGAAGGAGGGCGCGGTCGACCCCGAGCGCGGCTTCGCCATGCGCTACGACCTGATCGAGAAGAACGAGAAGCACGTCGACGCGATCGCCAAGGCCGCCAAGTCCGCCGAGGCGCTCTACCTCGCCACCGACCCGGACCGCGAAGGCGAGGCGATCAGCTGGCACATCGCCGAGATCCTGCGCGAGCGCGGCCTGCTCAAGGACAAGCCGCTGCACCGGGTGGTGTTCACCGAGATCACCCCGCGCGCGATCCGCGCCGCCATGGAGCAGCCGCGCGACATCGCCGAGCCGCTGGTGGACGCGCAGCAGGCGCGCCGCGCGCTCGACTACCTGGTCGGCTTCAACCTGTCGCCGGTGCTGTGGCGCAAGGTGCAGCGCGGGCTGTCGGCGGGGCGGGTGCAGTCGCCGGCGCTGCGCATGATCGTCGAGCGCGAGGAGGAAATCGAAGCCTTCGTCGCCCGCGAGTACTGGTCGGTCGAGGCGGAGTGCGCGCACGCGTCGCAGCCGTTCACCGCCAAGCTGACGAAGCTCGACGGCCGGAAGACCGAGCAGTTCACGATCACGAATGCCGCAGACGCCGAGGCCGCGCGCCAGCGCATCCTGAAGGCCGCCGGCGGCGCGCTGCACGTCACCGACGTCGCCAGCAAGGAGCGCAAGCGCCGGCCGTCGCCGCCGTTCACCACCTCCACGCTGCAGCAGGAGGCCTCGCGCAAGCTCGGATTCACCACCCGGCGGACCATGCAGGTCGCGCAGAAGCTGTACGAGGGCGTGGCGCTCGGCGAAGAAGGCACGGTCGGCCTGATCACCTACATGCGTACCGACTCGGTCAACCTGTCGTTGGACGCGCTGGGCGAACTGCGCGACGTGATCGCGCGCGACTTCGGCACCCGCGCGCTGCCGGACAAGCCGAACTTCTACCAGACCAAGTCCAAGAACGCGCAGGAAGCGCACGAGGCGGTGCGCCCGACCTCGGCGCTGCGCACGCCGGCGCAGGTCGCGCGCCATCTCACCGACGACGAGCGCCGCCTGTACGAACTGGTGTGGAAGCGCACGGTCGCGTCGCAGATGGTGCCGGCCGTCCTCAACACGGTCAGCGTCGACCTCGCCGCCGGCAGCGAGCACGGGTTCCGCGCGTCGGGCACGACGGTCGTGGATCCGGGCTTCCTCGCGGTCTACGAGGAGGGCAAGGACAGCAAGGCCGCCGAGGACGAGGACGAGGGCCGCAAGCTGCCGGCGATGAAGCCGGGCGAGCGGGTGCCGCTGGAACGCGTGCATGCCGACCAGCACTTCACCCAGCCGCCGCCGCGCTACACCGAAGCGGCGCTGGTCAAGGCGCTGGAGGAATACGGCATCGGCCGCCCGTCGACCTACGCGTCGATCATCCAGACCCTGCTGTTCCGCAAGTACGTCGAGATGGAAAGCCGCAGCTTCCGCCCGACCGACGTCGGCCGCGCGGTCTCGAAGTTCCTGAGCAGCCACTTCACCCGCTACGTGGACTACGACTTCACCGCGAAGATGGAGGACGAGCTCGACGCCGTCTCCCGCGGCGAGGAGGCGTGGGTGCCGCTGATGGAGAAGTTCTGGGGCCCGTTCAAGGAACTGGTCGCCGACAAGACCGAAAGCGTGGACCGCAGCGAGGCCACCGGCGCGCGCGAGCTCGGCCTCGATCCCAAGACCGGCAAGCCGGTCAGCGTGCGCCTGGGCCGCTTCGGACCGTACGCGGCGATCGGCAGCGTCGAGGACGAGGAGAAGCCGACGTTCGCCTCGCTGCGTCCCGGCCAGAGCATGCACACGATCTCGCTGGAGGAGGCGCTGGAGCTGTTCAAGCTGCCGCGCAAGCTCGGCCAGTCCAACGGCGAGGAAGTGAGCGTCGGCATCGGCCGCTTCGGGCCGTTCGCCAAGCGCGGCGACACCTACGCCTCGCTGAAGAAGGAAGACGACCCGTACACGATCGACCTCGCGCGCGCGGTGTTCCTGATCGAGGAGAAGGAAGAGATCGCACGCAACCGCATCATCAAGTCCTTCGAGGGCAGCGACATCCAGGTCCTCAACGGCCGCTTCGGCCCCTACATCAGCGACGGCAAGCTCAACGGCCGCATCCCCAAGGACCGCGAGCCCGCCTCGCTGACCCTGGCCGAGGTGCAGCAACTGATGGAGGAGACCGGCAAGCCGATGCGCGGCCGCTTCGGCAAGAAGGCGGTGGCGAAAAAGGCGCCGGCGAAGAAGGCCGCCGCGCCGACCGGCGCCGCGAAGAAGACGACGACGAAGAAGGCCGCAACGAAGAAGGCGCCCGCGAAGAAGGCGACCAGGAAGACCGCGGCGAAGAAGGCGGCGAAGAAGGCCGCGCCGGCGAAGAAGGCGACCACGGCGCCCGCCGCCGACGAAGCGCCGTTCTGAGCCGCGCCGCGACGCGCCCGGTCCTTCGCAGCCGGGCGAACGCTGCGTAAGCTGTCCCCATGTCCGACCTGTCCCCCGCCGAAGCCGCCGCCGCCCTGCGCGCCGGCGGCGTGATCGCCTATCCGACCGAAGCGGTGTGGGGACTGGGCTGCGACCCGTTCGACGAGGCCGCGGTACTGCGCCTGCTCGCGCTCAAGCAGCGCACCGTGGACAAGGGCCTGATCCTGGTCGCCGGCGCGCCGGCGCAACTGGACGGCCTGCTCGACTGGGAGCGGGTGCCGCCGGCGCGGCGCGCGGCAGCCTTCGCCAGCTGGCCGGGCCCGAACACCTGGATCGTGCCGGCCAGCGCCCGCGTGCCGGCCTGGATCACCGGCGCCCACGCCGGCGTCGCGGTGCGGGTCAGCGCGCACCCGCTGGTCGCCGCCTTGTGCGCGGCGTTCGGCGGACCGGTCGTGTCGACCAGCGCCAACCTCGCCGGCGCGCCGCCGGCCTACCGCCGCGACGCGCTCGATCCCGCCCTGCTCGCCCGCTGCGACGGCGTGACCGCAGGCGAGACCGCCGGCCTGGCCGCGCCCAGCACGATCCGCGACGCCTGCACGGGCGCCGTGCTGCGCGCCTGAACGGGGCGGAACCCGCGACCCCGGGCGGCTTCCGCCCCGGTCCGCGGCGGCGGCATCATGCGCGCATGGCCGGCCGCCTCGCCCTCGCCGCATCGCTCGCCTGCTGCCTGCTGCTGCAGCCACGGGCAAGCCACGCCGCCGACGAGGTGGTGATCTACCGCTGCACCGACGCCCGCGGCCAGCTGACCCTGCGCGACTCGCCCTGTCCGAAGGGCCAGGCCCAGGAAACGCGCAGCATGCTGCGTCCGAAGGATGCGCCGCCCGCACCGGTCGTCCAGCGCCCGGCGCGCGCGCCGGCGACGGACACGCCGCCCGCGCCGCCGGTGGAGCGCGTGGTCGTGGTGCAGCCGCCGCGCCCGCTGTACGAGTGCGTGACGCCCGACGGCGAGCGCTACACCAGCGACACGCCCGAGGGCAATCCGCGCTGGGTGCCGCTGTGGACGCTCGGCGTCCCGGTCGCGCCGTATCCGTATCCCTACCCCGGCACGGTCGGAAGCACCTCGCTGGCGATCACCCACGGCAACGTGCACATCACCAGCGGCCGCACGGTGGTGACGCCGCCGGTGTACGGCCCGGCCGCCTACGGCGCCGGCACCTGGATCCGCGACGAATGCCACGCGCTGCCGCAGGCCGAAGTCTGTGCGCGCCTGCGCGACCGTCGCGACGAACTGGACCGCCGCTTCTTCAACGCCCAGCCGAGTGAGCGAGCGCGCCTGAGCGTGGAGGAACGCGGGATCAAGGCGCGCCTCGCGCAGGATTGCCGGTGACGGTGCGGTGGGCGGGGCTGCTGCTGGCATGCGCGTGCGCGATCGGCGCGCTCGCGGCCGCTGCCGCCGCCGAACCGGCGCGCGCCTCGATCGTGATCTACCGCTGTACCGACGTGTTCGGCCGGCTGACCGTGCAGAACGACGTGCCCTGCCCCAAGGGAGCGCGCCAGGAAACGCAGGTCGTGGACGCACCGCCGCCGATCCCGGCCTACCAGCCGATCGCCATTCCCGAACCCGCGCCGCCGCCGGTGCCGCTGGTCGCGGGCGAGCCCGCGTCGCCGCCACCGCCCGCACCGCCCCCGCCGCTGTTCCAGTGCAGCACGCCCGAGGGCGGACAGTACTTCAGCGAGGCACGCGAGCCGGAACCGCGTTGCGTCCCCCTGCAGGTCGTCGGCCTGGACGGCAGCGCGCAGCGCGCGGGCGGCGCCGCCTGCGAAATCGTGCGCGACCATTGCACGCCGATCCCCGAGGACCAGACCTGCGACGCCTGGCAACGCCGCCTGCGCGAGGCGGAAACCGCCTGGCGCTTCGGCCGCGGCGAACTCGCGGCGCAGCACGAGGCCGAGTTCGAACGGATCGGCGCGATCGTCGCCGCGAGCAACTGCGGCCAGCCGCCGGCGAGCACGGGCGACGCCGGCCGCTGACGCGTCGATTCAGCGCTTCGGCCGCAGCCGGCGGTCGTCCATGTCGCGCGGCGCCCGCGCCGGGGTCGCGTCGCGCTGGACGCCGCCGTCGAACAGCGGCCAGTCATGTTCGCTGGACTTGGTGTTGCGATCGCCGGAACTGAAGGCCGGGTCGCGCGGTGCGGTGCCGGGATCCGGACGGCGCGGCGGGCGGGGCGTGTCGGGTGTGCGCGGCATGGCGGCGCTCCTGGCGGACGTCGTGGCGGAGGATGCGCCGCCGCCGGTCAAGGCCCCGTCGCCGCCTTCGGACGGGCGGCGATGCAACACAGTCGACGCACCGGCGACCGCAATCGCGGCGGGCGCGCGGGCTATAGTCGCGACCTGCGCCGAGCGCACCACGGATGGACCGATGTCGAGCCCCAGCAACGTCGCCGAAACGCCGATCACCGACCACCGCGCGCTGGTCGAGTACCTCGCCTCGGGCGCGCGCCCGCGCGGCGACTGGAAGATCGGCACCGAGCACGAGAAGTTCGGCTTCCGTCTCGGCGACCTGCGGCCGCCGGCGTTCGACGGCGAGCAGGGCATCGAGGCGCTGCTCACCGGCCTCGTCCGCTACGGCTGGACGCCGGTCGCGGAAGGCGGCCGCACCATCGCGCTGACCCGCGACGGCGCCTCGGTGACGCTGGAACCCGCCGGCCAGCTCGAGCTGTCGGGCGCGCCGCTGGACACCATCCACCAGACCTGCTGCGAGGTGGACAGCCACCTGCACGAGGTGCGCGACGTCGCCGACGCGCTCGGCCTGGGCTTCCTCGGCATGGGCTTCCAGCCCAAGTGGTCGCGCGCGGACATGCCGTGGATGCCCAAGGGCCGCTACGGGATCATGCGCCGCTACATGCCCACCCGCGGCGACCTCGGCCTGGACATGATGACCCGCACCTGCACGGTGCAGGTCAACCTCGACTTCGGCGACGAAGCGGACATGGTGAAGAAGTTCCGCGTGTCGCTGGCGCTGCAGCCGATCGCGACCGCGCTGTTCGCCGACTCGCCGTTCACCGAAGGCAAGCCCAACGGCTACCTCAGCTACCGCTCGCACATCTGGACCGACACCGATCCGGACCGCACCGGCATGCTCGACTTCGTGTTCGAGGACGGCTTCGGCTTCGAACGCTACGTCGACTACCTGCTCGACGTGCCGATGTACTTCGCCTACCGCGGCGGCCGTTACGTCGACCTCGCCGGACGCTCCTTCCGCGATTTCCTCGGCGGCCGCCTCGACGCGCTCCCTGGCGAGCTGCCCACCCTGCGCGACTGGTCCGACCACATGACCACCGCGTTCCCGGAAGTGCGGCTGAAGAAGTACCTGGAGATGCGCGGCGCCGACGGCGGGCCGTGGAACCGGCTGTGCGCGCTGCCAGCGTTCTGGGTCGGCCTGTTGTACGACGATGCCGCGCTGGATGCCGCCTGGGACCTGGTCCGCGACTTCACGATGGAGGAACGCCACGCGCTGCGCGACGGCGTGCCGAAGCACGCGCTGAAGCTGCCGTTCCGCGGCGGCAGCGTGCGCGACCTCGCGCTCGAGGCGCTGAGGATCTCCGCGCACGGCCTGCAGCGGCGCGCGCGGCGCAACCGCAACGGCGCCGACGAGAGCATTTTCCTCACCCCGCTGATCGACATCGCGGAGGCCGACGAAACCCCGGCCGAGCGCAAGCTCGCGCTGTTCCACGGCCGCTGGAACGGCAGCGTGGACCCGGTCTTCCGCGAGTACGCTTATTGAGTCGTCCCCCACGGCGCCTGGCTGTCCATCGGCCACGGGCCGGTCATCCAGGAGTACCGCCATGAAGTCCCGCGCCGCCGTCGCCTTCGCCCCCGGCAAGCCGCTCGAGCTCGTCGAGCTCGACGTCGCCCCGCCGAAGCAGGGCGAAGTGCTGGTGAAGATCACCCACACCGCGCTGTGCCACACCGACGCGTTCACCTTGTCCGGCGAGGACCCGGAAGGCGTGTTCCCCGCGGTCCTCGGCCACGAGGGCGCCGGCGTGGTGGTCGAGGTCGGCGAGGGCGTCACCAGCGTCAAGCCGGGCGACCACGTGATCCCGCTGTACACCGCGGAGTGCGGCGAGTGCCTGTTCTGCAAGTCGGGCAAGACCAACCTGTGCGTCGCCGTGCGCGCGACCCAGGGCAAGGGCGTGATGCCCGACGGCACCACCCGCTTCAGCTACAACGGCCAGCCGGTCTTCCATTACATGGGCTGCTCGACCTTCAGCGAGTACACCGTGGTCGCCGAGGTCTCGCTGGCGAAGGTGAACCCGCAGGCGAATCCGGAGCACGTGTGCCTGCTCGGCTGCGGCGTCACCACCGGCATCGGGGCCGTGCACAACACGGCGAAGGTGCAGCCGGGCGACAGCGTCGCCGTGTTCGGCCTGGGCGCGATCGGCCTCGCGGTGATCCAGGGCGCGAAGCAGGCGAAGGCCGGCCGGATCATCGCCATCGATACCAACCCGGCCAAGTTCGCGCTGGCGAAGCAGATGGGCGCAACGGAATGCGTCAACCCGACGGACCACGACAAACCGATCCAGCAGGTCATCGTCGGGATGACCGGCTGGGGCGTGGACCACAGCTTCGAGTGCATCGGCAACGTCGAGGTGATGCGCGCGGCGCTGGAGTGCGCGCACCGCGGCTGGGGCCAGAGCGTGGTCATCGGCGTGGCCGGCGCGGGCAAGGAAATCGCCACGCGGCCGTTCCAGCTGGTCACCGGACGCAAGTGGATGGGCACCGCGTTCGGCGGGGTGAAGGGCCGCTCGCAACTGCCGGGCATGGTCGAGGATGCGATGCGTGGCGACATCGACCTCGCCCCCTTCGTCACCCACACCCTGCCGCTGGAACGGATCAACGAGGCCTTCGACCTCATGCACGAAGGCAAGTCGATCCGCGCCGTGATCCATTACTGAGGGAAGCCGCGATGACCGAACGGCTCGAACGCCACGCCTGCTTCGGCGGCTGGCAGGACGTCTACCGGCACCGCTCGGACGCGCTCGGCTGCGACATGACGGTGGGCGTGTACTTCCCGCCGCAGGCCGAACAGGGCCCGTGCCCGGTGCTGTACTGGTTGAGCGGGCTGACCTGCAACGAGCAGAACTTCATCACCAAGGCCGGTGCGCAGCGTTACGCGGCCGAGCACGGCATCATCCTGGTGGCGCCGGACACCAGTCCGCGCGGCGAGGGCGTGGCCGACGCCGACCGCTACGACCTCGGCCAGGGCGCCGGCTTCTATCTCGATGCGACCCGCGCGCCGTGGGCGACGCACTACCGGATGCAGGAATACGTCGCGCGTGAACTGCCGGAATGGGTCGAGGCGGATCCCGCCGCGAGCGAGGCGCGCGCGATCTCCGGCCATTCGATGGGGGGCCATGGCGCGCTGGTCACCGCGCTGCGCCACCCGGGCCGCTACCGCAGCGTGTCGGCGTTCTCGCCGATCGTGACACCGTCGCGGGTGCCGTGGGGTCAGCTGGCGTTCGGCGAATACCTCGGCGAGGACCGCGAGGCCTGGAAGGCGTGGGACGCGACCGAACTCATCGCCGGCGCGAAGGAACAGCTGCCGCTGCTGGTCGACCAGGGCGGGGACGACGAATTCCTGTCACGCGAGCTGCGTCCGGAACTGCTGCGCGAGGCCTGCGAAGCCGCGGGCCATCCGCTCGAGTTGCGCATGCGCCCCGGCTACGACCACAGCTACTACTTCATCGCCAGCTTCATCGGCGAGCACATCGCCTGGCACGCGGAACACCTGCGCGCCTGATGGCCAGGCGCCGTCATGCGGGGGCGTCGAGCAGGAAGTCGGTATAGGCGAAACGGCCGTCGCGCAGCACGGTCCCGCCGCGCACGACGCCCAGCGGCGCGGCGAACATCGGCCCGGCGTGCACGCAGGTGTGGAACTCGCCGCGCTCTCCGCAGGGGTCGGCGCGCGCCGGCAGGTCGCGCAGCAGCGCCGCGTCGAAGTCGCGGCCGGCGAAGCCAGCGTCGAGCTGG
>DASRZN010000082.1:0-6913 GCA_035686325.1 Lysobacteraceae bacterium
TGGCCGGTATTGGCGTCGTCGGCGTAGCGGCGGCCGATCGCGTTGCCCTGCGCGAACAGCACCAGGTCGGCGCGCGGCGTCCAGCGCAACTCGGCGAAGGCCTGCCCCGGCGCGGTGGCCGGGATCCGGTTGCCGGCCGCGACCACCGTGTCGGGCATCGTGCACGGCGGCGCGCGGCAGGTCGCGAACGCGTCCTGGTAGCGCGCCACGAGCCGGGTCAGCGCCAGCGCGTAGTGCCAGTCCGCGCCGAGCGGGCCATCGGCGGACAGCTCCCAGCCGTCGCGCCGGCTGCGCGCGGCGTTGGCGTAGGTGCTGCGGCCGCCACGGTTGCTGGCGACCACCAGCTCGTCGCGGGTGCGGCTGGCGAACGCGACCACCTCCAGCGCGTGGCCGCCGCGGCGCAAGCGCAGCCCGAGCTCCGCGCTGCGGCTGCGCGCCGGCCGCAGCGCGGTGTTGAGGCCGCTGGCGCCGTCGTCGCGGTAGGCGAGTTCGGAGAAGGTCGGCGTCTCGAAGCCGCGGCCGGCGTTGGCGTACAGCGTGACGCCGGTGGCCGGCGCGAACAGCAGGCCGGCCACCGGCGTCGTCCGCGCGTGGCGCAGGCGCCCGCTGTCGTCGCCGTTGCCGGGCGCGACGTAGTCGTCGTCGGTGCGGAAGCGCACCGCGCTGCGGCGCGCGCCGACGGTCGCGCTCCAGCGCGGGGCGAAGCGCCAGTGCGCCTCGAGGTAGGCGTCGCTCGCGGAGACCGTGTCGCGCTCGTCGCGGCGCAGTGCGCCGACCACGCCGAGTTGGCCGCCGGCGAAATTCTCGTAGCCGCGCCGGCGCTCGCCCGACTGCTGCCAGGCGGCGCCGACGACGATGTCGATCGGTCGCCCCGCCCAACTGGCGCGATGACGCCAGCGCAGGTCGGCGCCGGCGTAGTCGCGCGCGAGGTCGATCACCCCGCCCCCGCTGCCGGGCGCCGCCTGCGCGGCCACCGGCACCGACAGCATCTGGAAGGTCGCGCGCTCGCCGCCATGCGCCCACAGCTCCAGGCGGTCGTGGTCGCCGGCCGGGTGCGCGACGTGCAGGCCGAGCTGGCGCTGGCGCACGCGCTTGCGGGTGTCGAACAGCAGCGCGCCGACGCTGGCCGCGCGCGGATCGGCGCGGACCTGGGCGGCGTCGAGGCCCTGCGGGTCGGCGGCGGCGAGGTCGAGCGCGTTGGCGGTGAGCGCGACCTGCGTGCGGGCCTCCGTTCCGAACAGCAGGCGCGCCTGGGCGACGTCGCGGCGCGCACGGCTGTGCTCGCGATAGCCACCCGCGTCCAGCCGCTCGCCGTCGACGCGCCAGCCGCCGGCGCGCGCCGCGGCCCACGGCCCGCCGGCCCAGAGGCCCAGGCGCCAGCTGTCCTCGTTGCCGCCGCTGGCGTCGAAGCCCAGCGCGGCCGCGCCAGGCGGCCCGGCGCTGGAAAACGCCAGCACGCCGCCGGACGCGTTGCCGTACAGCGCGGAGAACGGCCCGCGCAGCACCTCCACCCGCGCCAGCGCCGACAGCGGCACGTGCGAGACCTGGCCCTGCCCGTCCGGCATCGTCGCCGGGATGCCGTCGACGAACAGGCGCAGCCCGCGCACGCCGAAGCTGCTGCGCGCTCCATAGCCGCGGACCGACAACTGCACGTCCTGGGCGAGGTTCTGGCGTTCGCGCGCGGCGACGCCGGGCACGCGCTGCAGCACCTCGGACACGCTGCGGTTCTCGCGCCCCGGCAACGCCGCGACCTCGATCCGATCGAGCGAGGCAGCGGTCTGCTCCGGTGCGCGCTGGCCGATCACCACCACGCCCGGCAGTTGATGCACCCCGTCATCGGCCGATGCGTCCTGCGCGTGCGCGGTGCACGCGCAGGCCAGCGGCGCCAGCACCAGGCAGTACACCGCCCGCCTCCGGCTCACGCGCGCCACTGGGTGGGACGCGACAGGCTCTGTCCGCATCGACGCTCGCATTCCGCTCCTCCGCACTGAATGCGCACCCTGCCGGGACGGCGGTGGCAGGCGCGTGTACAGGCAGCCGGCGGTCCCGAAACGCGGTCAGGATGGTGAACGGATTTTCCCCGTGGATTCAGCGATTTGTTGCGTCTTCCTTCACCGGAAGCGAGTGTTTGCTGGCCTATAACGGCGCGCATGCACGAACCCGTCCTGGTGATCGTTGGGAACGATCGCACCTTCGCCGCGCAAGCGGCTGATCTCGCCCGCAACCACGGCTTCGCCACCCACGTCGCCCACTCGGTCGCAGAGGCCGAGCGCTATGCGGGCATGCCGCGCGACCTCAGCCTGCTGGACATGTCGCTGCCGGACGGCTCCGGCTACGACGTGCTGGAGAAGTGCGCGCTGGACGACTACGGCAAGGTGGTGTTCCTGACCGGCGAGCACGGCGCCGCCGAAGATGCGCGCGGCGCCGCGCTGCCCGCCTCGGACTACCTCAGCAAGCCGCTCGATCCCGGCAAGCTCGACCAGCTGCTGCGCGAGGTCTCGGTCCGCGTGTCGCGCCGCGACGCCGGGCTGCCCGCCGCCGAGCACGGCCTGATCGGCGAGAGCCGACCCATGCAGCGGCTGCGCCGCGAAATCGCGCGGATCGCGCCGAGCAACGTCGCGGTACTGCTGACCGGCGAGACCGGCACCGGAAAGGAGGTCGTCGCCCGCGCGATCCACCGCGCCAGCGGCCGGCGCGGGCCGCTGGTCGCGGTCAACTGCGGAGCGATCGCGCCGGACCTGCTCGCCAGCCAGCTGTTCGGCCACGAGCGCGGCAGCTTCACCGGCGCCAATACCCGCCACATCGGCGTGTTCGAACAGGCCCAGCACGGCACCCTGTTCCTCGACGAGATCGCCGAGATGCCGCCACAGATGCAGGTCTACCTGCTGCGCGTGCTCGAATCCGGGTCGGTGACCCGGGTCGGCGGCAATTCCGAGATCAGCGTCGCCGCCCGGGTGGTCGCCGCCACCAACCGCAATCCCGCGGCGGCGATCGCCGACGGCCAGCTGCGCGAGGACCTGTATTACCGGCTCGCCGGCTACGAGATCGGGCTGCCGCCGCTGCGCGACCGCGGCGACGACATCCTGCAGCTGGCGCGCGCCTTCCTCGACCAGCTCAACAGCGAGCACGGCACCCGCCGCCGGCTGGACCCCGGCTGCGAGCAGGCACTGCTGCGCCATCCCTGGCCCGGCAACGTGCGCGAATTGCGCAGCGCGATCGCGCGCGCCTACCTCGGCAGCGAGGGCGAGACCGTGTCGCTGCACCCGCAGGCGAACGTGGAGGCGCCCGCCGCCGGCGGCGAGATCGTGTTCCGGGTCGGCATGAGCTATGCGGAAGTCGAGACCGCGATGCTGCTGAAGACGCTCGAGCACTTCGACGGCGACAAGCGCGCGGCGGCCGCCGCGCTCGGCGTCAGCACGCGCACCATCCACAACCAGCTGGCGCGCCTGCGCATGCGCGGCAACCGCTAGCGCGGGAATTCCGCGCGCACCTCTTCGCGCAGCTTCTGCCACATCCGCCGCGCGGCCGGCGCGGCCCGGCTCCAGGGAATGCGTGAATCGCCGCGCACCCGCTGGTACGCGGCGCCGATGTCGGCCTCGATGCTGTCGAAGTCGCGATCCGGATAGGCGAGGTAGGCATGGATGCCGACGCGGATCGCGGGTTCCCATTCCTGGAACAGGAACACGAGGTCGCTCGGCACGCCGTCGAGCCGGCGCCAGCACGCGCGCTCGGCGTCGATGTCGATCACGACGGCGTTGTCCGGGGCGGCGCTGGCATGCATGCGGCCTCCTGCACCGCGACGGGCGGCCTGTCGGGCTTGCCCGGTATGCGAGCAACCTTCGTGCCATCACGCCGCGGTCGCGCTCGGCCCGGCAAGGCGCGACATCGCACGCCGCTTCTTTCCGCCGCCGGGAAAGAATTTCTGTCCGCGCGCAAGCCATGCGTCAGTGAGACGTGAAGGCCGCCGGCGCGCCTGCGCGCCGTTTCGGCGGGGGTCCACGCTCACGCTGCTGGCACGAGTCTTGCGCCACTTTTCTGGCCCTCATCCCGACGAGGACACGACCGTGCAGCACGACCAGACCGGCGCATCCGTTACCAACGACCTCAAGGCCACGGCGAGCGACATGCTGCGCCTCGGCTCCCGCTGGGCGCACTCCGCGCTCGATTGGCTCGACGAAAGGAGACACGACATGGCCCACCGCTCCGACCGCGATTTCGGCAGCCGCGACCGCGCGCGCAGCGCTGCCTACCCAGGCCCCGACGACGTTGCGCGCGACGAGGGCGGACGCGAGCAACTCCACCGGCGCTACGGCGGCCGCCGCGAAGGCCGCAGCGACCGCGACATCCAGAGCGACTACAGCGGCGGGGGATACGACCAGGTGGCCGGCTACCGCGGCAGCGACGACTGGTACCGGCGCGGCGGCGGCTACGGCGAGTACGCGCAATCGCGCACCCGCTCTCCCGACGACGACAGCCTGCGCGGCGACTACCAGGCCGGCGGCTACAGCGGCGCCGGTTACGGCTACGGCGCGTCCGGTGCCGGCGGCGTCGGCTTCGGGGCGCCGGGTTATGGCGCCGGCCTCGGCTACGGCGCCGGCAACCAGGACTACGACCGCGGCCCGATGCGCGACGAGAGCCGCGGCTTCGGCGGCTACAACTACAACCGCGGGTTCGACGCCGACATGGGCGAAAGCGACTTCGGCACGTCCTCGCGCCAGGGCCGTCACGGCCAGGAGGGCTACGGCGCGCGCGGCCTGTACGGCGAGGGAAGCGGGCGCGCGCGCGGCAGCGCGGGCCAGGGTTATGGCGCCCAGGGCTACCAGGCGCGCAACCAGGACTACCGCGCGCAAGGCTACGGCTACGGTTCGCAGGCCGGCCTGGAGGACAGCGAGGCGGCGCGCGGCGGCCGCAGCTACCGCGGCCTCGGCCCGCGCAACTACACCCGGTCCGACGAGCGCATCCGCGAGGACCTCAACGAGCGCCTGACCGACGCCCACGACATCGACGCCAGCGGCGTCTCGGTCGAGGTCAGCAACGGCGTGGTGACCCTCACCGGCAGCGTCGACGAGCGCTGGATGAAGCATCGCGCAGAGGACATCGCCGACGCCTGCAGCGGCGTGCGCGACGTGCGCAACCAGATCCAGGTCAGCCAGTCGCGCTCCGGCTCCGGCGCGTCCGCCGGCTACGCCACCGGCAGCAGCGGCATGGGCGGCAGTGGCGGCATGGACACCAGCGCGTCGGGATACGAGGGCAGCAGCCAGCAGACCACCGGCACGTCCGGCTACGGCACCAGCGGCACCACCGGCACCGGCACCGGCAGCACCGGCGCGCGCAACGCGACCGGCGGGAGCACCACCACCGCGTCCGGCCAACACGGCGCATCGGGCTCGACCACCCACGGCTCGTCCACGTCCGGCAGCACCGGCCACAACGCCTGATCACCAAGGGCACGCGTGCGTGCCGAGGAGAACGAACATGAAGACCAACAATCCGCTCCACGTCCTGCCGCTCGCCGCCCTGCTGGTCGGCGGCACCCTGCTCGCCGCCTGCAACAACCGCGACGACCAGGCGCCACCGCCGGCGGACACCGCGACCGCGCCGGTGGACACCACCACGCCCGCCGACACAATGCCGCCCGACACCACCACGCCGCCGCCCGCGACCGGCGACATGACCGACACCACCACCGGGGCCGACACCACCGGCACCATGGGAGACACCACCAGCGGCGACATGACCGACACGACCACGCCGCCGCCCCCGCCGGAAACCTATCCGGAGAACACCACCGACGACGACAGCACCGACGACGGCACCGCGCCGCCGACGCCGTGACGTCGGCAGGAGGCCACATGAACATCCGCATCCACCGCATCGCGCCGCTGGCCGCGGCGCTGCTGTTCGGCGGCGCGCTCGCCGGCTGCGGCAGCGACGACGCCCCGCCGCGCGACAGCACCGCCGCCAATTCGCCGATCGGCAACACCGCGCCCGCCACCCCGGGCGAACCCACCGGCACCGAACCCGGCACGCCCGCCACCGGCACCGCCGCGACCACCACCGACAACACCGCGATGGCAGATTCCAGCGGCACCATGGCCGGGGCAGGCATGGACAACACCGCCGCCGGCAGCACCGTCGGCGACATGAGCGCGTCCGGCGTAGCCAGCCCGGCCACCACCAGCGCCGACGCCAGCGCGATGGCCATGGCCGCCAGTGGTCCGGTCACCGCGAGCGCGTTCTACGCGCAGGCGCTGGCCGGCGGCGCCAAGGAGATCGCCGCCTCGCAGCTAGCGCAGCAGAGCGGCACCGACAAGGTCGACCAGCTCGCCGCGATGATGATCAAGGACCACACCGCGATGGGCGAGAAGGTCAAGGCCGCCGCCGGCACCGCGGCGCCGACGCCGCCGAAGCCCGATACCGCCATGCTCGCCGGCAAGGACGGCGCCGCGCTCGACCGCGCCTACGCCGACCAGATGGTGCGCGACCACGAGCAGGCGATCGCGATGTTCGAGAACGCGAGCCGCAACGCCGGCACCGACGAGGCGAAGAAGCTGGCCAGCGACGCATTGCCCAAGCTGCGCCAGCACCTGGAAGCCGCGCGCAGCCTGCAGCAGTCGCTGCAGTAGCCCCATCCCGCCGGGCGCGCAGGCGTCCGGCGGCACTCAGGGAGTGGTTTGGCATCTTCCGCCGGCATGAGCCGGCGGCTCTTTTTTCAGGCGACGGCGAACGGGCCCGCGGCCTCGCGCGCGATCCGCAACGCGTCGTCGAGCAGCGCCGCGGCGGTCACCCCGGCGCCGGCGCCGGGCCCCTGGATCAGCAACGGTTGCGCGCGGTAGCGGTCGCTCCAGATCGCGACCCGGTTGTCGGTGCCCGCGCCGGCCGCGAGCGGATCGTCGGCCGCCAGCGACGCGAG
>DASRZN010000083.1:0-8262 GCA_035686325.1 Lysobacteraceae bacterium
GTTGTCGATGAAGTCGACCGTGCCCTCGTGCGGATAGCCGTCCTCGTTGGCGAGGCCGATCCGCACCGGGTTTCCGGAACGCGCGCGCTCGTCCTTGCGCGCCAGTTCGGCGTAGCGCAGGAAGCTCTGCTCGTCGCTTTCAAAGTAGACGTACATCGGATCCTGCGAGACCACGGTGGTGAGCAGGGTGGCGTCGGCCTGGGCGAGGTTGCCCTCGGTGACCATGGCGCGGCCGGCGCGGCCGTCGATCGGCGAGCGCACCTGGGTGAACTGCAGGTCCAGCTTCGCGGTGGCGACCGCGGCCTCGGCCGCGCGCACGGCGGCCTCGCCCTGGGCGGTGGCGGCCTTGCGGGTCTCGAACTCCTCGCGCGAGATCGCCTTGGCCTCGATCAGTTCCTGCGCACGCGTGTCCTGGCTGTGCGCCAGCCGCGCCTCGCTGCGGGCGCGGGCGAGGTCGGCCAGCGCGCGGTCGAGCGCGGCCTTGTACGGCCGCTGGTCGATCACGAACAGCAGGTCGCCCTTGTGCACTTCCTGGCCTTCCTCGTAGGCCACGCGCTGCACGTAGCCGCTGACGCGCGGGCGCAGTTCGACGGTCTCGACCGCGGCGACGCGGCCGGTGAAGTCGTCCCACTGGCGCACCTGCTTGGTGAGCACGGTGGCGACGCTGACCTGCGGCGGCGGCGGGGCGGCATTGGGCGCGGCCTCGCTGCTGCAGGCGGAAATGGCGACCGCGATCGCGGCCGACAGCAGCAGGGCCGCCACGGGCAGCCGCACGGCGGCGTGGCCCTTCTGGTAGCGACGGTTCATCCGGAAACTCCTTTTCTAGGCGGGGGGAGGGCAATGGAATCGAGCAGGGTGCGGGCGTCCTGCAGACAGCGTGCTGTCAGCAGCGGCGCGTCGCTATCCGGGTCTTGCGCCGGCGCGCGCGGGGTGTGCGGCGTGGCGGGCTGGCGGTCCCGCGCGTGGCAATGGACGACGGCATCGGGGCTGCCGCGCCGTTCGACCAGGGCGAGCGCGTGGCGGCCGACCTCGCGCGCGCACGGCCAGTGCGGGCAGCCGTCGACGTCGTCGTCCGCGCGCACCGGCGCGTCGAGCGACAGCAACTGCACGCGCACCGGCAGGCTGCGTGCCTCGTCGTGCAGCACCCGCGCGAGCATGCGCAGCGAGGCGGCGGCGACCGAACGCGCGCCGTGGCCGGCCCACGGCCGCTCGCTGCCGGGCGCGCCGACCAGCACGTAGCTGCCGCCGCGCCCGCCGGCCGCGAGCAGGGGCAGCAGGTGGCGCGCCGCCGCGAGGTGCGGTTGCACGGTGGCGTCCCAGGCGCGCCGCAGGTCGCCGGCCGAGAGTTCGAGCAGGCGCCCGTACGCGTCCGGCAAATCGAACGCGGCGACTACGCCGGCCAGCGGCCGGCCGAGCCGTTGCGCCTCGTTCGCCAGCGCGGCGGCGCTGCGTTCGCCGCGGACGTGGGCGCGCAGCAGCCGCAGCGCGGCGCGCGGGTGGCGCTGGCGCAGGGCCGCCAGGCGGTCGCGCGCCGACCCGGTCGCGGCGACTTCCCAACCGGCCTCCAGCGCGGTGGCGACCACGCCGGCGCCCACCGCCGAGTCCGCGCCCAGAACGAGCAGTGCGGATTTCATCATCCCGCCTCCGGGATTGTTTCTCCCGGGTTAGGGATGGTGCGGCGGGCGGACGGCGACATCTGTCGCGCGGCCGCGACTCGCCGGCCGCCGACCGGCCCCGGCTGCGCGCGCGGCGCCGCCAATGCCGGCGAGCCGCCCCGCACCGCCCGCCGGCCGCGACCGGAAGCCGCGCCAGGGGTGGCAGAGTCCGGCCCGGCCGGGTTCGGCAGGCGGCGCGGGAACGATGGCGGCGGGAGGGCGAGGGTGGCCCGGAGCGAGGACATGGCAGGCTGGACGCTGGGGGAGGGCGCACAGGTTAGGGACGCGAATGGCTCTTGATTAGCCGGCAAATGGGGGAATAATTGTCCCGAAGTCGGTCCAATCGCCCTCCCTTCTTCCGACGCCCCTTCCCTGCCTCCTTGTTCCCGCCCACGCGGCGGGCCCTCCGTCCCCTTCTCCCCCGGAGCCCCGCATGGCCCGCGACCTCAACGACACCCTGATCTTCGTCAAGGTGGTCGAGCACGGCAGTTTCATTTCCGCGGCGCGCGCGCTGCGCCTGCCCAAGACCACCGTCAGCCGCAAGGTGCAGGAACTGGAGACGCGCCTGGGTGCGCAACTCCTGCACCGCACCACCCGCAAGCTCGGCCTCACCGAGGCCGGCAACGTGTACTTCGAACACTGCCAGCGCATCTCGCGCGAACTGGACGAGGCCGAGAGCGCGGTCGGCCAGTTGCAGGGCGGCCCGCGCGGCTGGCTGCGGGTCACTGCGCCGTATTCGGCCGGCATCATGTGGATCGCGCCGCTGCTCGGCGAATTCCACGCCAGCCACCCGGAGGTGCGGGTGGAACTGGTGCTGACCAACGAATCGCTGGACCTGATCGACAAGGAACTCGACGTCGCTCTGCGCATCGGACCGCTCGCGGATTCCACGCTGGTCGCGCGCCGGCTCGCCGCGTTCCGCACCCAGGTCTACGCGAGCCAGGGCTACATCGACCGCCACGGCGAACCGCTGCATCCGGACGAGCTGCAGCACCACCGCACGCTGTCCTACGCGAAGTTCCGCCGCAACGGTGTCCACCTGTGGCCGCTCGGCGATGGCGAGCGCCAGGCCGACTACCGCGTGGATCCGGTGCTGGTCGCCAACGACCCCGCCGCGCTGATGGGCGCCCTGCTGTGCGGCGAGGGCCTGATGCTGGCAAGCGACGTGTCGATCAAGCGCCACGCCGAGCAGGGCAGCGTGCGCCGCGTGCTGGCCGGCTGGAACGGCCCGCAGATGGAACTCAACGCGGTCTATCCGCGCGGGCGCGTGCAGTCGCCCAAGGTGCGCGCGTTCGTCGACTTCCTGGTCGCGCGCCTGCGCTTCGACGCCGACTACATGCAGCACCTGTGCCCGAACGAGCAGGGGCATTGCAAGGCGAAGTCCGCGCATGCGAGCGACGGTGCGCGCGCGCCGCGGGAGGTGGTCGAAGCGGCGCTGGTCGAGGCCGCGGCCTAGCGAGCGCCCGCGTTCAGCCGATGCCCCTGTCGCGGCATCGGCTGAAAATCGCCGCGCCGGAAATGGCGATGACCCCGCCGACTGACCTCGGCGCCCGCGTCATCCGATACCGTTGCTGCCTTCCGGCCCTGGCGGGGTTTTCGGACTAGCGTCGCGAGGGGCCGACGGGGCCACCATGGAAGCTGCGTCGAACGATGCAACGCAGGGCCGCGCATTCTACGCGATCCCGCGGTGCGGGGGATGGAAACGCAAAACGCCCCTTGCGGGGCGCTTCGCGTATGTGGCGGAGAGAGGGGGATTCGAACCCCCGAGGCGGGGTTTAGCCGCCTACACACTTTCCAGGCGTGCTCCTTCAACCACTCGGACACCTCTCCGCTGGAACCCGGCGGGCGGCATCCGGCCACCCTGAGGGATCGCGAATTCTAGCCGCGGGGCGGGGGCTGGACAAGCGAAACCCGGCGTTCGGCGGCCATCGGGGAGCGGCGTGGCACACTAGCCGTCCGTTCCGTTGCAGCCGCCATCGGCGGCCGGTCGCGCGCCGTCCATGTCCTACCTCGTCCTCGCCCGCAAGTGGCGCCCCAAGCGTTTCGCCGAACTGGTCGGGCAGGAGCACGTGGTGCGCGCGCTCACCAACGCGCTGGAATCGGGCCGGGTCCACCACGCCTTCCTGTTCACCGGCACCCGCGGGGTGGGCAAGACCACCATCGCGCGCATCTTCGCCAAGTCGCTGAACTGCGAGCGCGGCACCTCCAGCGACCCCTGCGGCGAATGCGAGACCTGCCTCGCCATCGACGCCGGCCGCTACATCGACCTGCTGGAGATCGACGCCGCCTCCAACACCGGCGTGGACAACGTCCGCGACCTGATCGAGAACGCGCAGTACATGCCCTCGCGCGGGCGCTACAAGGTGTACCTCATCGACGAGGTGCACATGTTGTCCAAGCCGGCGTTCAACGCGCTGCTGAAGACGCTCGAGGAGCCGCCGGAGCACGTCAAGTTCCTGTTCGCGACCACCGATCCGGAGAAGCTGCTGGTGACGGTGCTGTCGCGCTGCCTGCAGTTCAATCTGAAGCGGCTGGACGAGGAGCAGATCGTCGGCCAGATGAGCCGCATCCTCGCCGCCGAGGGCATCGCCGCCGATGCCGGCGCGGTGCGCCAGCTAGCCCGCGCCGCGGACGGCAGCCTGCGCGACGGCCTGTCGCTGCTCGACCAGGCGATCGCCTACACCGGCGCCGGCAGCGGTGCCGGCGCGCTGGAGGACGCCGCGGTCGCGGCGATGCTGGGCACGGTCGACCGCACCCGCATCGGCGCGCTGCTGGACGCGCTGGCGAGCGGCGACGGCGCGCGCCTGCTCGCCGAGATCGGCACCCTCGCCGAATTCTCGCCGGACTGGAGCGGCGCGCTCGATGCGCTCGCCGACGCGCTGCATCGCGTGCAGGTGCGCCAGCTGGTGCCGGACGCGGAAGTCGAGGCGGGCACGCTCGACCTCGACGCGCTGGCCGGCGCGCTGCGGCCCGAACTCGTGCAGCTCTGGTACCAGATGGCGCTGAACGGGCGCCGCGACCTGCCCTTCGCGCCCAGCCCGCGCGCCGGCTTCGAGATGGCGTTGCTGCGGATGCTGGCGTTCCGCCCGCAGGCCGGCGACGCGCCGCCCGCGGTCGGCGGGGCGGGGCAGCGCGGCGCAGTGGAAGCGGCCCGGGCCGCGTTCGGCGATGCGACGGCCGCGCGCGGGCGGAACGCCGCCCCCGCGTCGCGCGCATCGGCGCCCGATGCAGCCAGGCGCGCGTTGCCCGCGGATGCCGTCCCGGCGCGCGGTTTGCCGGAGGCGACCGTGCCCGCGCCCGGGCGCAGCGCGGCGGACGCAGTCCACGTCCGCGAACGGCCTGCACCGTCCGCGCCTGCACCCGCCGCCGCGCCGCCGGTCGCGCTCGACGCCGACGGCTGGCTCGACCTGCTCGCCAACATCCACCTCGGCGGCCCGGCGCGCGAACTCGCGATGCACGCCGGCTTCGTCGCCTGGGACGGGAGCGCGCTGCGCCTGTCGCTGCCGCCCGCCGACGAACACCTGCAGTCGCCGGCGCTGGTGAAAATGCTGGCCGACGCGCTGGCGCCGGCGCTGGGCGTGGCGCCGCAGTTGCGCTTCGAAAAGGCGGCGGTCGTCGGCGAGACCCTGCACCAGCGCAGCGCCCGCGAACGCGACGCGCGCCAGGCCGAGGCCGAGGCCGCGTTCCTCGCCGACCCCGGCATCCAGCAGCTCATGACCCGGCACGGCGCGACGCTCGTGCCCGATTCGATCAAACCCCTCGACGGATGACAGCAAGATGCGTGGAAACATCGCCCAACTGATGCAGCAGGCGCAGCGCATGCAGGAGAACATGCAGCGCGCGCAGGAAGAACTGGCCAGGCTCGAAGTCACCGGCAACGCCGGCGCCGGCATGGTCAGCGTGACCATCACCGGGCGCATGGAGTGCCGCAAGGTGCGGATCGACCCGAGCGTGCTGTCCGACCCGGAGATGGCCGAGGACCTGGTCGCCGCCGCCTTCAACGACGCGGTCAACAAGGCCAACGCCCTGTCGCAGGAGAAGATGGGCGCGCTGACGGCGGGCATGCCCATGCCGCCCGGCATGAAGTTTCCGTTCTGATGCGGGCGACCTGGTGTCCTGCCGACACGCGCGCGCGCGGTGAATGAGCCAGCTCCTCGAACAACTCATCGAAGCCCTGCGCGTGCTGCCGGGCGTCGGCCGCAAGTCGGCGCAGCGCATGGCCTATCACGTGCTCGAGCGCGAGCGCGCCGGCGGCCAGCGCCTGGCCGAGGCGCTCGCGCAGGCGGTGGAGCGGATCGGCCATTGCGCGCGATGCCGCGACTTCAGCGAGACCGAGGTGTGCGCGACCTGCGCCAGCGCCAGCCGCGACGCGCAGCAGCTGTGCGCGGTGGAGACGCCGGCGGACCGGCTGGCGATCGAGCAGGCGACCGGCTACCGCGGCCTGTACTTCGTGCTGCAGGGACGGCTGAGCCCGCTCGACGGCATCGGCCCGCGCGAGCTCGGCCTGGACCGCCTCGGCGAGCGCCTCGCCGAAGGCGAGGTGCGCGAGCTGATCATCGCCACCAACCCCACCGTCGAGGGCGAGGCCACCGCGCACTACCTGGCCCAGCTCGCGCGCCAGCACGGCGTGCGCCCCAGCCGCCTCGCCCACGGCGTGCCGCTGGGCGGCGAGCTCGAGTACGTGGATCGCGGCACGCTGTCGCACGCATTCGGCAGCCGCAGCGAGATGCCTTGAGGGCAGGGGCTAGGGGCCAGGACCAGCGGATGTCAGCAGACGCCGCATCATCAACACATTGGAGCAGATCGGTTAAAAGAGGCTGCGACCGGCAACTCCGGCGCGCCGCGCCGGCGATCCCTGGTCCCCAGCCCCCCCGCCCCCAGCCCCCAGCCCCTAGCCCCTAGCCCTTAGCCCCCGCCCATGACCATCTTCCACAAGATCATCGCCCGCGAGATCCCGGCCGACATCGTCTACGAGGACGAGCACCTGATCGCGTTCCGCGACATCGCGCCGCAGGCGCCGGTGCACGTGCTGTTCGTGCCGAAGACGGACATCGCGACGCTCAACGACGTGCAGCCGTCGCAGGCCGACATCGTCGGTCGCCTGGCGATCGCCGCGGCGGACTACGCCAAGCGCGAAGGCTTCGCCGGGGACGGTTACCGCATCGTCATGAACTGCAACGAGCACGGCGGGCAGACCGTGTTCCAGATCCACCTGCACCTGCTCGCCGGCGCGCCGCTGGGACGGTTCGGGACTTCGCGATGAGTGCGTCGGTGGCCCATTAGCTGTCACCGCGGAGTGCGAAACGCGAAAGCGCCGGGGCGCGTCGGGTGGGAGAGGTGGGCAGGACCGTATGCGGCATGGATGCCGCATCCGAGCCTCCATGGACGGATTCACGGCGTGTCCTGCCTGCCTCTCCCGCCCGGCGCGCTCGCGAACCAACAGGGTTCGTGGGCCATCTGCCTGCGCCTGCTGAAGGGCAGCAGTTATCTCAATTCGCCCACTCCAGCTGCATCCACAGCTTCGTGGTGTCGCGCGCCCAGGCGTCGGCGCGGTAGTCGGCGAGCTTGGCCAGGCCGCGCACGCCCTTGGCGACGGGGAAGCCGAACGAGGCGTTCCACTCGCGGCCGTAGCGCGCGTCGCCGGCGTCGGCGCGGTAGTCGTGCCAGGCCAGTTGCCAGTCGTAGCGGCCCTGGCCGAGCTTGCCGCCGGCGGCGAGGTAACGGTCCTCCAGCCCGGCCGCCGGCGTGGCGTTGAACTTGTCGGCCCAGCCGTTGAAGGCGTGCAGCGTGCCGAGTGGCGCCTGCAGCGCATGGACGCCGTCGCCGCCGAGGTGCTCCCAGCCTGCGCGGAAGCTCGTTCCGCGCCAGGTGTACGCGGGTTCGACCAGCCAGTAGCGGTGCGAGAACGCGAGCGGGTTGTTCGCGTAATTGCGCTGGCGGGCGACCTCCAGGGTGAGCGCGAAACCGTTGCCGTCACGCACCAGGTCGGTCGTCGAGCGCAGGCCGACCGTGCGCGTGGACGCCGCGGCGACGTCGCGGTCCTCGTGCAGCCAGGCGTAACCGGCGAGCTGCTGCACGCCCTGCTTCCAGGCGATTTCGGCGAGGTGGGTGTCGAGGTCGCGCTCGCGCGCGCGGTGGTCCAGCGCGCGGTCGCCGGACACGCGGTGCACGCGGTCCAGCCAGGCGTAGCGCGCGCTCCAGCCGGGCGCGATCCGCCAGTCCAGCGCGAGCGCGTCGAAGGTCTGCTCGTTCTGCCGCCAGCCGCTGTTGCCGACCCAGCGCTGGTTGTCGAACAGCAGGCGCTGGCGGCCGGCGATCACGCCGAATACGTCGCCCCTCCAGCCGACATAAGCCTGGTTGAGTTCGGCGCCTTCCGGGTCGGCGACCAGCGGGCGGTCGGCGCGGCCGTTGGCGCCGCTGTTGTAGCCGTCGCCGGGGGCGGCGATGCCCTCGCCTTCGACCAGCGCGTGGAAGCCGTTGTCGAAACGGAAGCGCAGGCCGGCGCGGGCGCGCAGGGTGGTCGCGGCCGCGTCGCGCGCGAAGGCGTCGTCGTCGACCTGTTCGTGGCGCAGCCGCAGGTTCCATTCGAAGGACGTCGCCTGGTCCG
>DASRZN010000084.1:0-3712 GCA_035686325.1 Lysobacteraceae bacterium
GCCGGCAGCGCGCGCGCCGTGGCCGAGGCCGGCGCCGCGGCGATCGCCACCGGCAGCTGGTCGGTGGCCGCGGCGCACGGCGTCGAGGACGGCGAGCACCTGCCGCTGGCGGTGGCGCTGGACAACCTGCGGCGGATCGTCGCCGCGGTCGGCGAGCTGCCGGTGACGGTGGACCTGGAAAGCGGCTATGGCGACGCGCCGGCCGCGGTCGCGGCGACCGTCTCCGCGGCGCTGGAGGCCGGGGCGATCGGCTGCAACCTCGAGGACAGCTTCCCCGCCGACGGCAGCCTGCGTGCGGTCGCCGACCAGGCTGCGCGCTTGGCGGCCGCGCGCGCGGCCGCCGACGCCGCCGGTGTCACCTGCTTCATCAACGCGCGCACCGACGTGTTCTTCCAGAAGCCGGCGTCGGCGCACGACCCGGCGATGGTGGACGCCGCGCTGGAACGCGCGCGCGCCTACGCCGACGCCGGCGCGAGCGGGCTGTTCGTGCCGGGCGTGGTCGCCGAGCCGCTGATCGCGCGCCTGGCCGAGGCCTCGCCGCTGCCGCTCAACGTGATGGCGACGCCGGCCTCGCCCGGCCGCGCGCGGCTGGCGGAACTCGGCGTGGCCCGGATCAGCCACGGGCCCGGCCCGTACCGCGGCGCGATGGCCTGGCTGCGGGACGCGGCGCGCGCGGCGATGGCCTGAGCGGGGGTCCGACGCGCGTTGGAGTTCGGTGCGTGCGTCGATCGCGCCGCGGCCGGGAGTCGCCATGCAACCCATCGTCGAGAGCTTCCACGACCAGGCGACCGGCACCTTCACCCACGTCGTCCACGACCACGACGGCGGCCGCGCGGCGATCGTGGATCCGGTGCTCGACTTCGACCCGGCCAGCGCCCGCACGGCGACGGCTTCCGCGGACCGCGTGCTCGACTACGTGCGCGCGCACCGGCTCGGCGTCGACTGGGTCCTGGAAACCCACGCCCACGCCGACCACCTCAGCGCCGCCGCGTACCTGAAGCGCGAGACCGGCGCGCGGGTCGCGATCGGCCGCGGCATCACCGCGGTGCAGGCGCGCTTCGCCCCGCTGTTCGGGTTCGAGGACTTCGCCGCCGACGGCAGCCAGTTCGACCGCCTGTTCGACGACGGCGACACCTTCACGATCGGCACGCTGCAGGCGCGCGTGCTGGCGACCCCGGGGCACACCGACGACAGCCTGACCTACGTAATCGGCGACGCCGCCTTCGTCGGCGACACCGTGTTCGCGCCGGCGAGCGGCACGGCGCGGGTGGACTTCCCGGGCGGAGACGCGCGCAAGCTGTACCGCTCGATCCGCCGGCTGTTCGACCTGCCGGTCGGCACCCGCGTCTTCCTCTGCCACGACTATCCCGCCGAGGGCGCCGCGCCGCGGGCGCAGGTGCCGCTGGAGGAACAGCGGCGCGCCAACGTCCACGTCGGCGGCGAGGTGGACGAGGACGCCTTCGTCACTCTCCGCACCGCGCGCGATGCCACCCTGGCGGTGCCCAAGCTCATCCTGCCCGCGCTGCAGGTCAACATCCGCGCCGGCGAGCTGCCGCCGGCCGACGCGAACGGCATCCGCTACCTGCGCCTGCCGCTGGACCGCCTCGGGCGCGCGCCGGAGGCGTGAACTGGGACGCTTCCGCGCGTCGGCCGCGAGGTCGCTGCCCTCAGTGCAGGTCGACCCGCGCGACCTTGTCGCGGTAGTCCTGCTGCGGGTTCGCGCCGAGCAGCATCTTGATGCCGGTGAGCAGGCTGGAGGCGTTCTCCCACACCTCCGCGTGCTCGGCGTCGAAGCGCAGCAGGGCCAGGTTCGGATCGTCCTGGCCGCCCTCGTACCAAGCGGCGACGAACGGATTCCACAGGCGCTCGATCGTCGCCCGGTCGTTGTCGAGCGCGAGCCGGCCGCCGATGCTGGCGAACAGGTCGTGGTCCTTGGCGACGAAGCTGGCGTGCGCCTGGCCGCCCTGGTCGAGCTGGCGCACCAGTGCGTTGTCGCGCGCGGTGAAGAACCAGATCGGTCCGCGCGGACGTTCGAACTGCGCGGTCATCGGCCGGGCGTGCCCGCCTTCGACGCCGTCCAGGCCGAGCATCACGGTGCGGTCGGATTCCAGCGCTTCCCAGAGCTTGTCCTCGAGTTCCTGCGGGGTGGCCATGCGCGACGTTCCGTGGGGGAGGGACCGTTTCTAGCGCGGGCGAGGTGAGCGGCGCGTCGCCGGCGCACCGGCGACGCGGGGCAGGGCGGCGCCCGTTCAGTCGGGAATCTGCGGCTCGACCAGCTTGCCGAGCAGCACCAGCGATTCCTGCCAGCCGAGGTAGCACGCCTCCGGCGGGATCGCCTCGGGAATGCCTTCCTGGACGATGCGGACGTCGGTGCCGACGGACACCGCGCGCAGTTCGATGGTGGTGGTCATCGCCCCGGCCAGGCCGGCGTCGTCGAAGGCGTCGCTGTAGCGGATGCGGGCCCCGGGTTCGAGTTCGAGGTAGCGGCCGCCGAAGCTGTGCCGGTGGCCGCTGGAGAAGTTGGTGAAGCTCATCCGGTGGCGGCCGCCGACCCGCGCGTCGAGTTCGTGCACCTCGCAGGTGAAGCCGTTGGGCGGCAGCCACTTGGCGAGCGCGGCGGCGTCGAGGAAGGCGCGGTAGACGCGCTCGGGCGGGGCGGTCAGGACGCGGTGGAGACGGACGGTGCCGGTGGCCATGGGCGGTTCCTCGTGTGGGTTTGCCGATGCGACGGATGGGCGGGGCGGGAATCGACAGGAGGGAGACGGGAGAGGGAACGGGAGACGAGAGACGGGAGACGGGAGACGGGAGACGGATCGCGAGGGTGGTGGGGCGCGTCGGGTGGGAGAGGTGGGCAGGACCGGATGCGCCATGGATGGCGCATCCGAGCCTCCATGGACGGATTCACGGCGTGTCCTGCCTGCCTCTCCCGCCCGCCGCGCTTATGCGATGCAGGCCGCGATTGTGGTTTGAGCAGCGGCGTCCGGGGCCCGCGCCCGGGAGGGCGGGGGTATTGCTTTTCCCTTAGCTGGGACGCCGCTGCGCGGCTCCCCCGGCCCGGCGCAGCGCGCCGGGCGTTCGCACGGGCGCGCGGCAGTGCCGCGCAAGCGGCCCGCGCTCGCCCATGCCCAGATGCGGGCGCGCGCCATCCATGGCGCGCTGACGCAACACCCCCGCCCTCCCGGTCGCTCGGACAGATCCTGGCGGCTTGCCGTGGATGGAGGTTGCTCCGCTCTACACGGTCACGATCGTGCTTGGGGGCGTGTCGGGTGGGAGAGGCAGGCAGGACCGTATGCGCCATGGATGGCGCATCCGAGCCTCCATGGATGGATTCACGGCGTGTCCTGACTGCCTCTCCCGCCCGGCGCGCTCGCGAGTGGGACGCAAGGCAGCCTGTTCCCCGCACGAAGACCTGTCGATCCGAAGCCGGCTCGCGCGTCGCCACCGAAAGACGTTGTCTGCCCTTACCCTACGCTGCCCCGCCCGGGCCCCCACTCGATGACGACGACCGACATCCTGCCCAAGCCCTCCATGTGGTCCGAGCTGCGCGACGCGATCCGCGGCACCGGCGCCGACTACACCACCATCCCGCTGCGGCGCGCGGTGTTCCTGCTCGCGGTGCCGATGGTGCTGGAGCTGGTGCTCGAGTCCACTTTCGCGGTGGTCGACATCTGGTTCGTCGCCCGCCTCGGGCCGTCCGCGGTGGCCACGGTCG
>DASRZN010000085.1:0-17686 GCA_035686325.1 Lysobacteraceae bacterium
TCGCGCTGGGCGGGCTCGCCGCGTGGTACTTCCGCCTGCAGGTCGTCGAGCACGCGCAGTACGCCACGCGTTCGGAAGCCAACCGGATCAAGCCGCGGCCGGTGCTGCCGGGGCGCGGCCTGATCTACGACCGCAAGGGCCGCATCCTCGCCGACAACGTGCCCGCCTACCGGCTCGACGTGCAGCCGGACAAGGCGGGCGATCCGAAAAAGCTGATCGCCGGCCTGTCGAAGATCATCGCCCTGACCCAGGACGACATCGACCGCTTCAACGACGAGCGCCGCGCCACCCGGGGCGTGCGCCCGGTGACGCTCAAGCTGCGCGTGCCCGACGAGGAAGCCGCGCGCTTCGCGGTGGACCGCTGGCGCTTCCCGGGCGTGGACCTGGTGCCCTACCTCAACCGCCGTTATCCGTACGGCCCGTTGCTGGCGCACATCATCGGCTACGTCGGCCGCGTCGACGAACAGGACCTGCAGCGGCTGGGCGCGGCCAACGCGGCGTTCACCCACACCGGCAAGGCGGGCCTGGAGCGCTACTACGAGGAAGCGCTGCGCGGCCGCATCGGCTACGAGCAGGTCGAAACCAACGTGGAGGGGCGCGCGCTGGGCACGGTCGGCCGCGTGCCGGCGGTGCCCGGGTCGGACTTGCGCCTGTCGATCGACCTCGACCTGCAGCAGGCCGCGGTCGCCGCGTTCGGCGACTTCGACGGCGCCGCGGTCGCGGTGGATCCGCGCACCGGCGAGGTGCTGGCGATGGTCAGCCTGCCGAGCTACGACCCCAACCTGTTCGTCAACGGCATCTCGCACCGCGACTACAAGGCGCTCAACGACAACCCGTCGCGGCCTCTGTTCAACCGCAACGTGCTCGGCGGCGGCCCGCCGGGGTCGACCGTGAAGCCCTTCATCGCGCTTGCCGGCCTCGACAGCGGGCTGCGCACGCCGGAGGACGCGGTGTTCTCCACCGGCGAGTTCCACATCCCTGGCCAGCGCCGCGGCTACCGCGACGCGCACGGCGGCGCCGGCTGGACCGACCTGCGCAAGTCGATCGCGCAGTCGGTGAACTTCTACTACTACAAGCTCGCCTACGACATGGGCATCGAGCGCTTCTCGAAGTGGATGCACAAGTACGGCTTCGGCGAACGCACCGGCATCGACCTCACCGGCGAGAACAAGGGCATCGTGCCCTCGGTGGAATGGAAGCGCGCGCACAGCCGCGAGCCCTGGTATGCCGGCGAGACGGTGATCGCCGGCATCGGCCAGGGCTACTGGATCGCGACCACGCTGCAGCTGGCGCGCGCGACCTCCGCGGTCGCGCACGACGGCCTGCTGCCGCGCCTGCACCTGGTCGCCGACCGCCGCGACGGCTACAAGGCGCCGTGGAAGCCGCTGCCGCAACCCGCGCCGCGCGCGATCACCGACCACCCGCGCCACCTGCGCGCGGTGCAGGAAGGGATGATGGCGACCATGCAGCCCGGGGGCACTGGCGCCGCGATGGCGGTCAACGCGCCCTACCTGATGGCGGGCAAGACCGGCACCGCGCAGAAGGTCAGCCGCAAGGGCAACGTCAGCATGAACCCGCACTCGCTGCCGCTGCACCTGCGCCACCAGGCATGGTTCATCGGCTACGCGCCGGCGGACGACCCCAAGATCGCGGTCGCGGTAATGGTCGAACACGGCGGCTACGGCTCCAGCACCGCCGGCCCGATCGCGCGCAAGATCATGGACGCCTGGCTGCTCGGCACCCGGCCCGAGCCGCCGGTGCGCAAGGACGGCGCGCCGCAGGCGCCGAAGTTCGACAACGTGGTGTCCGGGCCGGTGCTGGCGTGGGTGCCGCCGCCGGTGCCGAAGGCGATCGCCGCGCCGCCTGCGCAGGGCGCGCAGGACGCGACGAAACCGCCCGTCGACACGCGCGCGGCAGGGCAGCCGACGCCATGAGCATCCTGCTGCGCTGGCTGGTGGACCTGGTCGCGCGCTTCGTGCGCACGCTGGACGTGTGGCTGACGCTGGCGATCGGCGCGCTGATGACGATCGCGCTGATGGTGTTGTACAGCGCCGGCGGCGAATCCACGTCGATCGTGGTGGCGCAGGGCGCGCGCTTCGGCGTCGGCCTGGGCGCGCTGTGGCTGATGTCGCGGTTGCCGCCGACCCAGCTGCGGCACTGGACGCCGCTGGTGTACGGCCTGTCGCTGGTGCCGCTGCTGCTGGTGCTGGTGATCGGCCAGGGCCGCAGCGGCAACCTGTGGCTCAACCTGGGCGTGTTCTATTTCCAGCCCGCGGAAGTGCTCAAGCTGAGCCTGCCGATGATGGTCGCGTGGTTCCTGCACCGCGAACGGCTGCCGCCGTCGTTCGGCACGGTGCTGGTCGCCGCGGTGATGATCGCGGTGCCGACCTTCCTGATCCTGCTGCAGCCGGATTTCGGCACCGCGATGCTGGTCGGCATCAGCGGCGCGTTCGTGCTGTACCTGGCCGGCCTGTCGTGGTGGTGGTTCGCCGCCGCCGGCGGCGCGGTCGCGGCGATGGCGCCGATCGCGTGGTTCTGGCTGCTCGCGCCCTACCAGAAGGACCGCATCCATACCTTCCTCGATCCGGAGTCCGATCCGCTCGGCACCGGCTGGAACATCATCCAGTCGAAGATCGCGATCGGCGCCGGCGGCCTCACCGGCAAGGGCTGGGGGCAGGGCACCCAGTCGCACCTGAATTATTTGCCCGAGCACACCACCGACTTCATCTTCGCGGTGCTGAGCGAGGAGTTCGGCTGGATCGGCGTGGCCACGGTGCTGGCGCTGTACCTGTTCATCGTCGGCCGCTGCCTGTGGATCGCCAGCCAGGCGCGCGACAGCTTCTCGCGGCTGCTGGCCGGCAGCCTCGCGCTGTCGCTGTTCGTGTACGTGATCGTCAACGGCGGGATGATCTCCGGCCTGCTGCCGGTGGTCGGCGTGCCGATGCCGCTGCTGAGCTACGGCGGCACCTCGGCGGTGTCGCTGCTGGCCGGCCTGGGCGTGGTGATGGCGGTGCGCGCGCATCGGCCGACGCACGGGGGCTGAGGGGTTCGCGCGAAGAGCGCCCTCACCCCAACCCTCTCCCGCAAGCGGGAGAGGGGGAACAGCGGGCGGCTCCGCGCGGCGCTGCCCTTGCCGTCACCTCTCCCGTTCACGGGAGAGGTCGAGCGCGCAGCGCGAGGGTGAGGGGTGCCGCTGTTGGCGGAAGACTCACCCGCCGACTCACCCCCACCCAAACCCTCCCCCGCTGCGCGGGGGAGGGAGCACAGCACCACGCGCTGCCCGGACATACGCCCGCGTACCGGTTCCCTTCCGCCCCCGCTGCTAGAATCGGGAGTCCGGAAAACCCCACGAAAGACGCGGCATCCGGCCGCGTGGAGCACGCGATGAACTGGCTGAACGAGCTGCTGCACAACGACCCCGATCCCGCCGAATCGCGCGAGTGGATCGAGTCCATCAAGGCCGTCATCGACCGCGACGGCCCGCAGCGCGCCCACCAGCTGCTGGAAGGCATGGTCGAGCTGACCCGCCGCGCCGGCGCCCACCTGCCGTTCGCCCCGACCACCGAATACATCAACACCATCCCGCCGCAGCTGGAGGCCAAGAGCCCCGGCGACGCCGCGATGGAATGGCGGATCCGCTCGATCATCCGCTGGAACGCGATGGCGATGGTCGTGCGCGCCAACCGCAAGCCGGGCGAGCTCGGCGGCCACATCGCCAGCTTCGCCTCGTCGGCCACCCTCTACGACGTCGGCTTCAACCACTTCTGGCGCGCGCCCAGCGCCGAGCACCCGGGCGACCTGCTCTACATCCAGGGCCACAGCTCGCCCGGCATCTACGCGCGCAGTTTCCTCGAAGGCCGCCTCACCGAATCGCAGATCGACAACCTGCGCATGGAAGTGGACGGCCAGGGCATCAGCTCCTACCCGCACCCGTGGCTGATGCCGGACTACTGGCAGACGCCGACCGTCTCGATGGGCCTCGGCCCCATCAGCGCGATCTACATGGCGCGCAGCTGGAAGTACCTCGAGGCGCGCGGCCTGATGCCGAAGACCGACCGCAAGGTCTGGTGCTTCCTCGGCGACGGCGAGACCGACGAGCCCGAGTCGCTCGGCGCGATCTCGGTCGCCGGCCGCGAGGGCCTGGACAACCTGGTGTTCGTCATCAACTGCAACCTGCAGCGCCTGGACGGCCCGGTGCGCGGCAACGGCAAGATCATCCAGGAGCTGGAAGGCAACTTCCGCGGCGCCGGCTGGAACGTGATCAAGCTGATCTGGGGCAGCTACTGGGATCCGCTCCTCGCCCGCGACACCAGCGGCATGCTGCGCCGGGTGATGATGGAAACCGTCGACGGCGAGTACCAGAACTGCAAGGCCTTCGGCGGCGCGTACACGCGCGAGCACTTCTTCGGCAAGTACCCGGAAACGAAGCAGATGGTCGCCATGCTGTCCGACGAGGACATCTGGCGCCTCAACCGCGGCGGTCACGACCCGCACAAGGTGTACGCCGCCTACCACGCCGCGGTGCATACCAAGGGCATGCCGACCGTGATCCTCGCCAAGACGGTGAAGGGCTACGGCATGGGCGGCGCCGGCGAGGCGCTCAACCCGACCCACCAGACCAAGAAGCTCGACACCGACGCGGTGCGCGTGTTCCGCGACCGCTTCAACATCCCGGTCACCGACGCCCAGCTCGAGGGCGACACCATCCCGTTCTTCCACCCGGGCGAAAAGTCGGAGGAGTTCGAATACCTGCAGGAGCGCCGGCGCGCGCTCGGCGGCTACCTGCCGTCGCGCCGCCGCACGTCCACCGAAACCCTGGCGGTGCCGGAGCTGTCGATCTTCGAGCGCCTGCTCAAGAGCACCGGCGAGCGCGAGATCAGCACCACGATGGCGTTCGTGCAGGCGCTGCAGGTGCTGCTGCGCGACAAGCAGGTCGGCCCCCGCTGCGTGCCGATCGTCGCCGACGAGGCGCGCACCTTCGGCATGGAAGGCATGTTCCGCCAGCTCGGCATCTACGCCCCGCGCGGCCAGCAGTACAAGCCGGTGGACCGCGACCAGCTGATGTACTACCGCGAGGACGCGGCGGGCCAGGTGCTGCAGGAAGGCATCACCGAGGCGGGCGCGTTCGCCAGCTGGGTCGCGCAGGCGACCAGCTACAGCGTCAACGACCTGCCGATGCTGCCGTTCTTCATCTACTACTCGATGTTCGGCTTCCAGCGCGTGGGCGACCTCGCCTGGATGGCGGGCGACATGCGCGCGCGCGGCTTCGTGCTCGGCGCCACCGCCGGCCGCACCACCCTCAACGGCGAGGGCCTGCAGCACGCCGACGGCCACAGCCAGGTGCAGGCCGGCCTGATCCCGAACTGCCGCAGCTACGACCCGACCTTCGCCTACGAGGTCGCCGTGCTCCTGCACTACGGCCTGCAGCGCATGCTCGGCGAGCAGCGCGACGAGTACTTCTACCTGACCCTGATGAACGAGAACTACGCGCACCCGGAGATGCCGGAGGGCGCGCAGGACGGGATCATCAAGGGCATGTACCTCCTCAGCTCCACCGGCGCCGCGGGAAGCACCTCCCCCGCGAAGAGCGGGGGAGGTCGAAGCGGCGAAGCCGCTTCGGGAGGGGGCACGCAGGCCGCAAAGAAGAAGTCCAGCGCCCCCCACGTCCAGCTGATGGGCTCCGGCACCATCCTGCGCGAAGTCATCGCCGCCGCCGACCTGCTCGACAAGGACTTCGGCGTCACCGCCGACATCTGGTCCTGCCCGAGCTTCAACGAGCTCGCCCGCGACGGCATCGACGCCGAACGCTGGAACCGCCTGCACCCCGAGTCCGACCCGCGCAAGCCGTACATCACCGGCCTGCTGGAAGGCCGCCAGGGCCCCGCGATCGCCGCGACCGACTACATCCGCGCCTTCCCCGAGCAGGTCCGCGCCTACGTCCCGATGCGCTACACCACCCTCGGCACCGACGGCTACGGCCGCAGCGACACCCGCGAGAACCTGCGCCGCTTCTTCGAGGTGGACCGCTTCCACATCGCCCACGCCGCGATCGCCGCGCTGGCGCAGGACGGCAAGATGACCGGCAAGGACGTCGCCCGCGCGATCAAGCTGTACAAGATCGATGGGGAGAAGCCGAATCCGCTTGGGGTGTGACGAGCGTCCCGGCCGCGGATGCGCGGGGGGACAGTGAGTGCATGGGCTCCGCCAGAAGTGGTGATCCGCGGGCGCTGTCCCAGCACCAAGCTGGTGCGGATCAGGCTGCTCTGCAGGGGGCTACTGAGGCCGTAGCTAGAGGCGGTTGCTCAATCTCACGCGGCCATCCTTCGGCGCCGCGCAGCTTTGGGCATGTTCGTCTTAGATAGTCCCTCGAGCTGCGCTTTAATAGCTCTCACGTGATCGGACGAAAGAGCTTCTCCGATCCGGGGATGGGCGCGAACAACTTCAAACGTACCGCCCCCTGTCCATGACGTCGTTTCGGTTACTCCACCCAGGTCCGTCCCACAAATAACTCGGGTAAGCCTAGGCAAGAGAAAGTCTCGAACGGTCTGAATGTTCCGCTCAGCAATGACCCAGCGCCGGCGCATTTTGTGGGCGACCGCGGCTGTAGTGCCGCTTCCTCCGAAAATATCAACGACCAGCTCTCCGGGGTTGCTCGCAATATGCAAAATACGTTCGAGAAGCGACTCGGGCTTTGGCGTATCAAATACCTCGGTGGCGGGAAACATCTCCATTAGATGCCGCTTTGCATCATCGTTGGTTCCAGTATCGGCAGCTCCCCAAACGGTAAAGGGAACAAGCCCCCGCAGCTGGTGAGCAAAAAGCTTCAGACGTGGGGAGCCGTTACCTCCCTTGGGAAACCAAATTCGGTCATCGGCGACCAAATCACGATAGGTTTGCTCTGTCGCATACCAAGATCGGCCACGAGGTGGGAGCAACTTCTGACCGGTTGGCGTGACGATGATGTACTGCTGCGCTTTGCGATAACCGGGTGCGGTAAACGGTGCGTCGGACCACGGTCCTCGAGGGTCGCCATCGCGATTCTGGAGAAGAGCATCATCCTTGATTAGGAGGTTGCGCGACGCCTTCCATTTCTTCGGTCCGCTTGGCGCGTATACGAGGATTGTGTCGTGATTGGAAGAAAATGCGGCGCGCGAGTCGCGGGTCGTTTTCTTCTGCCAAACCACTGACGCAACAAAGGCTTTCTCACCAAAGACTTCGTCCATCACTGCACGTGCGCGATGGACTTCAGCGTCGTCAAGGTGAACCCAGATGCTCGCATCGTCTGTTAGGCACTGCTTCAGTGCCTCCAGCCTGTCCCGCATCATGCTCAGCCACATCGGCCGATGCATGCAGTCGTTGTACTGCCGGAAATTCACTTGCGTATTGAACGGTGGGTCGATGTAGACCAAGCGAATGCCGCCGCTGAATACGTTGGTTTCCTTGCGCAAGGCGTCGATCACGTCGGCGCCGTCCCCAATTGCCAGAACGTTCGCAGCGGCATCAAGCTTGCCGCTTGTCAAAGAGTCCAATTTAATTGGGGCGGAACGCCGGGGGTCACTTGGCTGCACCCACTCATAGCCAGTGGCTCCGGAGGTGAGCAATGGCAAGTCCTTGTTTGGCCACACCAGTTGAACGTCACTCATGACCCGCTCCCTCAGCCTTCACCCTGCCCCAGCGTACGTGTCGATGATCTCATATCATGATCCAGCAAAGAACAAAAAAGAGGTCGACTTTGGATGCGCTTAGCGCTGGAGATGGGGCCGTGTCCACCACTCCGAGTGAGTTGTTTGAGGTCGCTGGACCTATCCGCCCATTTGTCCGTTGGGTTGGCGGCAAGTCCCGGTTGCTGCCGCGCCTCCTCCCGCACATACCCGAGCGAATCGGCAATTACTTCGAACCCTTTCTTGGGGGCGGTGCTGTATTCCTTGCTTGTGCGGCGCAAATCTCCGGGCGGGCGGTACTTGCGGACCTCAATGGTCACCTCATCGCCGCTTGGATCGCGATGCGCGATCACCAAGCCGAGCTGCGTACCCATCTAGCTTGGTATGCGCAACACGACTCGAAGGACTTTTACTATCAAGTCCGGGCAGAGGCGCCGGACGATTTGATAGGCAAGGCTGCACGCTTTCTTTATTTGAACGGTGTGTCCTGGAACCACCTATGGCGAGAGAACTCCCGCACAGGAGCGATGAACGTGCCATGGGGCGACCGTCGCTTCCGTCAAATCGACGAAGCTACTTACCGGGCTGTAGGGAGCTTACTTAGACGGGCGGACATTAGGTGTGTAGACTTTCGAAGTGTGCTCGGAGAGGCGGTGAGAGGCGATTTCGTTTATCTGGACCCGCCTTATCTTCCGATTTTCAGTCGCCCTGATGCGGAAAAAGAACCTACTGCCAAGTTCAATAAATACACGGCTAAGACGTTCGAGCTCTCGGACCTTCTGGAGCTTGCTGGTATCTGTTCAGAACTTTCGGCCCGTGGAGTTAAATGGGTCATGTCGAATCGCGACAACGAGGTAGTTCGAGATCTGTTTCCGTCCGCAAGAATAATTCGGTTTACGACACATCGTTCGCTGGCGGCGCAAAGTCGCCGTGAAGTAGAGGCTCATCAGTCGCCAGAAGCGATAATTGTGGGATGACGAAATGACTGCCAAAGCCGTTCAGTTTGTTTTGGTGGTGCGCTACAACTTGTCTGCTCACAGAGCGACCTACGGGCGACTGCATGGTCCGCCGAGTACGTACACGAAGGACTTCTTGCAACTTTCGCGCAAGAAGGAATTTTTGGAGGCGATTGAGAAGATCTTCCCCCCGGGCTCTGATCAGTTGCCTTCGATTCCTATCGTCTACCGATGGTCCAACGGCAGTTCAGCGCGCGGTGCTTTCGTTTACCACTCTTCGGATAGACCTCACCTCAGCTGGGAAACGTCAGTAGGCGCTCCGCCGCCGTGGAAAATGACGCTTCGACCTTCGCCGGAGACGGTGCAGACAATTCCTGGCAATCCCTCTCATACGGACCCGCACGCAGCTGATTCTGAGCACGGTCTATTATCCGAGCGTGGGGCAGGTCATCCGTATCTGGTGGCCGTGAAGCTGGTCGACGAGGAAAGCACTTTTCATCTTCGGGTCTACCTCAGAGACGCCTCTCCCTCATACGCGTGGGCTGACTTCGGCCTCATCCCAGAGGTGGTGCGTGAAATTTCACCGGGTCCAGATTCGCGCGCGGCATTTGGATGGGTTGTGGTCCCAAATGGCAGCCTTTTTTTTGATCCGAACTTGAATCACGACGCTTGGCATACGCTGCAGCAACTGAAAGACACAACTCGAAGCGCGGTAGCGAGCCGGTTCAAAGACGGGCTCTTGCTTCCGTTTGATATCGTCGATGATGACGCGAGTGCTGAGACGCTCGCCGCAGATGAGCAGCAGGTTGAAGAGTTCGAGAGCCAAATTCGGAAGGGAAAATATTCAGTTCCTGACGTCTCATCGACTGTAAAGACAAGGGGCAGCGCGCAGCGTGCATTTTCGAAAGAGGTCAGGGCGAACTACGGTGGGGCGTGCGCGATCACGGGCATTAATAGTCGTCATTTCCTTGTGGCATCTCACATCGTTCCGTGGAGTAAGGACGAGACTATTCGTCTGGATCCCGCCAATGGCATATGCCTGTCGCTACTGGTAGACAAAGCCTTTGAACTCGGCTTCCTCCAAATCGAAGATGATTTATCGATACGGATCGAGTGGCAACGCGTAGGGGATGACGTGGTACTTCGCGGGCTGTTGCAGCCTTACGAAGGTAAAATGCTACGCATCCCCATCAGCCATCCCCCGACTATCGATTACCTGCGGAGGCGCCGAGAGCTCGTCACTGCGCACGTGCGGTAGTAGCTCAAAGCCAACGACCCCACCCTGCTCCGCGCCAAGGACCGCATCGACGGCGCCTCGCACGAGCCTGGCCGGTGCGACGGCTGGCACGGGTGGATGGGGTGTCGGCGGCACACTTTGCGCGGGCGTTCAAGGCGGCGTCCGGGCTGGCTGCCCCCGGCTCGGCGGCCTCGCGTCGGAACGCAGGTGGGTGCGTTCGAGCGCCTAGAATGTGCACCTTCCTGACCGGCCTCGACAGCCAGGACTCCCATGGCATCCAAGGCCACCGTCATCAAGGCCGAGTTGCAGGTCACCGACCTGGACCGGCATTACTACGCGACGCACAACCTCACCCTGGCCCAGCATCCGTCGGAGACGGAGGAGCGGCTGATGGTGCGGCTGCTGGCGTTCGCGCTGCACGCGGACGAGCGGCTGGAGTTTGGCCGCGGCCTCAGCGACGAGGACGAGCCGGCGCTGTGGCGGCGCGATTACACCGGCGCGATCGCGCAGTGGATCGAGGTCGGGCAGCCGGACGAGTCGCGCCTGCGCAAGGCCTGCGGGCGCGCGCGGGAGGTGGTCGTGGTCGGCTACGGCGGGCAGGCGGCCGAGGCGTGGTGGACACGGAACGCGGCGGCGCTGGGGCGGTTGAAGAACCTCACCGTGCTTGAGATCGCGGCGGGCGACCTGGCCGCGGTCGTGGCGTTGTTCGATCGCGGGATGCGGCTGACGGCGATGATCCAGGACGGCGAGCTGCAGGTGATGGATACCGAGGCCACCGTTGCGTTGCGGCCTGTCCTGCGCATTGCGTCGGCGAGTGCCGCCGCGGCGGCTTGATGCGCGTTTAGCGGAGCAAGCTCCGCTCTACGGTGGGGTCGCTGACGATTGTCAGCTGTCGCCGGTGCAGCGCTCACCCCGCAGCGCCGCGAGTTCCTCGCGCAACATCGCCACTTCGCTTTCCAGCGCCGCCACGCGTGCTTCCAGCGCCGGTGACGCGGGCTCGGCGCGCGCGCTGGCGCGCTCGGGAAGCGTCGCGACATCCACCGGTCCGCTGAGCAGGTGCGCATAGCGGTCCTCGCGCTGCCCGGGTCCGCGCGGCAGTTGCACGACCAGCGCGGGCTGGCGCTGGGCGAGGCGCTCGAGGTGGTGGCGCACGTCGTCGGCGTCGGCGAACCTCGCCAGGCGCTCGCTGCGGGCGAACAGCTCGCCCACGGTCTGCGGGCCGCGCAGCAACAGCAGGCCGAGCAGGGCGACCTGCTGATGCGGCAGGCTGAAGAAGGCGCCGGCACGATGTTCGTAGCGCTCGGCGCGCGAGGAGAACACCTGCTTGGCGAGCTTGCGGCCTTCGAGCTGGCGCAGGGCGTGGTGCACCTCACCCGGATCCAGCGCCAGTACCGGCTCGCGCGCGGACTTCTGGTTGGCGGCGACCAGCGCGGCGTTGACCGTCAGCGGGTAGGCGTCGGGCGTGGTCGCTTCCTTTTCGATCAGGCAGCCGAGCACGCGGGCTTCGGCGGCGGTGAGCACGGGCAGGTCGGGGGCGTCGGGCATCGAGGGCGGATCGCGGGCGGGAGTGCCAGCTTAGGGAAATCGCCGCGCGGGCGCTCCCGGACGGACAGCACACATGAACGGCCGTCCGGCGTGGCAGGCGTATGCTGGTGAGCCCCCTACAGTGCGGGGTGATCCAGATGGTGCAGGTCCCCGGTCCGGAGCGGTACAGCGGTCGCGTCGTCGACATCGGCGGGGACGACCTCGATCTGCTCGAGTGCCTGTTGCGCATCGACCTGGGCCAGGACCTGGATGCCCGCGCGCAAGGTCTGCTGACCCGGATCGTCGATGGCGGCCTCGCCGATCGCGCGGCGGCGGGCCTGTGCCTGACCCACGCGGGCGTGCAGCGCTGCAAGTCGCTGCAGCATCGGGTCGCCTCCGACCGCGAGGCGGCCCGCGTCCTGGAGGAACGTGGCGTGCCGCTGGCCGCGCTGCTGGGTCCGCGGGAGGCGCGCGCGCCCGGTCCGGACACGGAATCCGACGGCGAAACCTGAACCTCCCCCTTGGCCTGTTGCCGCGTTCCGCGCCGCGCCGCGCATTGCGCGCATAGTGGGGTTCTCCCGCAACGCCGCCGCTCCGACGGCCCCGGGACCGACGACGCCACTGCCAGTGCGCACCGCCGCCAACGCGCGCAGACGCGCCCGGAGAGGATCATGAAAACGTTCTTCCGCCACGATGCGGCCGCCCCGTCGCGGCCCTCCCCGCCCGCGGAGGCACCTCCGCGCACCGGGTGGCCACCGCTGCCCGACACGCCCCAACGACGCCAGCGGGCGACCGACGCGCGGCCGTGGGCCGAGGTGCGCGCCTCCGACCACACCGGTGCCGATCGCTGGGTCCGCCGCGACAAGCGCGATACTTGATCAGGCGATCGCGACGCGTATTGCGGTCGGGCCCGACCGAGGACGACGCGGTGGCTTGCTATACCCTCGATCATCCCCACTTTCTCCGGGTATGGCATCGCCGCACCGTGAGGAATCGCCCATGCCCGACTACCGCAAGACCCCCGAGGCTCTGGCCCGGCTGACGCCGGAGCAGTACCGGGTCACCCAGGAAAGCGCCACCGAGCGGCCGGGCACCGGCGCGCTGCTGCACGAGACGCGGCCGGGCATCTACGTGGACATCGTCTCGGGCGAGCCGCTGTTCGCGTCGTCGGCGAAGTTCGAGTCGCACTGCGGCTGGCCGAGCTTCACCAAGCCGATCGCCAACGTGCGCGAGCTGCGCGACACCTCGCACGGGATGATCCGCACCGAGGTGCGTTCGGCGCACGCCGACAGCCACCTCGGCCACGTGTTCCCGGACGGCCCGCGCGAGCACGGCGGGCTGCGTTACTGCATCAACTCGGCGTCGCTGCGCTTCATCCCGCGCGAGGAGATGGAAGCCGCCGGCTACGGCGACTACCTCGACCAGGTGGAGGAACCGCGATGAGCACCGAGCGTGCAGGCCTTGAACGGGCCATCCTCGCCGGGGGCTGCTTCTGGGGCGTGCAGGAACTGCTGCGCAAGATGGACGGCGTCGTGTCGACGCGCGTCGGCTACAGCGGCGGCGACGTGCCGAACGCGACTTACCGCCACCACGGCACCCACGCGGAAGCGATCGAGATCGTGTTCGACCCGGCGAAGCTGGGCTATCGCGACCTGCTCGAATTCTTCTTCCAGATCCACGACCCGAGCACGCCCAACCGCCAGGGCAACGATCGGGGCATGAGCTACCGCTCGGCGATCTACTACACGACGCCCGAACAGGAGCGCGTCGCCCGCGACACCATCGCCGACGTCGATGCCTCCGGACTGTGGCCCGGCAAGGTGGTGACCGAAGTGCAGCCGGCCGGCGATTTCTGGGAGGCCGAGCCGGAGCACCAGGACTACCTGCAGCACTACCCCACCGGCTACACCTGCCACTTCGTGCGTCCGGAGTGGAAGCTGCCGAAACGCGCGGCCAGCTGACGGCGCATCGCCGTAGAGCGGAGCTTGCTCCGCTGGCCGTGCCATCGCAGCGGAGCAAGCTCCGCTCTACGGACGAGCCCGCTAGCGCGCCAGCTCCGCCGCCAGCGCGCGCAGCAGCTGCGCGCCGTCGCCCTGCCAGGCGCTGCCGTGCATGCACGCGAGCGTGCGCGGTTGCGCCTGCGCCAGCCGTTCCAGCTGCGCGCCGGCGAAGGTGCTGTGCGAGAAGTAGTCCATCGCGTGGCGGAAGGCTTCGCTGGGGCCGAGGATGTCGCCTTCGGTCAGCGCGGCCTCGCCGCGCCCGGGCTGGGTGAACAGGTCGCCGCACAGCAGGGTGCCGGTCGTTTCCTCCATCAGGAAGCCGCATTCCCAGGCGTGCGGCAGGTGCGGGGCGTCGAACCAGCGCACCGTGTGCCGGCCGAGCGACAAGGCCTCGCCGTCGGCGAGCGCGCGCGGCGGGCGGTCGGCGAGGTCGCCGATCGACACCAGCGCCGCGATCGTGCCGCACAGCGGCGCGGCCTGCGGCGCCAGCGCCAGCCACTGGTTGAGCGAGCCGCATTCATCGGCCTCCACGTGCGAGAACGACACGTGGCGCAGGCGCTCGACCGGCATCACGTGGCGCACCGCCTCCAGCACCAGCGGGAACAATGCGCGCGGGCCGGTGTGGAACAGCAGCGGCTCGTCGTCGACCAGCAGGTACTGGTTGAACGAGAAATCGCCGGCGTCGCCCGGCAGGGCGACCGGAGTGTTGATCCGGTAGATGCGCTCGGCGATCTCCTGGACGTTGGTGCCGGATTGCGGGTTGGTGAGCATGGCGGTTCCGGGCGGCCCGGGCGCGGGCGGGACTTGTAGCAGCCAACGCGCGCCGCGGCGCGTGCCGGCCTTCGAAACCTTCACCGGGCGGGCGGCGCGCCTTCAGCCGAACGCCGCCAGCACCGCGCCGGTGTCCACCACCGTGGCGAACTCCGCGTGCAGGGTGGCGAGGTGCGCGCGCTGCAGGTCGGCGGCGCCGACGCGCTGGCCGTCCGCGCCCTCGAGGTCGAAGCAGGCGCAGGCGTCGCCGACCACGATCGTGCGGTAGCCGAGGTTGGCGGCCACCCGCGCGGTCGTCGACACGCACATGTCGGTGGTCATGCCGAACAGCACCACGCGGTCCACGCCGAGCCGGCGCAGGCGCAGGTCGAGGTCGGTGCCGATGAAGGCGGCGTTGACCGACTTGGTCACCAGCGGTTCGTCGCCCCGCGGCTGGAAGCCGGGGCGCAGCGCGTTGCCGGGCGTGCCGGGCGTGAACGGCGAACCGGGTTTCACCGAGTCGTGGCGCACGTGCAGCAGCGGCAGGCCGGCCGCGCGCCAGGCGGCGAGCAGGCGCAGGCCGTTGGCCTCCATCGCCGGGTTGCTGCTGGCCGGCAGGTCGAAGGCCTGCTGGACGTCGATCGGGATCAGGGCGGTGCGGGCGTCGAAGGCGAGGGACATGGCGTCGGCGGCGTCGTGGAAGAGGGCGCCACGATCCGCTTGCGCACGCGCCGGTCTCAACCCGGCACAATGCCGGTCGCGCCGTCACTTCGCCGCCCGCCATGAAAGCCCTCGACGCCACCGATCGCCAGCTGATCGCGCTGCTGCAGGACAACGCGCGCCTGTCCACCGTCGCCCTGGCCAAGGCGGTGGGGTTGTCGCGCACCACGGTGCAGGAGCGGCTGCAGCGGCTCGAGCAGGCCGGGGTGATCGCGCAGTACACCGTGCGCCTGGGCAGTGGCGGCGATCCGCTGCAGGCCTGGCTGCTGCTGCGCTACGCCGATGGTTTCAGCTGCGACGACGTGATGCCGCTGCTCACCGGCCTGCCGGCGGTGCGCCTGTGCCACAGCGTCGCCGGCGAAACCGACCTGATGGTGCTGGTGCAGGTGGACACGCCGTCCATGCTCGCCGACCTGCGCGAGCGCATCGCCGGCTTCAAGGGCGTGGACGACGTGACCACGGTGCCGGTGCTGCGGGTGACGCTGGACCGGCGCTGAGGCGCGCGCGGAGCACGCCTCCCTCGCCCGTGGAGCGGAGCTCGCTCCGTTTTGCCCGCTCCCACCCGTAGAGCGGAGCTTGCTCCGCTTCCCTCCAACCGGACGCCGGGGAGCGGAGCGAGCTCCGCTCTACGGGGTCTGGCCGGGCGCGTGCTGCGCGCGCAGCGCCTCCTCGTCGGCGGCGGTGACCTCCTCCGCGCCGGGGGAATGGGTTTGCGCGTGCGCGTCGGGCGCCGGCGTCTTCAGCGCGCGCAGGGCCTGCTGGCGCGAGGCATCGGCGGACTGTTCCGCGCCATCGCGGTGCAGGTCCATGCGCAGGCGCGGCAACGCGTCGGGATGCGCCTGCCGCAGGTAGTCGATCATCCGCTCGCGCACCGCGCAGCGCAGGTCGAACAGGTCGCCGGAGTTGCCGGCGCTGACCAGCAGCCGCACCTGCAATGAACGCTCGCTGGTGTCGGTGACCTGGGCGATGCACACCCGGCCATCCCAGCGCGGATCGCTCTCGCAGATGCGCTGAAGCGCCTCGCGCACGTCCTGCATCGGCGTGCGGTAGTCCAGCCACAGGAAGGCGGTGCCGAGCAGCTGCGAGGTGGTGCGGGTCCAGTTCTCGAACGGGTTCTCGATGAACCACTGCAGCGGCACCACCAGCCGGCGTTCGTCCCAGATCCGCACCACGACATTGGTGCTGTTGATCTCCTCGATCCGGCCCCACTCGCCGTTGACGATCACCACGTCGTCCAGCCGGATCGGTTGCGCCAGCGCGATCTGCAGGCCGGCGATCAGGTTGCCGAACACCGGCTTGGCGGCGATGCCGGCGACCAGGCCGATGATGCCGGCCGACGCCAGCAGCGTCGTGCCGAGCTGGCGGATCGCGGGGAAGGTCATCAAGGCCAGCGCGAGGCCGACCAGCACGATCGCGCCCTGCATCACGCCGCTGATCACCCGGGTCTGGGTCAGCACGCGGCGGGCGCGCAGGTTGTCGGCGGCGTCGATCGGGTGCTCGCGCACCACCCGCGCCTCGACCGCGCGCACGGCGCGCACCGCCATCCACACCCCGCACAGCAGCAGGCCGATGCCGATGAGATGGCGTGCGACGGCCGCCAGCTCCGCGGGCAGCGGCGTGGCGCGCAGCGCGAGCAGCAGGCACAGCAGCGGGATCGCGAACGACGCCGGCGGCGCCACCACCATCACGATCCGCGCGCGCAGCTGCAGCGCGGCGCGCTGGCGGTAGCGCCGCGCCAGCATCCGCAGCGCGCGGTGCACCAGCCAGCCGAGGGCGAGCGCCAGCAGCAGCGGCAGCGCGATCGCCAGCAGCGCCGATCCGTCGGGAAGCGTCAGCGACATCGCGCGCCATGCTCGCGCAGGCGATGTCCACGCGAGGTCGCCGCCGCGTGATGGCGCGGGACGCCGGCGGCCGCCATCATCGGCCGCATGCCGCTGCTCTTGCTCCTGCTGCTGCCCCTGCTGCTGTTCGCGCTGTGGCTGGTGCTGCTGCCGCTGACCCTGTGGCTGCGCTGGCGCGGTGGCCGCGCACGGCGGCGGGTGCAGCCGTGGGCAGTGCGCTTGAACGGCTGGCTGCTGGCGGCCTCGGTGCCGGTGTTCCTCTTGTCGGCGTGGATCGCCGCGCGCTGGTGGCCGGACGCGCTGGCGGACGGGGCGGTCGGGCTGCTGGTGGGCGTGCTGGTCGGCATCGTCGGCCTGTGGCTGATGCGGGTGGAGCGCGACCCGCGCGGCCTGTGGGTCACGCCCAACCGCTGGCTGGTGCTGGCGCTGACCACGCTGGTCGCGTTGCGCGTGCTGGCCGGGCTGTGGCGCGCGTGGCGCAGCGTCGCGCAGGCGGGCGTGGCGACGCCGGCCGCGCTCGACGTCGGCCTGTGGACCGGCGTCGCCGGCCTGCTGATCGGCTACGGCCTCGCCACCGCCTGGGGCCTGCGCGCGCGGCTGCGCGCCTGACGGAAACCGCCGTTCCGGACGCCCGCACCACTGCCTTGCATGGATGGCGACGCCGACCACCGTATCCTGCGCGCTTCGCGCCGGCCGGCGCGTTCACGGCAATCCGATGACCGACGCCTCCCGCCGCAAGGCGCTGATCCTGCTCGCCCTGCTCAGCCTGGTGTGGAGCTACAACTGGGTGGTGATGAAGCAGGTGCTGCACTGGACCGGGCCGTTCGCGTTCGCGGCGTGGCGCTGCGCGTTGGGCACGCTGGTGCTGTTCGCGTTGCTGGCATGGCGGCGGGTGTCGCTGCGGCCGCCACCGCTCGGGCCGGTGCTGCTGATCGGGCTGGCGCAGACGCTCGGTTTCCAGGCGCTGGCGCAGTGGGCGCTGGTGCGCGGTGGCGCC
>DASRZN010000086.1:0-3812 GCA_035686325.1 Lysobacteraceae bacterium
GCGCGAGCGCGCGGTGGACGCGGCGGGCGCGCGGGCGACCCTGCAGCCGGCCGGCGAGGCCTTCGCGGCGACCTCGGCCGCGCTGTTCGCAGCCGCCGCGCCGGCCGCCGCCGGCGACGCCGCCTGGCGCCTGCTCGGCGAGCAGTGGCTGGTGCAGGGCGAGGCCGCGGCGCCGCTGCTGCTGCGCGCGCGCCTGGGCGCGGAGGCCGACGCGGACGCCTTGCGCCGCGCCTGGGCGGAGGAGCTGCTGGCCGGCTGGCCGGCGCGCGACCCGTCGCGCGCCGAACGCATCCGCGATGCCCTGCTGCGCGCGCGCCTGCAGGCGGCGGGCGGGCAGGGCGGGACGCCGTCGCGCTGGCGCACGCTGTGGAGCGCCTGGAACGCGGCGCGCGGCTGAAACACTGTGTCCGCCGGCGGGGCGCCGATGGCCCGGCCGTTACAATGCACCGCCCGTCCGCCGCCGGATCGCCGCCTTTGACCCCCACCCCCGCCTCGCCCGCGCTGCTGCCCGACGTCGCCAACGACGCGGTCGCGCTGGCGCGCCCGCTCGACTGGGTCGGCATGGACGGGATCGCGCTGCCGGTGCGGATCGCCGGCGCGGACGGCGAGCCGGTCCAGGTCGCCGCTTCGGCCGACGTCGCGGTCGACCTGCGCCAGCCCGGCGCGCGCGGCATCCACATGTCGCGGCTGTACCTGCAGCTGCAGCAGGCCTTCGCCAGCGAGATGATCACCCCGGCCGGATTGCGCCGCGTACTGCAGGACTTCGTCGATTCGCAGCGCGGGCTGTCGGCCAGCGCGCGCCTGGTGCTGCGCTACGACCACCTGCTGCAGCGCGCCGCGCTCGCCAGCGGCCATCTCGGCTGGAAACGCTACCCGGTGGTGCTGGAGGCGACCCTGCGCGAGGGCCACCTGCGTCTCGCGCTGACCCTGTCGGTCGAATATTCCAGTACCTGCCCGGCGTCCGCGGCGCTGTCGCGGCAGCGCAACGCGCAGCGCTTCGCCGAGGACTTCGCCGCCGCGCGGCCGCTGTCGCCGGACGTGGTGCGCGAGTGGCTCGAATCCGAACGCGGCCTGGCCGCCACCCCGCACGCGCAACGCAGCCGCGCCGAAGTGCGGGTCGAACTGAAACCGGCCTTCGACGAGCTGCCGGTCACGGCCCTGGTGGACCTGCTCGAAGGCGCGCTCGGCACGCCGGTGCAGACCGCGGTCAAGCGCGAGGACGAACAGGCCTTCGCCGAGCTCAACGCCGCCAACCTGATGTTCTGCGAGGACGCGGCGCGGCGGGTCGCCGCGGCGCTGTCGCGCGACCCGCGGGTGGAGCGTTTCGACGCCGCCGTCGCCCATTTCGAGAGCCTGCACCCCCACGACGCGGTGGCGAAAGTCAGCGGGCAGGGGCCGGGCTGACCTCGGCGCCCGCGGCTGCGCCGATCGCGTAGCATGCGGGAATGGGGAAGGGGGACTCCATCGCCGGGGCCGGGATGGCGGTGCGGCTGCTGTTGGCCGTGCTGCTGGCATGGCCCGCGCTCGCGTCCGCGCAGGCGCTGCAACTGGGCCGCCTGGGTCATGACGCATCCGCGGCGGAGGTGGTGTCGGGACGGCTGGACGCGGAATTCGCGCCGCAGCCGGGACAGTCCATCTACGAACAGGAACGCGGACGCCCGGTGTGGTGGCGGGTCGCCAGCGACGCGCCGGTGCCTGCCGCCGGCGAACCGCAACTGGTGCTCGAGGCGCCGTTCCTGCATCGCGTCGAGGCCTGGGTGCCCGGAGTCCGCGGGCCCACCCGGCACGCCCTGTACGGGCGCGACGCCGACCGCCGCTACGCCACCCGCGCGCTGGTGATCCCGTTGCCGCACGGGCTGCGGCAGGGCGAGCCGGTGTGGCTGCGGCTGCGCAGCCCGGCGGCCACGCCGATGGCGATCTCGATCCAGAGCCGCGACCAGGTCCATCGCGACGATCTGCGCTACGTCGCCTGGCGCAGCGTGATCCTGGCCACCCTGCTGGTGCTGGCGGTGCTGGCCGTGGCCTTCTGGGCGGGGATCGGCGACCGCAGCTACGGCTTCTTCGCCGCCAACCTCGCCTTCGCCGCCCTGTACCTGATGTCGATGGGCGGCGAATGGCGCGACGTGCCGCTGGTGGCCGAATGGCTGTCGGGATCCCCGCGACCGCAGCGCCTGTTCGCGCTGATCGCGCTGGTCTCGAGCAACCTGTTCCAGCGGGTCTACCTCGACCTCGCCAACCGGCTGCCGTGGCTGGACCGGTTCCTGCTGCTGGTGACCGCGACGCTCGCCGCGGCGGCGCTGGTGGCGCCGTTCACGGACGCGCCCCTGGTCGCCCTGGTCGGCAATGCCGGGCTGTTGTGCTCCGCCTTCGTCGTGCTCGCGGCCAGCGCCATGCTGTCCTGGCGCGGCGACCGCTCGGCGCGGATCCTGCTGCTGTCCTGGCTGCCGCTGATCGTCTTCTCCACGTTGCGCGCCGCCGAGCTGATGGGCCGCTGGGCAGGTCCCGCGTGGCTGGCGCACGCGCTGGCGGCAAGCTTCGCGATCGCCAGCCTGCTGCTCACCTTCGGCCTCGCCGACAAGCTGCTGGAGCTGCGCCGCGATCGCGACCGCGCCAGCGAGCGGGCCAGCCTCGACGCGTTGACCGGCGCGCTCAGCCGCGCCGCGGTCGAGCAGCGCCTGCGCGACGCGATCGCCGCCGCCCACGCCGACGGCACCGCGCTGAGCGTCGCCTTCGTCGACATCGACCATTTCAAGCGGATCAACGACAGCCACGGCCACCACGCCGGCGACGGCTGCCTGCGCTACATCGCCCGGCGCGTGCGCAACCGGCTGCGCCAGCTCGACGCGGTGGGCCGCTACGGCGGCGACGAGCTGCTGGTGCTGATGCCCGACACGGGCCTGGCCGAGGCGATGCAGCAGGCCGAGCACATGCGTGCGGCGGTCGCCTGCCGGCCGCTGGTGCTGGAGGGCGGCCTGCTGCTGGATGGCACGCTCAGCCTCGGCGTCGCGGAACTGCGCCCGATGGAAACCATGGAACAGCTGCTGCGTCGCGCCGATGCCGCGCTGTATGCCAGCAAGGCCGCCGGCCGCAACTGCGTGCGCGGCGACCATTCCCGTCCGATCGCCACCGAGGAGATGCCTGCATGACCGTCCTGGAACAGCCGGCCACGCGCGCCGGATTCGCGTGCGATCCGGACGCCCTGCAGGTGGCGGACGTGTTGCTGATGATGGGCGTCGCGCCGCTGTCGCAGCTGATCGCCTGGTGCGGCGACAGCATCTACAGCCACGCGGCGCTGGTCGCCGACGGTGGCGACCTGATCGAGGCGTCGGCGCAGGGCGTGCGCCGTTATCCGCTCGCGCGGCGCCTGGCCGATCGCGCCGAGTACCGCTTCGTGGACGCGTTCCGCCCGCTCGCACGCGACGGCAGCACGCTGCAGGACGACGACCGGGCGCGGGTGCTCGCGCACGCGAAATCGTTGCTCGGCACGCCGTATCCGCTCGACAGCCTGGCCACGCTCGGCGTGCTGGTCGCGGTGCGCGGCAAGCTGCCCAGCCACTGGCTGGCGCGGCTGGTGGTGCGCGAGGCGCTCGACCACCTGGTGCGCGACGATCCCTCGCACATGGTCTGCAGCGAGATGGTCTACCGCGCCTTCGCCGAGTGCGACGCGCAGCCACGCGGCCGCCTCGCGCCGACGATCGTGCTGGAGCCGCGCGGTACCGCGCCGTTCCCGAAGATCGACTGGAAGGCGCTGTGGGAGGAGGTCTGGCCGTTGCTGCGGCCCGGGCGCCAGGCCGCGCTCGGCGAGGTGGCGC
>DASRZN010000087.1:0-9496 GCA_035686325.1 Lysobacteraceae bacterium
CGCGCGATCTGCTTGTTGAGGTCGGTCGGGTGCGGCACGTACTGGAACCATGAGTCGCCGAAGCACAGCGCCCGGCGCGCGGCCGGATACCGCGCGACCGCCGCGTCGAAGCGGACCAGGTCGAGGTTGTTGCGGTGGATCTGCATCGGCGACTCCCCGCGACGGCGTCGCCGCGAGGGTACCGCCGGCCCGGCGCAGGACGGGAGACGTGACCGGCGGTCACCCACGTTTTGCGCCACAATGGCCCGAACCAGGGGGAGGGTGGGCGATGGGCAGGACGGTAAGCGTGCTGGCCGCCGTGCTGGCGGCGACGGTGGTGGGCGCGGCGCAGGCGACGACGCCGGTGCAGGCACAGGGCATCACCGGGCCGGAGTTGGCGGCGATCCTGCAGGACGCGGGCTACCGCGCGCAGCTGGAGGCCGACGGCGAGGGCGACCCGCTGGTGCGCACCGGCATGGGCGGGGTGAACGTCGCGATCCTGTTCTACGACTGCGATCCCGCGCATCGTTGCAATTCGCTGCAGTTCTCGGCCGGCTTCGACCTTCCCGAGGGCACGACCGACGCCGTCATCAACGGCTTCAACCGCGACTACCGCTACGCGCGCGCCTTCCTCGACGAGGAGCGCGATCCGTTCCTGCACTTCGACTTCGAAGTCGTGCACACGGCGCAGGCCGACTACGTCCGCAGCCAGATCGACAGCTTCGAGCAGCTGCTGCCCGAGTTCCAGCGCCTGATCGGCTTCGGCGGCTAGAGGCGCGCACTTCGCCGCCCGGGCGAGTCCCGCGCCACCCATTCCAACCACGAAGGCCACGGCCGGAGGTTCCATGAAGCGTTTGTTCGTGCTCGTCGCATTGCTCGCCGCGCTGCCGCTCACCGGTTGCGTGGCCACGTCCGACTACATGACCCGCAGCACCGCGGCATCGCCCACGCCGGCGCCGGACAAGGCGCTGGTGGTGTTCATGCGACCGTCCAATTACGGCGGCGGGATCCAGGCGTCGGTCTACGACGCGACCGGTCCCGGGGAGGAGTTCATCGGCATCGTGTCGGCCAATACCAAGGTGGCCTGGCAGGCCGAGCCGGGCAAGCACCTGTTCATGGTGATCGGCGAGAACGCGGATTTCGTCAACGCGACCCTCGATCCGGGCAAGACGTACTACATCCTGGTCAGTCCGCGCATGGGCGTGTGGAAAGCGCGCTTCTCGCTGCTGCCGATCCACGACGACCCGGCGGCGAAGTACAGCCTGCGTTCCGACGACTTCCGCGAGTGGCAGGCCGGTACCTATTTCGTCGAGAAGAGCCCCGCCGCCGAGACCTGGTACCGCGAACATGCAGCCAGCGTCGCGGAAAAGCGTGCCGACTACATGGAGCGGTGGAAGACGTCCTCGCCGGAGCAGCAGGCGGAACTGACCGTCCTCCCGGGCGACGGCGTCTGAATCGCCACGGGCCCGGGCGCGATTCGCCCGGGCCCGGCCCCGCGCCCGGCGGCGCCGCGGCTGCTTCTCCACGTGGGCCTGCGGCTGGTCGTCCGCGACCCGACAGCGGGCCCCGCGCGCGCTCCGCCGGGACCCGGCAACCCGCCTTGCACCGAAGTGCGCGCTGCGGACGCGGCGTTCATCCGCGCCGGCGCAGGCTGGCGACCCGCCATGCCGGGAACGCCCATGCACGCCCTCCGCACCCTCCCGATCCTCCTTGCCTGCTGCGCCGCGCTCGTGCTCGGCGCCTGCCGCAGCGACGACGTCGAAGGTCCGCCGCCCGACGCGACCGCGCTGCCGGAAGGCACCGCGCCCGCCGACGCGCCGGACGAGTCGCCGACCGACAACACGCCGACGCCGCCGACCGATCCGGACGCGCCCCCGCCCGCGCCGTGACGACGTCCGCGCCGCGTCCGCGCTAAGGTGGGCCGGCCCGTCCGGAGCCCAAGCATGGCCACCCCGATGCCCGCCGTGTTCCTCGGCCACGGCAGTCCGATGAACGCGCTGGAGCGCAACCGCTACAGCGACGCCTGGCGCGCTTTCGGCGCGTCGCTGCCGGCCCGGCCGCGCGCGGTGCTGGCGGTGTCCGCCCACTGGTACGTCAACACCACCGCGGTCACCGCGATGGCGATGCCGCGCACCATCCACGACTTCTACGGCTTCCCGCCGGAACTGTTCTCGATGCGCTATCCGGCGCCGGGGCTGCCGGAGCTCGCGGAGGAAGTCGCCGACGCGGTCGCGCCCGACTACGTCGGCGCCGACCACGACAGCTGGGGCCTGGACCACGGCACCTGGTCGGTGCTGGTGCACGTCTTCCCCGAGGCCGACGTGCCGGTGGTGCAGTTGTCGATCCACGCCCAGCAGCCGCCCGAGTACCACGCGCGGATCGGCGCGAAGCTGGCGGCGCTGCGCCGCAGCGGCGTGCTGGTGCTGGGCAGCGGCAACGTCGTGCACAACCTGCGCGCGATCGACTGGCGGCAGCCGGACGCCGGCTTCGACTGGGCGCGCCGCTTCGACGAGCGCGCGCGCGAGATCGTCACCACCCGTCCCGGCGAAGCGCCGTCGCTGGTGGCGCACCGCGACTACGCGATGGCGGCGCCGACCCCGGAACACTTCCTGCCGCTGCTGTACGTCACCGGTTTCGCCGCCGAGGCGAACGAGGCGCCGAAGGTGCTGGTCGACGGCTATGCCTACGGCTCGCTGTCGATGACGGCGTTCGTCGTCGGCAACTGCCCGCGCGATGCGGCGTCGACCCTGTCGGGCGTGCAGCCGCTGGCCAGCGAAGCGCCGCCCGATTTCACCAACCTGTAGCGGGGACGTCATGCTGGAACGTGTCATCGAACAGCGCCGCCGCGACCTTGGCGGCTTCGAGGTCGGGCGCGTGCTGCCGGTCGCCGGCCGGCGCATGGTCGGCCCCTTCATCTTCTTCGACCACATGGGGCCGATCGATTTCGCCCCGGGCATCCCGCGCAGCGTGGACGTGCGTCCGCATCCGCACATCGGGCTGTCGACGGTCACCTACCTGTTCGAGGGCGAGATCATGCACCGCGACAGCGTCGGCTCCGAGCAGCCGATCCGCCCGGGCGAGGTCAACTGGATGACCGCGGGACGCGGCATCACCCACTCCGAGCGCTTCGAGCGCGCGCGCGCCGAAGGCGGGCCGATGCACGGCATCCAGGCCTGGGTGGCATTGCCGGAAGCGGACGAGGAGGGCGATCCCGCGTTCCACCATTACGGCCGCGACGCGTTGCCGGTGCTGGAGGACGGCGACGCGTGGATGCGGCTGGTCGCCGGCGCCGCATTCGGCGCGCGCGCGACGGTGCGCACGCATTCGCCGCTGTGCTACCTGCATTGCGTGCTGCAGCCCGGCGCGCGGCTGCGGCTGCCGGACGAGTATCCGGAGCGCGCGGTGTACGTCGTCGACGGCGAGATCGAGGCGGGCGGCGTGCGCCACGGTGCCGGCCGCATGCTGGTGTTCCGGCCCGGGCCGGCCGACCTGCAGGCCGTGACGCCGGCGCTGCTGATGCTGCTCGGCGGCGAACCGCTCGGCCCGCGCTTCATCGAATGGAACTTCGTGTCCTCGCGCCCGGAACGCATCGAGCAGGCCAAGGCCGACTGGCGCGCCGGCCGCATCAAACTGCCCGACCTGGACCACGGCGAGTTCATCCCGTTGCCGCCGGACCCGGCGCCGCCGCCGAATCCGATGTCCTGACCGCGCCATGCCGTGGAGCGGCGCTTGCTCCGCTGTTTTTGCCGCGACAAACCATAGAGCGGAGCTGCTCCGCGGCGCCGCCACGCAGAAGCCAGCGGAGCAAGCTCCGCTCTACGGGGCGGGGCGTCGCCGTGCCGCGCCTCGACACGCCTCGCCGCCCCGCCAGCGGTTAGGCTTCGCCGATGCGCCTCGCCTTCCACCCCTTTCGGCTCCTCGCCCGTCGCCACCCCTCGGCCTTGCTGCTGGCCGCGCAGCTGCTCAGCCTGATGCTGTACCCGGCGATGGACAACACCTCGGAGGGGCGGCTGCTGTTCGGCGCGGTCGCGCTGGTGGTGATCCCGCTGGCGGTGTGGGTGGTCAGCCGCGGCCACGCCAGCACCCGCATTGCGTGGATGCTGGCGATCCCGGCGGTGCTGCTCACGGCGACCAGCATCGCTCTCGACGAGCGCGCGATCCTGCCGTGGTCCGCGTCGCTGGAAGCGATCCTGTACTTCTACGCGGCGGGCACCCTGATCGCCTACATGCTGCGCGACCCGCACGTCAGCACCGACGACCTGTTCGCCGCCGGCGCGGCGTTCACCCTGCTGGCGTGGGGGTTCGCCTACGCCTACTTCGTCTGCCAGTCGTGGGTGCCGGGCAGCTTCACCGGCCTGGAGCCCGAACGCCGGCGCACCTGGATGGAGTTGCTGTTCCTCAGCTTCACCAACCTCTCGGCGACCGGCGCCGGCGACATCATCCCGGTCAGCTCGCCGGCGCGGGCGCTGGTGATGCTGGAGCAGTTCGCCGGCGTCGGCTACATCGCAACGGTGGTGTCGCGCCTGATCGGCCTGACGGTGGTCGCGCGCAAGCGCTGACGCGCGCTTTTTCTCCCTCCCCCGTGAAGCGGGGGAGGGTTGGGGTGGGGGTGAGAGAGTCGCCAACAGCCGCACCCTCACCCTCGCGCTGTGCGCTCGACCTCTCCCGCAAGCGGGAGAGGTGAAAGCAAGGGGAGCGCCGCGCTGTCCCGGTTGTCCCCCTCTCCCGCTTGCGAGAGAGGTGACAGCAACAGCAGCCGCGCTGTCCCGGTTGTCCCCCTCTCCCGCTTGCGGGAGAGGGTTGGGGTGAGGGCGCTCTTGCCTTTGCCCCCTCCCCCGCTTGCGGGGGAGGGTCGGGGTGGGGGTGAGTGTGCAACGTCGCGACACCTTCGCAATCCTTGAGATGCAGGCCGGCCAGCCTGCGCTCCCGTCCAACCGACCGGAGCCTGTCATGCCGACCGACCGCGATCCCGCCGCGCGCACCCTGCGCCGCCTCGACCTGATCCTGCGCCGCACCGTCGCCATCGGCGTGGTGCTGGTGCTGTGCGTGCCGGCGCTGCGCGCGGGCAGCGCCTGGTTCGGCGCCGGTGCGTTGTGGCTGGTGGCGATGCCGCTGGCCAGCCTGTGGGCGCTGCACCGCTTCCGCCTGCCCGCGCGCCAACGCGCGACGGCCGCCGCGCGCGAACTGCCGCGCCGCCGGCGCGGGGCGCAGGCGCGGCGCTGGCGGCGTGCGCCGGAACCGCGCCTCGCGCGCGCGGCCTGACGCCATGCGACGCGTGCCCGCGGCATGACCGCGGGCACGGCCGCGGCGCGCGCGGTTTTGCTAGGGTTGGGGGTTCCATCCCCACCCGACGAGAGGCCGCATGCCGACTCCCGCCCGCCACCTCCTGGCCCTGGCCGCCGGCCTGGCGCTCGCGCCAGCCTTCGCCGCACCGCAGGAGCCCGCCGTGTCCCAGACCGCGTCCCCCCAGCCCGCCGATCCCTACCTCTGGCTCGAGGACGTCACCGGCGACAAGCCGATGCAGTGGGTACGCGAACAGAACGCGCGCACCGACGCCGAGCTCGCCGGCGCGCCGGCCTTCGACCAACTGGAAGGCGAGATCCGCGCGATCCTCGATTCCGACGCGAAGATCCCCTTCGTCGCCAAGATGGGCGACTACTACTACAACTTCTGGCAGGACGCGGAGCACCAGCGCGGCCTGTGGCGACGCACCACGCTCGCCGAGTACCGCAAGCCGGATCCGAAGTGGGAAGTGCTGATCGACCTCGACGCGCTCAACAAGGCCGAGAACGAGAACTGGGTCTGGCACGGCGCCGAATGCCTGCGCCCGGCCTACGAGCGCTGCCTGGTCGCGCTTTCGCGCGGCGGCGCCGACGCCGACGTGACCCGCGAGTTCGACCTCACCAGCAAGAGCTGGGTCAAGGACGGCTTCTACCGGCCGGAGTCCAAGGGCGGCCTCGGCTGGATCGACCGCGACCGCGTCTACGTCTACACGGACTTCGGCGAGGGCTCGATGACGTCGTCGGGCTACCCGCGCATCGTCAAGGAGTGGACGCGCGGCACCCCGCTGGCCGAGGCGAAGGTCGTGTACGAGGGCAGGCCGGACGACATGTACATCGCCGCCGGCCACGACGACACGCCCGGCTTCGAGCGTGACTTCGTCACCCGCACGATCGCTTTCTACAACGACGAGCTGTACCTGCGCGGCGCCGACGGCAGCCTGACCAAGGTCGACGTGCCGAACTCGGCGCAGAAGTCGGTGCAGCGCGAGTGGCTGGGCCTGGAGTTGCGCGAGCCGTGGACCGTGGGCGGCAAGACCTACCCGGCCGGCGCCTTCATCCTCACCCGCTTCGACGACTTCATGGCCGGCAAGCGCGACTTCGACGTGCTGTTCGCGCCGACCGAGACCACGTCGCTGGCCGGCGCCACGATGACCAAGTCGCAGCTGGTGCTGAACGTGCTCGACAACGTGCAGAACAAGCTGTTCCTGTTCCGCCACGGCGCGGATGGCTGGAGCTCGCAGCCGCTGGACGTCGGCGCGGTCGCGCTCGGCACCACCAGCGTCAACGCCGTGGACGCCGACGAGAGCGACCAGGTCTGGATCACCACCACCAACTACCTGACGCCGACCACGCTGGTGCTGGCCGAGCCCGGCAAGCCGGACTCGCGCGAGACGCTGAAGACGATGCCGACCTTCTTCGACGCGTCGAAGGCGGTGCTGGAGCAGCACTTCGCGACCAGCAAGGACGGCACCAGGGTGCCGTACTTCATCGTGCATCCGAAAGGTTTGAAGCACGACGGCAGCGCGCCGACCCTGCTGTACGGCTACGGCGGCTTCGAGATCTCGCTGACGCCGTCGTACTCGGGCACGGTCGGCAAGGGCTGGATCGAGCAGGGCGGCGTGTACGTGGTCGCCAACATCCGCGGTGGCGGCGAGTACGGCCCGCGCTGGCACCAGGCCGCGCTCAAGGCCAACCGGCACAAGGCGTACGAGGACTTCGCCGCGGTCGCCCAGGACCTGGTCGCGCGCAGGATCACCTCGCCGGCGCACCTCGGCATCATGGGCGGCAGCAACGGCGGCCTGCTCACCGGCAACATGCTGACCCAGTACCCGGAGCTGTTCGGCGCGGTGGTGATCCAGGTCCCGCTGCTGGACATGAAGCGCTACAGCCACCTGCTGGCCGGCGCGTCCTGGATGGCCGAGTACGGCGATCCGGACACCGCGGACTGGGAGTACATCCGGACGTTCTCGCCGTACCAGCTGTTCGACCCGGCGAAGGACTACCCGCCGACCTTCATCTGGACGACCACCCGCGACGACCGCGTGCATCCCGGTCACGCCCGCAAGATGGCGGCGAAGATGCTCGCCGCCGACAAGGACGTGCGTTACTACGAGAACACCGAGGGCGGCCACGGCGCCGGCGCGACCAACAAGCAGGCCGCGCACATGTGGGCGCTGACCTACCGCTTCCTGTGGAACGAGCTGGCGCGCTGACGCTAGCCGGCGATGCGTGAATGCGCGGCGCGGCCGGAGCGATCGGCCGCGCCGCGCGCTTTTGCGCGCCTGGCACGCCGTTGCGTGACGGCGCGCGCGGTCGCCGCGTCGCCGGCGTGGTTCGCTGGCACCAGGCCACCGCCACGGGGGACACGATGACGGAAGCGCAGGCATTGCGGCTGGGCGCGCCGCTGGAACTGTGGGTCGAGCTGGTGCGCGAGGGCGCGCAGCGCGCGCACACGCCGCTGCCCGAAACGATCGAGAGCTACCTCGTGTTCCTGCTGCAGCGCCACCAGGGCGACCGCGTGTTGGCCGGCCGCACGCTGGCGCTGGAATGGCTGCAGGGCCTGGACCTGGTCGGCAGCGTGCGCGCCGACGCGCTGCGCGACGTCGGCGACCGCTGCCTGCTGGTCGCCGGCCTGTACCCGCAGGCCGCGCACCGGAGGCGGGTCACGCCCGGCTACTACGCGGCGATCGGGCAGTCCGCCTACGACGCGGTCGCCGATGCGACGCGCGCCGGCTACGCCGAGCTGTTCCGCCAGCTCGCGCGCGCGTTCGAAGCGATGCGGCGGGTACTGACCGGCGTCGCCGCGTTGCCGCCGGCCGCGGTGCGCCTGGCGTAGTTGCGCCGCGGCTTGCCCTCACCCCAACCCTCTCCCGCGGGCGGGAGAGGGGGAACGACGGTTTTCACCTCTCCCGCTTGCGGGAGAGGTCGAGCGCGCAGCGCGAGGGTGAGGGCCGGCTCTCTGCCGCCTGACCGCGGCGCCGCCCGCCGCTTGAACCGGCGACCGCCGGCCCCACCTCCGGAGTTCACGCCCCGGAGGCCGCATGGATCCCAGCCGCAATCCCACTGTCTTCCACGCCACGACCATCGTCTCGGTGCGCCGCGGCGGGCGCGTCGCGGTCGGCGGCGACGGCCAGGTCACCCTCGGCAACACGGTGATGAAGGCGAACGCGCGCAAGGTGCGCCGGCTCGGCCGCGACGGCCAGGTGCTGGCGGGCTTCGCCGGCGCCGCCGCCGACGCGTTCACGCTGTTCGAACTGTTCGAGTCGAAACTGGAGAAGCACGGCCAGCTCACCCGCGCCGCGGTCGAGCTCGCCAAGGACTGGCGCACCGAGCGCCGGCTCGGCAAGCTCGAGGCGCTGCTCGCGGTGGCCGACAAGGAAACCTCGCTGATCGTCGGCGGCACCGGCGACGTGATCGAGCCGGAGGACGGCATCATCGCGATCGGTTCCGGCGGTCCCTACGCGCTGTCGGCGGCGCGCGCGCTGGTCGCGCACACCGAACTCGACGCGCGCAGCCTCGTCGAGGAATCGCTGAAGATCGCCGGCGACGTGTGCATCTACACCAACCGCAACATCGTCGTCGAAGAACTCTGACATCCCGGCGCCGCGGCCCCGGCCCGCGCGCGGTTCCCCCGCACAGGACCTTCCATGCACAGGATCGAGAACTCGTCCGCCACCATGACCCCGCGCGAGATCGTGCAGGAGCTCGACCGCCACATCGTCGGCCAGCAGTCGGCCAAGCGCGCGGTCGCGATCGCCCTGCGCAACCGCTGGCGGCGCATGCAGCTCGACCCGGAGATGCGCGACGAGGTCATCCCCAAGAACATCCTGATGATCGGCCCGACCGGCGTCGGCAAGACCGAGATCGCGCGGCGCCTGGCGACGCTGGCCAACGCGCCGTTCGTCAAGGTCGAGGCGACCCGCTTCACCGAGGTCGGTTACGTCGGCAAGGACGTCGAGCAGATCGTGCGCGACCTCGCCGACACCGCGGTCAAGATGTACCGCGCGCAGGCCAAGGCGCGGGTGCGCACCCAGGCCGAGGAACGCGCCGAGGACCGCATCCTCGACGCCCTGCTGCCGCGCCGCGCGCCGGCCACCGTGTTCGGCTTCAGCGCCAGCGAGGGCGAGGAGGAGCCGGCGCCGGAGGACAACGAGACCCGCGCCAAGCTGCGCCGCCAGCTGCGCGCCGGTGCCCTCGACGAGCGCGAGATCGAGCTCGACATCGCCATGAACGTC
>DASRZN010000088.1:0-6237 GCA_035686325.1 Lysobacteraceae bacterium
CATGCAGCACGAGGCCTGGAACCGCAGCGACGAGACCCGGGTGGTCATGATCCTCGACACCTGGAATCCCTACCTCGAGGAACCCGAGCGGATCGCGCTGGGCGACCTGGTCGAGCGCATCGGCGACTTCAACGCCGCCGCCGGCACCCGCTGACGGTCAGAACATCAGGTAGGTCGAGAGGATGTACTTGTCGCCGCTGACCGGCGGCAGCCCCGCGTGCTGGTACATCCAGTAGGGCGGGAACACCAGCAGCCGGCCCGCGCGCGGCGCGACCTTGATGCCGAGGTCGGGGAACTCGGTTTCGCCGCCCTCGGCGACGTCGTTGAGGTACCACAGGAACACCAGGTAGCGGCCGCAGACCTCGTCCAGCGAATCGAAGTGCAGCTGGAAGCCTTCCTGTCCGCCCGGCCGGTAGCGCTTGAGGATCAGCCGATCGGTGCGCGGCCGCATCGGCACCGGGATGCGCAGGCCGACGTCGGCGTTGTAGCGGGTCAGCGCCTGCTCGATCCGCGACAGGAAGAATCCACGGAAGGCATCGTCGCCCAGCCGGCCGACGTCGAGCTCGGTCCACTCGCTGTCCTCCAGCCCCGCGCGCACGCCGCGACCGTTGCGGAAGTGCTGGGCGACGGTCCGCTCGAAGTTCCCCACCAGCTGGGCGCAGAACGGCGCCGGCAGCGCATCGTCGTACACGCGGACGTAGTCGGCGAGCGCCTGCCTGCTCATGCGAAGTCGTAACCCCAGTGCTCGGCGATCGGCTGCAGGATCGGCAGCGCCGCGTCGAAGTGCCGCCGGTAGGCGTGCCAGCGCGCCACCGCGCGGGTGTTGACCGGCTCGATCACCTGCGAGTAGCTGGGCGTGCTGATGTAGCCCTTGCGCGCGGCGTGCTCGGAGAAGCGGGCGAGCGGCTCGCGGTCCTCGATCCCAAGGAACCCGGCGATCCGCTCGACCTGCGCCGGGAAGTCCGACACGGTGTCCTCGTAGCGCAGCTGCAGCACCTCCGGCCGGAGCAGGTCCTGGTGGTGGATCCAGTTGCGCATCGCGTTGGCGTAGCTCTTCGCCAGCCGCTCCAGGCTGGAGCACAGCACCATGAAGGCGGGCGAGCGGAAGTTCTGCATGTAGCAGCTGAGCAGCACGTCGCAGGGATGGCGCAGCGCGAGGATGATGCGCGCGGCCGGGAACATCCGCCGGATCACCGGCAGCCGCAGCAGGTTGAGCGGGTTCTTGTCGACCAGGGTCTGTCCTGGACCAACTTCGAGGATCCGGTCGACCTCCCGCCAGTACACCGCGCGCATGCGCGCGAGCTGGTCGGTGGACAGGCGGTCGAGCTGGTGCGGGTAGTCGTGGCCGAGCGCCTGCATCTCCTCGATGCAGCGTTGCAGGATCGGCTGTTCGTCCATCGAGACGTAGGCCGGGTGGGCGTCGAGCATCTGCTCCAGCATGGTCGTGCCCGAGCGCGGGAAGCCGACGATGAAGACCGGCTGCGGGCCCTCGGCCTCGCGCGCCGCGGCGAAGCCGCACTCCTCCGGGCGCATCAGGCGGGTCGCGACCTGCAGCGGTTCCTCGTCGCCGAGGGCGACCGTCGGCACGATCTCGGCGGCGAGCGCGAAGTGGATCGCGTGCGCCTGGGCCAGCGCCTCCATGGCCGCGTCCGGGTGGCCCTGCTTGTCGGCGATCGCGCCGAGGGTGAACAACGCGCTCGCGCGCGCCGTGTCCGGCAGCTTGCCGGCCAGCAGTTCCTCCGTGAGCGACTTGGCGCGCGGATAGTCCTTCGCGCGCATCGCCAGCGCGCCCTCCACGGTCAGGATGTCGCTGCGCAGGTCGGGATCGTCCGCGCCGGGCGTGGCGCGCACGCGGTCGAGCAGGGCGCGGGCCTCGTCGAGGCGGTTGGTGCGCTCGCGCAGCATCGCCAGGCGCGCCAGCGCGCGGCCGTCGCCGGCCCCGAGCGTGCGCGGGTCCAGCACCTGCTCGGCGTCGTCGGTGCGGCCGACGTGTATCAGCGCCATCGCCAGGTCGTGGCGCAGTTCGCCCTCGGCCTCGCTCCAGCGCTCGCGCGGCGGAATCAGCTGCTCGGCGCGGCGCAGGTCGCCGCACTCGAAGCAGGCGATCGCCGCGTGGATGGCGCCGGGCAGGAAGGTCGGGTCGGCCTCCACCGCGTCCAGGAAGCGATGCCGGGCCGCACCGAGCCGGCCCATGTCCAGCATCAGCAGGCCGAGGTTGGCGAGCGTGCTGGCCGCTCTCGGCGCGATCTCCAGCGAGCGCTCGAAGGCCGCTTCCGCCTCGGGGTAGCGGCCAGCCAGGCGCAGCATGTAGCCGAGGTTGGCCCAATATTCGGGGATCCGCGGGTAGGCGCGGGTGAGGGCCTCGAACGCTTCGGCCGCCTCCGCATGGCGGCCCGCGGCGTGTTCGGCCATCGCCAGCACGGTCAGCGCGCCTTCGTCGGCCGGGCGCGACTCCAGCACCCGCCGGCAGCCCAGCGCGGCATCGCCGAAGCGGCCGGTCCGGTAGGCGGCGATGGCATCGTCCAGCGAGCTGGCCTGCATGGAAGCCCCGCAAAGAAAAGGGCCGCACGGTTTCCCGTGCGGCCCCGAAGTCTAGCAATTGCCTCGATGGATCAGAACTTGACGGTGTAACGGGCCCAGAAGTAGCGGCCGACCGCGTCGAAGCTGCTGACGTCGGTATTGGCGTTGAGCACGTTGTTCTGGAACATCATTGGCGGCTGCTTGTCGAACACGTTGTCCACGCCGACCTCGATCCGCGAGTTGATCGACGGCAGCGCGTAGCCGACGTTGACGCTGTGCAGCGAGTAGCTGCCGTAGTTCAGCTCGACGCCCGGGATGCCGCCGTCGGCGCTGGTGCCCTGGCGGACGTCCGCGTTGCCGAGGTCGAACGGCCCGATGTAGCGCATGCGCCAGCTCGCGCTCCAGTCACCCATGGACCAGTTGGTGAACAGGCGGCCACGGATACGCGAGTACATGCCGTAATCCTTGTTGTAGTGGCCGGCGATGTGCACGATCGGATCCAGGTCGCTGCCCGTATCGACGTCGTTGTCCCAACGCGCGATGTAGGTGGTGTCCAGACCGAAGGTCCAGCTGCCGAACGCGGTGTCGGGCAGGCGGTAGCGGAGCGCCAGGTCCCAGCCCTTCACGTCCAGGCGACCGAGGTTGACGGTCGGCTGCGCGATGAAGTTGATCTGGCCGTCCGTGAAGCGGTTGATGAACGGGCAGAACGGGCTGGCGTTGTCGTTGTAGCAGGCGTTGAGCACGGTCTGCGCGCCGACGGTGACGATGTTGTCGTCCAGGAACATGCGCCAGTAGTCGAGGCTCGCCGAGAAGCCCGGCAGCCAGCTCGGGTCATACACCAGGCCCCAGTCGAACGACTTGCCCTGCTCGGGCTGCAGGTCGTAACCCGCGGCGACCGAACCGGACACCACGCCGTTGGTCTGGCTCAGGCCGGTCGCGGTGATGCCGCCCGCCGGGATGTTGGTGGCGCCCGTGGCGGGACCGCAGGCCGCGGCATGCGCCGGGTCGTTGGTGTAGCCCACGCACGGATCGTCCGCCGTCGGCGCGTTGCCCTGCGGACCCGCGAACAGGTCGCCGATGCTCGGCGCGCGGAAGACCTCGGCCACCGTGCCGCGCAGCAGCAGGTCGTCCATCGGACGCCATTCCACCTGCAGCTTGCTGTTGGTGGTGCCGCCGAAGTTGCTGTAGTCGGAGTAGCGGGTGCCGAAGGTGACGTTCAGCGCCTTGGCGAAGGCCACGTCCTTCAGGACCGGGACGAACAGCTCGGCGTACAGCTCACCGACGTCGAAGCCGCCGGCCAGCGGGGTCGAGCAGGCTTCCTGCGAGATCGAGCAGGTGCCGTCCGGACGCGCGATCGCGGTGTAGTCCACCTCGCTGCGCTGGTACTCCTTGCGCCACGCCGCGCCGAACGCCAGCTGGGCGGCGCCCGCCGGCAGGTCGAACAGCTCGCCCGAGGCGTTGGCCTCGAAGCCGCGCTGCACGTAGGTGGTGGAGTAGATCGGACGCGACTCGAACGCCGACAGGGTGGCGATCGTCTGCGGATCGTTGATGTTGAAGACGTTGAGCGGGGTGCAGGCCGTCAGCGGGATCGGGTTGGTCGGCGTGCCGCAGGTGACGGTGCCGGTGGCCGGATCGAGGAACGACGGACCCAGCGCGTCGGCCAGACCGGCGTAGTCCATGTAGCCGTAGCTCTGGTTGTACTGCGAGATGTGGCCGTAGTTCAGCGCGAAGTCCCACTTCCAGGTCTCGCCGAGGAAGCCTTCCAGGCCGGCGACCAGCTGGTCGGTGGTGGTGTTGTACAGCGAGCGGCGCTGGCCGACCGAGGTCCAGCGGGTGCGGAAGTCCTGGCCGTTGATCGTGTCGTTGCGGCCGAAGTCCACGCCGAACGGGTTGTAGAAGTTGTCGGCCGAGATCACCACCGCGTCGCCGCGGGCGTCGAACGGCAGCGCGGCAATCGCGAAGTTCGCCGACGTCTTGTTGTGGTAGTACTCGATGAAGCCGTTGACGTCGTCGGTCATCTGGTAGTTGCCCAGGAAGAACGCGTTGGTGCGCTCCTGCGGGGTCATCACCAGGTTGACCGCCTGGTAGTTGTAGGCGTCAGCGGAACCGACGTAGCAACGGTAGTCGTTGATCGGATCGGTGCCGGCGGCGCCGGGGATCAGGGTGACGTTGTTGCAGCCCAGCGCGTCGACGGTCGGGTTGCCGTCCGGCAGCGCGATGAAGCCGCGCGGGTTGCGGCTGGAACCCAGCACGGTGACGTAGCCGCCGTACAGGTAGGTCGCGTCCTTCGAGTAGTCGCGGTCGCCAGACGAGATCGCGTCGAACTTGTTGTAGTTGACGCCGGCGATGATGTTGCCGCGGTCGCCGACCTGGCCGAAGGTGAGCGAGCCGCCCTGGCGCTGGCCGTCGTCACGGCTGGAGATGCCGTAGTCGATCGAGGCCTGCAGGCCTTCGAAGTCCTTGCGCATGATGAAGTTGACGACGCCCGCGACGGCATCGGAGCCGTACACCGACGAAGCGCCGACGGTCAGCACTTCGATGCGCTCGACGGCCGAAGCCGGGATCGCGTTGACGTCGGCACCGCCGTCGTTGCCGCCCTGGTGGACGACGCGGCGGCCGTTGATCAGCACCAGCGTGCGCTGCGAGCCGAGGCCGCGCAGGTCGATGGTGGACGCGCCGGTGCCGCCGCCGTTGTTGACCTGCGGGTTGGTCGCGGCGCCGGCGATGTTCGGCAGTTCCTGCACGAGGTCGCCGATGGTGAGCTTGCCGGTCTTCTCGATCGCGGCGCGGTCGATGGTCACGACCGGGCTGGCGTTTTCGGCGTCGACGCGGCGGATGCGCGAACCGGTCACCTCGATGCGGTCGAGGGTGGCGGCCTGCTGTTCGGCGGGGGCCGTCGCCTGATCCGCCGGAGCGGCATCCTGCGCGAAGGCGACACCCATCCCGGCCGTGGCCGTTGCGCCCACGGCGAGCGCGAAGGTGATCGCGTCGCGGAGCTTGGTGGTCTTCAAGGTCATCTCTCTCTCCAAGTCGTCTTGGGTATTTCCCATGGGAACCTCCCCGGCTGGGTCAAGGAAGACACCAACAGCGGCAAGGCCGGGGCCGATAGTAGCCCCCGTTGGAGAGAAATTAAAGTGTCGTTAAAGCGCCGAAAAACCGTGCTGCAATGCACAATCCCGGGCTTCCAAAACCGGCCGCGCGAGGCGCTCTCTGAACGAGTCAGAGATCCTGTTCGTAGCGGACGTAGGGAACCGCGCCTTCCTCGTCGCCCGCCGCGGTCGGGGCGAACGGATTCTTGCCGCGGGTGACGACGTTGTCGGCGCCGACGGTGAGCTGGCCGCTCCACGGGGTGCGCCAGGTCAGGCCGAGGCCGAAGGCCTCCCACTTCTCCTGGCCGGGGGCGTCGACGACGTGGCCGACGATGCTGGCGCCGAAGGCGCCGGTGCCGGCGCCCAGGGTCAGGCTGCGGCTGTTCCAGCGGTCGGCGAGGGCTGGCATCTCGTCGGCGGACACCAGCCGGGCCTTGGCCAGGGTGCCGGCCAGGGACACGTAGCCCTGGGTGCCGAGGTCGCGGCGCGCGACCACGGTCAGGTCGTTGGCGTCGACGCGGGCGCCGTTGCGGCCGGGCGTCAACCAGGCGGGCAGGGTGTCGTGGCCGCTGCCGACCGACACGCCGAGACGGTTGGCGCCGCGGCCGATGCTGGCACCGACGCTGGC
>DASRZN010000089.1:0-7617 GCA_035686325.1 Lysobacteraceae bacterium
GCTTCACCCTCGCCGACGTGATGGCCGGCCGCTGCGAACTCGCCGACACCGTGCTGGAAGGCCCGAACGGGCTGTGGGTGGTGCCGTCCGCGTCCGGCAAGCGGCACATGGCCGAGCTCAGCGCGCGCGAGCACGTCGGCCTGGTGCATGCGATCTCGCAGCTCGACCTGCCGATCGACACCATGGTGGTGGACACCGCCGCCGGCATCGCCGACGGCGTGCTGACCTTCTGCCAGGCCGCGCAGGACGTGGTCGTGGTCGTGTGCGACGAACCCGCCTCGGTCACCGACGCCTACGCGCTGATCAAGGTGCTCAGCCGAGAGCGCGGCGTCAGCCGGGTGCAGGTGCTGTCCAACCAGGTCACCCATCCGGCCGAGGGCCGCCAGCTGTTCGACAAGCTGGAGCGGGTCACCGCGCGCTTCCTCGACGTCACCCTGTCCTACCTCGGCGCGATCCCGCGCGACGAATGGCTGCGCCGCGCGGTGCAGCGCCAGGAGGCGGTGGTCGAGGCCTTCCCGTCCAGCCCGTCCGCGCTCGCCTTCCGCGAGATCGCGCGGCGCGCGGCGCAGTGGCAGGCGCCGGCCGGACCGCGCGGCCACGTCGAATTCTTCCTCGAGCGGCTGGTGGCGGCGCCGGCCAGGAGCGCGGCGGCATGAACGCGTCCGCTGCCGCGGCCTATCGCGCGCAGAGCAACGCCGATGCGGCGCAGGTCGTCGAGCGCCACGCCGAGTTGGTGCGGCGCATCGCCCACCACCTCGCCGCGCGCCTGCCGTCCAGCGTGGAGGTCGACGACCTGATCCAGGCCGGCATGCTCGGCCTGATCGAGGCCGCGCGCAATTTCCAGGCCGACCAGGGCGCGTCGTTCGAGACCTACGCCTCGATCCGCATCCGCGGCGCGATGATCGACGAGATCCGGCGCGGCGACTGGGTCCCGCGCTCGGTTCACCGGCGCTACCGCGACGTGGTCGCCGCGACCCGCGCGGTCGAGCAGCGCACCGGCCGCGCCGCGACCGCGCAGGAAGTCGCGACCGCGCTCGGGGTGTCGCTGGCCGACTACCACGCCATGCTGGAGGACGCCGCGCGCGGCCAGCTGCTGAGCCTGGACGAGCAGATCGAGGACCACGACGGCGAGCCGCGCCTGGCCCGCGACGAGGGCATGACCCCGCAGCGCGCGTTCGAGGACCTGGCCTTCCGCGGCGCCCTCGGCGAGGCGATCGGCCACCTGCCCGAGCGCGAGCAGCTGGTGCTGTCGCTGTATTACGAGCAGGAGATGAACCTGCGCGAGATCGGCGCGGTGCTGGGCGTCAGCGAATCGCGCGTGTGCCAGATCCACGGCCAGGCCATGCTCCGCCTGCGCGCCCGCCTCGGCGAATGGCGCGGCGACGCCCTCGACGACGACTGATCATCAATCCTTCCAGCCTTTTCCCCCTCCCCCGCTTGCGGGAGAGGGTTGGGGAGGGGGCGCGAGGCGCGCAGCGCCGAGCCGTCCCGCGACGGCACCCCCTCAAGTTCCCCCTTCGCCGGCCGATAGCCCCTCCGACGAACCCATGACTTCGCCAATGGACAAGAACATCCGCATCCTGATCGTCGACGACTTCTCGACCATGCGCCGCATCGTCAAGAACCTGCTCAACGATCTCGGTTTCTTCAACACCGCCGAGGCGGATGACGGCACCACCGCGCTCGCCGAGCTGCGCAAGGGCCCGTACGACCTCGTCATCACCGACTGGAACATGCCCGGCATGCCCGGCATCGACCTGCTGCGGCAGATCCGCGCCGACGCGACGCTGGCCAAGATCCCGGTGCTGATGGTCACCGCCGAAGCCAAGCGCGAGCAGATCATCGAGGCCGCGCAGGCCGGCGTGAACGGCTACGTGATCAAGCCCTTCACCGCGGCGACCCTCAACGACAAGCTCGCGAAGATCTTCGAGCGGCTGGAGAACGCCGCGTGAACGACGCCCCGGCCCGCGACGCGCGCCAGCAGATGGTCCGTCGCGTGCGCGCGGCGCTGTGGGCGATCGAGCACGACGACGAGGCCGCCTGGCGCGCGCACGTCGACGCCCTGATCGCGTGGCGCAACCAGCCGCTGGTGCAGGGCCTGGCACGGCTCGCGCAGGAACTGTCGCAGGCGCTCGGCGACGGCGCCCCGTCCGGCATCGGCCAGGCGCTGCCGGACGCCTGCGCGCGACTGGAACACGTGGTCTGCGTCAGCGAGGACGCCAGCCATCGCACGCTCGGCATGATCGAGGAATGCCGCGCCCTGCTCGGCTGCCTGCCGCCGCCGCAGAGCGCGCAGCAGGCCGAGGCGCTGGCCGGCATCCGCAGCCGGCTCGCGGAAATGACTGCCGCGCAGGGCTACCAGGACCTCAACGGCCAGATCCTGCTGCGCGTGGTCGACCTCGTGCGCCAGGTCCACGCCGGCCTCGGTGGCGCGCTGGGCGAAGCGCGGCCGCTGCAGCTGCGAGCACCGGGCCACGGCTACGGCCCGGCGGTCGCCGGTCTCGACAACGCGCCCGCCACCCAGGACGAGGCCAACCAGTTGCTGTCCTCGCTGGGGTTGTAGCGATGACCGCCGCGGTATCGGAGATCTGCGCCGACTTCCTGGTCGAGGCGCGCGAGATCGTCGCCCAGCTCGGCGAGCAGATGGTGATGCTCGAGCACGCGCCGGACGATCGCGACTGCCTCAACACGGTCTTCCGCGGCTTCCACACCATCAAGGGTGGCGCCGGCTTCCTCGACTTCCCGCAGATGGTCGGCGTCTGCCACGCGGTGGAGGATCGCCTCAACGCCGCGCGCAGCGGCGAGCGCGCGCTCGACGACGGCGCCTTCGACGCGACCCAGCAGGCGATCGACCTGCTCGCCGACATGCTCGACGCGGTGGCGATGGGCGCGCCCCTGGATCCGCCGCCGGCCTGGCTGCTGAACGCCCTGCGCCTGCCCGGCGCCGACGCGGCCGCGACGCCCGCCGCCACCCCGACGCCGATCGCGGTCGCCGCCGCGGTCGAGCGCGCCGCCGATCCGGTCGAGGACGATTTCGACTTCGAGGCGCTGCTCGACAGCCTGCACGGCAAGGGCGGGATCCCCGGCACCGCGCCGGCGGCGACGGTGGACGCTCCGTCGCCCCCGCCCCCGCCGCCGCCCGCACCAATGCCGCCATCGGCGCCAGCCGCCGCCCCACGTCCCGCTCCGCGCCCCGCGGCACGCCCGGCGCGCGCCGCCGCCGCGGACACCGACACCACCGTGCGCGTGGACGTGCGCCGGCTGGACGCGATGATCAACCTGGTCGGCGAGCTGGTGCTCGCGCGCAACCGGCTGAAGACGATCCGGCCGCGCCTGCGCGACGAACAGCTCGATCGCGCGGTCACCTCGCTCGACGTCGCCACCTCGCGCCTGCAATCGGCGGTGATGATGGCGCGCATGCAGCCGGTCGGGCGCGTCTTCTCGCGCTTCCCCAAGCTGGCGCGCGACGTCGCCCGGCAGCTGGAAAAGTCGGTCGAACTGGAGATCGAGGGCGCCGACACCGAGCTCGACCGCAACCTGGTCGAGGCGCTGTCCGATCCCCTCGTGCACCTGGTGCGCAACGCGATCGACCACGGCATCGAGGCGCCCGCGCGGCGCATCGCCGCCGGCAAGCCGGAAACCGGCATCGTGCGGCTGTCGGCGCAGCAGGAAGGCGACCACGTCTCCATCGTCGTGCGCGACGACGGCGCCGGCATCGACCCGGAGAAGCTGCGCCGCAGCGCCTGCGACAAGGGCCTGATCGACCACGAGAGCGCGGCGCGGCTGTCGCCGGAGGAATGCCTGCAGCTGATTTTCCTGCCGGGCTTCTCGACCCGCAACGAGGTCAGCGACCTGTCCGGCCGCGGCGTCGGCATGGACGTGGTGCAGTCGAAGATCCGCGAGCTCAGCGGCACCGTGCAGATCCAGTCCGAGGTCGGCCACGGCAGCTGCTTCACCATCCGCGTGCCGCTGACCCTGGCGATCCTGCCGACCCTGCTGGTCGAACTCGAGGACGACGTCTACGCGCTGCCGCTCGTGCGGGTGGTCGAGGTGCTGTCCTCCGATCCCGGCCAGCCGACCATGCTCGACGGCCAGCGCACGCTCGACCTGCGCCAGCGCCCGCTGCCGCTGCTCAGCCTGCGCGCGTGGCTGGGCCTGCCGGAGGCGCCGCTGTCGGCGCAGACCTGCGTGGTGCTGCAGTCCGGCGAGCAGCGCTACTGCCTGGCGGTGGACCGCGTGCGCGGCCGCGAGGAAGTGGTGATCAAGGCGCTGCCGCGCACCCTGCGCGGCCTGCCCGGCTACGCCGGCGCCAGCCTGGTCGGCGACGGCCGGATGGCGCTGATCCTCGACGTCGACGGCCTGCTGCGCACGGGCCTGGGCCGGGAGCGCTGAGCCTTCGCCGTGCCATCCGTGGTGCCGGCGCCGGGCGCGCCTTTCACTGAAATGCCATTCCCGGCGCGCACCGGCGCGCCGGAACCGCGGTCGCCGTCGCGCGTCCGCTCCGCCCGATTCCCCGCTCAAGTCCCCCCGCCCCGCGACCGATAACTCAGGCAATGGACCGACTCAGCATCATCGGCGTCGTGCTCGCGATCGGGGCACTGATGGGGGGCAGCGTGCTCAAGGGCGCGGGGCTGTCGAGCCTGTGGTCGCCGGCCGCGTTCGTGATCGTGATCCTCGGCACCATCGCCGCGATCCTGCTGCAGACGCCGCTGGACACCTTCCGGCGCGCGCTGAAGATCGTGCGCTGGGTGTTCCAGCCGCCGTCGCAGGACCGCGCCGCGGTGGTCCGGCAGATCGTCGAGTGGAGCACGGTGGCGCGCAAGCAGGGCCTGCTCGCGCTGGAGGCGCAGGTCGAGTCGCAGCCCGACCCGTTCCTGAAGAAGGGACTGCAGATGGTCGTGGACGGCGTCGAGCCGGAGGCGATCCGGCAGATGCTGGAGATCGAGCTGCACGGCCAGGGCCAGCGCGACCTCGCCGCGGCCAAGGTGTTCGAGGGCATGGGCATCTATTCGCCGACGCTGGGCATCATCGGCGCGGTGCTCGGCCTGATCGCGGTCATGAAGAACCTCGCCGACCCGACCAAGCTCGGCCACGGCATCGCCGCCGCGTTCACCGCGACGATCTACGGCATCGGCGCCGCCAACCTGATGCTGCTGCCGATGGCGAGCAAGCTCAAGGGCGTGATCCACGGCCAGACCGCCGAGCGCGAGATGATCGTCGAGGGCCTGATCGCCATCGCCCAGGGCGAGAACCCGCGCAACATCGAGACGCGGCTCAACGGGTTCGTGCATTGACATGGCGCGCCGGCACCAGCAGCACGAGGAGCACCTCAACCACGAGGCCTGGGCGATCCCGTACGGCGACCTCGTCACCCTGCTGCTGGCCTTCTTCGTGGTGATGTACGCGGTGTCCTCGGTCAACGAGGGCAAGTACCGCGTGCTCGCCGACGCGATGGCGGCGGCGTTCGGCGGCACCCCGCGCACGATCGCGCCGATCCAGCTGGGCCACCAGCAACTGCGCGGCTCGGCCTTCGACCGGCCGTCGATCGCCACGCCCGGCGCCAAGGCCGCCGGCCCGGCCGCGCCGCCGCCGGTGGAAGTGAAGGTGGTGCACCAGGTGCTGGACCTGCCGACCTTCGCCCACGCCTGGCGCAAACCCACGCAGGGCAAGGGCAGCGGCGCCAGCGGCGACAGCGAGGGACGCGGCGAGCAGCTGCGGGTGCTCGGCGATCGCCTGCAGCAGGCCCTGTCCGGACTGGTGCGGCGCAAGCTGGTCACCGTGCGGCGCGCGCGCACCTACCTCGAAGTGGAGATCCAGAGCGACGTGCTGTTCGCCAGCGGCGTCGCGGTGCCGGACGCGAAGGCGCGGGCGACCATCGCCGAAATCGCGAAGATCCTGCGCGGCGAGCCCAACGCCGTGCGCGTGGAGGGCTACACCGACAACAAGCCGATCCACACCTGGCAGTTCAATTCCAACTGGGAACTGTCGGCCGCGCGCGCCGCCAGCGTGGTGCACGAGATGATCGCGCACGGCGTCGCGCCCGGCCGGCTGGCGGTGGTCGGCTACGGCGAGCAGCAGCCGGTCGCCGACAACGCCACCGTGGAAGGCCGCAACGCCAACCGGCGCGTGCTGCTGGTGATCCTGTCCGCGCCGCAGGGCGTGGACGCGATCGGCCCCGACAGCGTGGTCGCTGACCTGGACGACGCGCTGCCGGCGCCGACCGCCGCCGCGCCGGCAGAAGCGGCGGCACCGGTGGCTGCATCCGCTCCGGCACGGGACCCGCGGCCGGCAAGCAAGCCCGCGCTCGCCCACGACGCGCCGGCCGAACTCCGGCAGGCCGCCGGCGCGGATACGCTGCCTGCGGACGGCGCGCGACACGGCGGCGGCGGCCAGCGCGCGGGGGTGCAGTGATGCAGACCTGGGCGATCGCCAACCAGAAAGGCGGCGTGGGCAAGACCACGACCTCGCTGTGCCTGGCGCGCGGGCTGGCCACCGACGGCGCGCGGGTGCTGCTGCTCGACCTCGACCCGCACGCCTCGCTGACCCGCGCCTTCGGCATCCCGTCCGACCCGCCGCCGGCCGGCAGCCACGACCTGTTCGCCGCGCACGGGCCCGCCATCCCCGCCGTGCGCCGCGACAGCGCAGTGCACAACCTGCAGGTGGTCGCCGCGCAACCGGCGCTGGCCACCCTGGAACGGCGCGGCGCGACCCAGCCCGGCCTCGGGCTCGCCCTCGGCCGCGCGCTGCACGGCGTGCGCAACGAATACGACTACGCCCTGCTCGACTGCCCGCCCACCCTCGGCCTGCTGATGGTCAACGCGCTCGCCGCCGCCGACCGCCTGGTGATCCCGACCCAGACCGACCCGCTCGCCCTGCACGGTCTCGCCGACATGCTGCGCACCGCGGACATGGTCGAACGCTCGCGCCGCCGCGCGCTGCCGCGGCACATCCTGCCGACCCTGTTCGACCGCCGCACCCGCTCCGGCGTGCAGAGCCTGGAGGAACTGCGCGAGCGCCACGGCGAGCGCGTCTGGCCCGGCGTGGTGCCGATGGACACGCGCCTGCGCGACGCGCACGCGCTGACCGCCGCCGAGTTGCCCGAGTCGCGCGGCCTGGAAGCGTATGCGCGCGCGCTGGTCTGGCTGCTGCGCGACGAAGCCGAACGGCAGGAGGCCGCATGAACGCGACCGACCGCCTCGCCATTCCCCATTCACACGACGTCGAAGTGAACGACTACATCGATGCACTGCTCGCGCCGGTGGAGGACGCCGCGCGCGCCAACGCCGCCGCGGCCGAGCCGGCCGCCGCCGACCAAGCCGCGGCGCGCCACGCCGAGCCGGTGCTGCCGTCCGCGCCCGCCATGCCGCCCATGCCGCCCGCGACACCCGTGGCGCGCGCGCGCCCGGCCCCGTCGCCGGTCCCGGCTGCAACGCCCGACGCGCGCCCCGCCTCGGGCCGCGACGCCACGGAACCGGGGACGCAGGCGCAACCCGCGCGCTGGCTGCGGGTGTCGGTCGACGGCGATCGCTACGCGCTCGAACTGCTGCGCGTGCAGGAAGTCGTGCGCCTGGCGCCGATCGTCGCGATGCGCGGCGCCGCCGAGGCCGTGCTCGGGGT